>JAUNOF010000143.1:0-7253 GCA_030537215.1 Lachnospiraceae bacterium
ATTTTTTCTTCTTAATTTATTTGCCGTAGTCAGAAATCCATTTTTCCCAGCTCTCATCGATCTCAAAATCATCACCCAGCCATTCATTCTCCAGCAAAGGCCTTGCGGCTGGCCGACTCCCCTGGCTCTGCGGTTCCTTCCAATCTTGCGATTCCTTTCGGCTCAGCGGCTGATCTCTGTCCTGAAGCTGCTCCCGGCTCGGCAGCTGTTCTCGGCTTTGCAGCTGATCGGCTTCTTCCTCATAAAAAGTTCTTCTGCCAGCTTCCTCATCATAGTCCTCTTCTGTCTCATAGTCATCATCTTCTCTTAGCCGGTGAAGCCGTCCTCCTAAGAACGCCAGACCGATGCAAAGAATACTGATCACGCTGATAGCTGCTCCCGCCTTCAATCCAGGCGGAGTATATTCCAGGGAAACCTGATGGTTTCCGGCTGCCAGGTCAAAGCCCAGAAAGGCATCCATTACCTTCCGGCCTTCCACCTCCTGCCCATCCACCAGCACCTTCCACCCTTTATCATAAGGAATACTGGTGAAAAGCAGGCCGGCTTCATCGGCCTGGACAATTCCTTCAATTCGAGTGTCCTGCCACCTTGTCACGGTCATGCCGCCGCCCTTCAGCTTCTCATAAACCTCTCCCAGGGAATCTTCATCAAAACGGTACGCCCTGGCATCCATGATCTCGTCTCCGGTACAGGTGACCGTGATCTCCTGCCCTGCCGGGCACCAGCCAAGTTCCACGAAATATCCCCGGTTCACATGATCGAAGGTTTCGCTGTCCTCCGCCATATGAACCGTCACTTCTTCTATATTTTTATTGATCACATAGACATAGTAATCGCCATCCTGCTCCGGCGTAAAATGGAAGGTCTGGGCATTCACATCACCCCAGGCATCAATCAGTGCCGGGCGGCATCCCAAAAGGTCCGTCAGCTGATTCTGCACTTCAGCCGGAATGCCGGATTCCGGGTGGAACTGGTATTCCAATTCTGATGGCAGAAGGAAAGCCAGGGGCAGGGTGTATGCATTCTCATACAGATAGGTGCTTCCTGATTCCCCCATATAGCTCAGCAGCGGAGAGCCATGGGGCATTTCCGAATATAGACCGTACCGGACAGAAAACAGAGAATTGATTAACGGCGTGCTCCCAGTAATGCTGTAGGCATTGGTGGAGCTTTCACAGCCTAACTGCCGGAACAATTTGGAAAGATCCGCATTGGCCACAGAGGAAAACAAGGATACCGACGGGAAATTCATCCAGGCGCCGTCATTTTTTGTCTTTCTGGTCATCTTTTCAACCCGGTAAAAGGTATTCTGCGGAATCATCTCATTCACTAATGTCTGCACATCCTCATTGTCCCGCACATAGCTGGTGCGGCTGGTGATCGTCACGCTGGTGGCCGTCATATTGATGGCTGCTTCCAAGGAAACCAGTCCCAGGGAAAGCAGCGCCAGCACATTCCGGTTCCTTCCCTGATGATACAGCCAGAGAAGCCCGGCATACAGAGCCAAAAACAGAATCGCCGCATAAAATACAATGAAATGAAACGCAGATTCCGTCACAGTCTTTTCTGCAATCAGCACAAAAGCCACCGCTCCCCAGAAGGCAAGAACCATATGCTTCCAGGGAATATCATCCAAATGCAGGTATCCATGGCAGCACATACTCAGCAAAAGCAGGATATAGATGAAGGACTGCCGGCAAGGAAGACTGTTTGGATAGTGGAAGCCATGCCACAGGAAATTCAATACATTGACAGAAAAGCTTAAGTAGAAAAACAGCAGCAGACTGCAGTACACAGCCTTCTCCTTTACCGAAATCCTCCGGCAGGCCAGATACATCAGGAAAAACATCAGCACTGCCACGCCGCAGTAAATATTGGGCCAATGGTCCAGCCCGATCTCCACCTCTACATTTCCAATATGGCGTGCGATCATGTCAAGGATGGAAAAATAGGAGCTGAAGGTTTTGGGAAAGGTGGAACTGCCTGATGCCGTACTCTGCAGCGCCAGTACCTCCGGCACCAGCACGCAGCCGGCAAAACCTCCGGCTCCCAGGGACGCAAGACTAAACTGCCCCACACAAAACATGGTGTCTTTCCAGCTTCTCTTTCCTTCCAGGATCAGCAGCGCACCAAAATAGATCACCAGGAAGATACAGATCATAATGGAAATATAATAATTGGAAAGAATGGAAAATCCCAGAGAAATACAGTAAAGCCCCCATCGCTTCTCATGGACCAGCCGCTCCAGCCCCAGCATAATAACCGGGAACAAAAAGATACAATCCAGCCACATAATATTCCAGCTATAGGCCGCCATATATCCGGAGAGGGCATACAGGATCCCAAAGAACGCCGTCCCAAAGCGCTCCGTCTGGTAATGCTTTCTCAGATAACCGTTCATCGCCAGGCCGGACAATCCGATCTTCAGCACGATCATATAGGTCATAAATTCAATAATCAGCTTCTTCGGACACAGGATCAGCAGCCAATTAAAGGGGCTGGCCAGATAATAGGCATACAGCGCAGCAAAATTTACGCCCATTCCCACATCCCAGCTATAAAGCAGGCTGCCTCCATGAGTCAGCTTATACTGGAATTCCGAAAAAAACGGCGCGTATTGGTGGTACATGTCCGTCCGCAGAAAGCTTTCCTCCCCAAAAGGAAAGATTCCTCTCTGGATAAAGATGATGATCATCACCAGCACCGGCACCAGAAAGGACGCAATAACTCCATCCAAAGGCTTGATCAGGCTGTTCTCCCGGCGCTGCTTCCTGTCATTGATCCAGCCTGCAGCTTCCACCTCTGCCCCTGACTGCAGCCTGGCCTGCACATGATTTTCTGACCGCAATCTGGCCTGTCTGTCCTTTGCCGGCTGTAATCTGGCCTGCCTGTCCTTTGCTGAACGCAGGCCATCCTGTAAATCATTTCCCGATTTCTCATTCATCCGCAAAATCGCATCCTCCAATTCCTGAGAAAGCTTCTCAATATCCGGCCCTTCCACGCCTTTCCCCTCATTTCTTAAAGATCCACAGCTTGCTGAACAGATAATTCAGCACCAGATTGATCACAGAAACCACTGCCTTCGCCAGATACAGTCCGGCCTGCAGCGCGCCAACCTGAAACGCTCCCCAGTGAAGCAGATCCACCAGCAGGATCATAAAAAGCATCACCAGAATCCCAGAAACTGCTCTGGCTGCAAAAAATGTCCACCATTCCTTCCACAGACAAGAAAGCTGAAAGCGGAAATTCCGAAATACCACCAGCTTATTGACCACATAGGCAAATAAAACTGCCGCCAGCCAGGACACTGCCGTAGAGATCCGGTAATCCATCTGCCAGCGCTCATTCAGTATACTAAACACGCCCCAGTCCGCCAGGGTAGTAAGAACGCCGCATACAAGGTAGCTGATGGTCTCGTAATTCACACATTTTTCCCAAATCTTTTGAACCATATTCTCCTCCGCCGTCTTTGACCCTGCAATTTCTTTCTATCAAAGCCAGCCACCAAACTTTCTCTATTGTAGTATAGACCGGTCAAAAAGTAAAGCACAGCCAGGTCTATTTCGTCACTTTGCCCTGCCATAAGTGGAGCGCCGGCTCCCTGACGGATCTACTTTGCTCCCTGCAGAAGCTCCTTTGCTCCTTCTGAATAGTGCACCTCATAATCCTCGGTAATAAAATATCCGTAAACCTCCGACATGGAATCCACCAGCGCCATTCCTTTTTCCAATCCCAGAGAAAAGCAGGTGGTGCTCAGCCCATCTCCATCTACTGACTGGGGCGACACGATGGTAACGCTTAACAGTCCATTATCATAAGGATATCCATCCTCCGGATTTAAAATGTGATGGTAATTGACCCCATCCTTCTCAAAATGTCTCTCATACACTCCTGAAGTCACCACAGACTGATCCCGGATATTCAGCACTGCAATCGTTTCATTCCGGTCCTTAAAGGGCTTCTGCAGTCCGATTTTAAACGCCGAGCCATCCGGCTTCTCTCCGATGCAGAGCACATTTCCGCCCAGGTTGATGATGGCGCTCTCCACGCCCTCCCCCATCAGATACTCCTTGATCCGGTCAGCAATATACCCCTTCGCGATGGCTCCCAGCTCAATTCGGGTACCTGGGGAAGCAAGCACCACCTGGTTTCCATCCACCGATACCTTGCGGTAATCCACCTGTTCCACAGCCTTCGCCAGCTCCTCCTCATCTGGGATCAGCGCCTGGCCGCTGGTAAAATCCCACAGAGAGCTGACCGGCTCAATGGTAATATCAAATGCTCCGTCTGAGAGCTTTGAAAATTCCAGTCCCTCTGCAATCAGCTCCGCCGTGGCATCCGACACCGCAACCCGATCCGTTCCTTCTCCCCGGTTATTAATGGCAGAAATCTCGCTGCTTTCCACGGTCTTGCTCAGAAGCCCCTCATACTCCTGGCAAAGCTCCATACTCCCTTCCAGTAAAGCCTCATCCTGGCTGTCATAAATGGTAACGGTCACAAACGTATTCAGCAGAAAATCCGATTTCGTGATCGGATCCTTCTGAATCACAGCCGCAATCGACTCCGGAAGGGGAGCTGCATCCTTTCCGCATCCTCCCAAAGCCAATACCGCCGCAAGCATTCCTATATAAATTCCGTTTCTCATAGATGATTTCCTTTCTGTGATTCCTATTTTTTCCAGCAGGGCAGTATAGGAACATGGAGCCTCCCTGTCCCGCGCGGCCCCAGCCAACACAACTGTCTCCCGATTTGTGAACAATAACATCATCATATCATACCCGTCCAAAATTACAAGCACAGAACCTTTCTCTTTTTTCTCATTTGCGTTATAATACCCTGTAGAACATCCATTTTACCATCCATTTAAACTGCTGTGCAAAGGAGTACCCATCCATGAACTTCTCCTATTTAAAATATGCCATTGAAGTAGAAAAAACCGGCTCCATCACAAAGGCGGCCCAAAACCTGTACATGAATCAGCCTCATTTAAGCAAGATTATCCGTGAGCTGGAGCGGGATCTGGGCTGTCCCATCTTCAACCGCACCAGCCGCGGCATGACGCCCTCCCCAAAGGGAGAAGAATTCCTGCGCTATGCCAAATCCATTCTGGTGCAGATGGAACAAATCGAATCGCTGTGCAGCAGCAGCAATACCGCCTGCCACCAGCTTCGCATCTCCGTCCCAAGAGCCACCTATATTGCCAGTGCCTTTACCTGCTTTATCAAGGAGCTTTCCCGAACTATCCCTATGAATATTCAGTACCGGGAAACCAACACCAGAGAAACCATCACTGCCGTGTCAGCGAAAGCCTGCGATTTAGGCATCATCCGCACCCAGGCTCTGACGGAAGCCTACCACAAAAAAATGCTGGCTGAGGAGAATCTTACCTATGAAGACCTGTGGTCCTTCTCCTTCAGGGTCTTAATGAGCCAGGCCCATCCCCTGGCCCAATCCGCTGCCCAGGGGCAGACATTAAATTATCTGATGCTGGAAGATTACATAGAGATTATCCATGGAGATGTGAACTCCCCCTCCTTCACCTACGATTCCGGCGAAAAAAATCCAGCAGGTTCCGGCAGGCGCACCATTTCCGTCTATGAGCGGGGCAGCCAGTTCCAGCTTTTGAAGGCCTGCCCGGACACCTATATGTGGACCTCTCCCATTCCTCTCAATATCCTGACCGCCACGGATCTGGTCCAGCGTCCATGCAGCATCCCGGGAAACCAGTATTCAGACCTGCTGATCTATCGGAACGGCTACCGTTTTTCCAGAGAGGACACTCTCTTTATTCAGTGCCTTCATCGTATAGTTTCACAGCTTTCCGAGTAGCATCTGACAGATAGCGTCATCAAAATCACAGTTTTCATAGTACCATTTGATCAAATCCATACAATTCGCACAGAAGGAATATCCATTTTGGCATGTGGGTATTCCTTTTTTGTATCTACCCACCGTTTGCGAAGTATGCTATACTTTAATCGTTAAATAAATAACAAATAAATATTCATCAATTGGAGGTACATACTATGAGATTTACATTGCCAAGAGATTTATATCATGGAAAGGATTCCCTGGAGGCATTAAAGACATTAACTGGTAAAAAAGCGATCGTAGTAGTGGGCGGCGGCTCCATGAAGCGGTTTGGATTTTTAGATAAAGTAGTTGCTTACTTAAAGGAAGCCGGCATGGAGGTTCAGTTATTTGAAGGTGTTGAGCCAGATCCATCGGTTGAGACTGTTATGAAGGGCGCAAAGGCCATGACCGAGTTCGGCCCTGACTGGATCGTAGCCATCGGCGGCGGTTCTCCCATCGATGCTGCAAAGGCTATGTGGGCATTTTATGAGTATCCGGAAACCACATTTGAGGACCTGATCACCCCATTCAGCTTCCCAACCTTAAGAACCAAGGCAAAATTCTGTGCAATCCCATCTACCTCCGGTACTGCAACAGAGGTAACTGCCTTCTCCGTAATTACCGATTACTCCAAGGGAATCAAATACCCGTTAGCTGACTTTAACATCACTCCAGATGTTGCCATCGTTGATCCATCCTTAGCAGAAACCATGCCGAAGAAGCTGACTGCACACACCGGTATGGACGCTATGACCCACGCAATCGAGGCTTACGTTTCTACCTTACACTGCGATTACACCGACCCGCTGGCGCTCCACGCAATTGAGATGATCAGCGAGTATTTAGTGCCATCTTACAACGGCGACATGGAAGCCCGCGCTAAGATGCATAACGCTCAGTGTCTGGCCGGTATGGCATTCTCCAATGCTTTATTGGGAATCGTTCATTCCATGGCTCACAAGACCGGAGCAGCATATTCTGGCGGCCACATCGTTCACGGTTGTGCCAATGCAATGTACTTACCGAAGGTAATCAAATTCAATGCCAAGGAGCCTGAGGCTGCCAAGAGATATGCCGATATCGCACGCTTCCTTCACTTAGAGGGAACCACTGATGAGGAGCTGACCGCAAGCCTGATCAAGCATATCCAGGCAATGAACGCAAATCTGGATATCCCAACCTGCATCAAGGATTATGAAGGCGGCATCATCGATGAAGCAGAGTTTATGGAGAAGCTTCCAAAAGTAGCAGAGCTGGCTGTAGGCGATGCCTGCACCGGTTCCAATCCAAGAAGCATCAACCCGGAGCAGATGGCAAAGCTTCTGAAGGCCTGCTATTATGACGAAGAGGTTGACTTCTAAGGACGTTATCTTCCGCAGATCCCTCTGATTGCCATTCTG
>JAUNOF010000143.1:7353-8769 GCA_030537215.1 Lachnospiraceae bacterium
TGTTTTCCTGGCTGGTAATATGTATCACGAATGTTTCTTTTCTCTGCATGCTCACTCTCCTCTGTCCAAAAACTCTACTGTCATTTATGCAGCCTGCTGTTTCACAGAGACAGCTGTTCTACCGCTTCTGCAGAACAGTGAATCTTGATTTCTTCATTCTGGTTGATCTTTGTCCAATTGTATTCCAGTCTGGCGGCAATCCTATCTCCGTCCTGCTCCCCGGCTCCGATCAGCAAAATCAAAAACTGGTTTGCGCTGTAACGGGTATATACATCTTCTTTCCGAATACTGTTTTGAATAACCTGACCAAGCCGCTCCATTTCCGGTGACAGACGGTGCCATGATTCCTGAGAAGTCTCTGATTCAAAAGCAGTCTCCGGCATACTCATAGTGCAGACCATCAAAAGGCTTTCCAGTTCTGTCCGTTCGCCAATTCGAGAAACAACATGATAAATATCCAGGAAACCAGGATAGCCGCAGAAGTAAGCTCCTTTCACGTTTTCCGGCTCCCTCAGTGCATCCTGCATCGCAGCCAGCGCTCCTGCCTCATAGCAGAACCGCCCATTTACATCCCGATATTTTCCCATGATCTGATCCAAGGCATTCAGTCCCAGATCCTCATAGAAAATGTGGGCTGCATTTTCATAAACCTTCATGGCCTCCTTATAACGATTCATCGCCATAAGGCAGTCGATCTGAACTGCCTGCCATTCATCATAAGGATGTATCTGGCTGGCCTCCGTGCAAAGTTCCAGCCTTTTTTCATAATCACCCTGCTGCTTCAGCCGGTCACACAGCTGCTTTAAATATTCAAAATACCACTTCTGATAATATGCGCCTTCTGCAGCTACCCATTCCTCACCGCTGAGCATAGGGAGGAATTCTCCCGTGTAGCTGCTGCAAAATTTTCCAATCAGTTCCCAATACTTTTCTTCTTTTCCATAAGACCAGGACTGAATCTGCCGGATCAGGCGGTCCAATTGCCCGGTATCCGTCTCAATCTTGTAATCACAGGTAAAATAAAACTTCTCATCCTTGCAGACAATATATTCCCCCTCCGGGAGATCCATCTGGCGGATCACTTTTCTCAGGAGATAGAGCTGCTGGCGAAAATTACTTAACTGCCGTTTCCGGCTGCCATGATCACATGGAAAGATCTCTATCATTTTTTCTCTCCGGATTCCTTTGCTTCCTGCCTTGATCATCATCAGAAATATCTGCATATATTGATTCTGAAGCTTTACATCAACTGGAATTTCCCGTCCGTTAAAATTTAAGGAAAAGCTTCCCAATAACTTTGCATAAAATTGAGGATATGAATGTCTGGTCAATTTGGATCCCTCCATGGTCACGGATTATGTTAAACCATTTCCTTTGTAAAAAATCAGGAACTGTCAACTAAAGTACACTTTGGTT
>JAUNOF010000144.1 GCA_030537215.1 Lachnospiraceae bacterium
ATATACATTTCTGCTTTCCAACTCCAAGCATCCAGCCGGGCATTGTTTCCACGGGAACCATTAAAAACGGCGGTCCTTGGGCGGGGTCTTTCACACGCCCTAGTACCGCTCCGTTTTTACCTGAGCGAGAGCGCGTTTCCGTGGGAATGATGCCCGGCTGGATGCGTACCCGGAGGCCAGGTTGATTCAATAAGAAAAAGCCCTTCTTAAAGTATACCACAAAAAAACACGCTTGCGCGTGTTTTTTACAAATCCAGTCCAGAACTAGTTCATTAATTGCTCTTTAAATATTTTTCAATATCAGAAATCGCCTGCTGCTCATCATTTCCATCAGCGGTAATGATCAGCTCCTCTCCGGCAGCCAATCCTAATGTCATCATTCCCATAATACTCTTCGCGTTCACCCGTTTCGAATCGCATTCAACATAAATTTTACTTTCATACTGGCTTGCCACCTGTACAAGCATTGCGATCGGTCTCGCTTCCAAACCGGATGAGAGTTCAACGGTAACGGTCTTTCTAATCATAATAATCCTCCTCTTTTCCGGACGGTCCCACTTCCGTCTTCGTAACCAATCCTGCGGCATTCTTTTCCCGCAGGGATTCTGCTATGGCACTCAGCTTCCTGAGCCGGTGATTCACACCAGATTTCCCTACCGGCGGGTCCAGCGCCTCTCCCAGTTCCTTCAAGCTTGCCTCCGGCCTGCCCAGCCGCACTCTGGCCATTTCCTCCAGATTTTCCGGCAGCTTAGAAAGTCCTATGGTATCGCGGATATATACAATATCATTTAACTGTTTCACCGCAGCGGATACAGTTTTGTTAATGTTGGCCGTCTCGCAGTTCACCTGACGGTTTACCTGGCCCCGCATCTCCTTGATAATCCGGATATTTTCCAGATCCATCAGTGATACAGGAGCCTCCATCACATTTAAAATGTCTACGATCTGGCTGCCTTCTTTCATATAAACCACAAAATATTTCTTCCGGACTATGATCCTGGCATCCAGTCCAAATGTTCTGATAATCTCCTGAAGCTGGCAGGCCTTCTCCTCCGATGCACAGGTGATCTCAAAATGATAGGATTTCTCCGGGTCGCTGATGGAACCGGATGCAAGGAAGGCGCCGCGGATAAAGGCCCGACGGCAGCATGCCTGCTTCACTACCACATTTTTCATGGGTGACAGGTTCTCTCCGATTTCCCCATCCTCTCCAATCAGCTTCGCCGCCATCAGAATGCGGACTGCATCCTCATGTCTTCCCACAACAACGGAATAGGTCCTGCTTTTCTTTAAGTATGAGTTCCTCCGAATTGAAACGTCCGCTACTATATTAAATGTTTTTCGCAATAATGTAAAGTACTTTCTTGCAACTGCCACACTTTCTGTGTGGATTTTTATGGAAAAGCGATCATCTGCGGAGATAGAAACCCGTCCGCACAGGCTGATGATCGCGGCAGTTTCTGCAATCTGACAATGTCTTGCCCCAGGCACCTGCCTTGACAATTCATCCTTTACCTTAGACGCATATGACACAGCTACCGTCCCTTTCTTCTCCCGCGCAGTGATTTCCATGCCGTAAGGGTAACGGTTCAGTACCCTCACGTTTACCCTTACGGTTACTTCCTGTCATTGTCAATATCACGGTGAAAAAGCTTCACTCCGTATTCGGAATGAGTTGCCAGCCGGTTATAAAGCGCCCTGGCGATAGTGACGGAACGATGCTTTCCTCCGGTACAGCCAACGCCGATGACCAGCTGGTTCTTTCCCTCCAGAATATAGTTGGGAATTAAAAATCCCAGCATATCAAACAACTTATCTAAAAACTGATCTGCCGTACCGCCCTGCTTGACATAGTCCTGGATCTCCTTCTCCTCCCCGGTTTTTGCCCGCAGTTCCTCCACATAGTAGGGATTGGGCAGGAAACGGACATCAAATACCAGATCAGCATCCGAAGGAATCCCGTACTTAAAACCGAAAGACAAAACGGTTATGTACAGATTCTTATACTCCTGATCATCTACAAAAATTTTTTCCAGCTCCTGGCGCAGTTCCCGGGTCAGCAGATGGCTGGTATCAATAATATAATCTGCCCACTGCTTTAAAAAGGCAAGCTTCTCCCTCTCTGCCTCGATTCCCTTCTCGATCCGCCCAGCGCCGGCCAGAGGATGCATCCGCCTGGTTTCCTTATAGCGCTTGATCAGGACAGCATCGCTGGCATCCAGAAACAGCACCTGATAAGAAAAGCTGCTCTGGCTCCAGTCCTCCAGCACGTCTTTCAGCCGCGGCAGATCTTCGCCGCTGCGGATATCCACTCCCAGAGCCACCTTCTGAATATTACCCGTGCTTTTTAAGCTTAATTCTGTAAATTTATCCACCAGAAGAATGGGAAGGTTATCCACACAGTAGTATCCCATATCCTCCAGCATCTTTAAGGCCTGTGTCTTTCCCGCGCCTGACATGCCTGTTACGATCACCAGCTTCATGTTCTTCTCCTCCGGTCTTCTCTTTTGCTGCTGATTTTAATACAGCTTCGGTCAATGCCCGCCTCAGCCTGTCTGCCCTATTCAAATTTCCCCAGGGTCTTCACTTCCATCTCCAGCTCTACGCCGAACTGTTCCTTCACCGTTTCCGACACCTGACGGCAAAGCTCCATCACATCGGATGCCGCAGCGCCGCCCCGGTTGATGACGAAGCCGCTGTGCTTTTCTGATACCTGGGCGCCGCCTACCTGAAAACCTTTCAGGCCTGCATCCTGGATCAGCTTTCCGGCAAAGTACCCTTGCGGTCTTTTGAAGGTGCTTCCTGCACTGGGATACTCCAGAGGCTGCTTGCTCCTTCTGGCGGCGGCAAGCTCTTCCATTCTGGCAAAAATCGCCTCCCGGCTGCCAGGCTGCAGGTCAAACTGTGCTCCCAGCGCCACATAGCCTCGTTTCGGGATGCAGCTGGTGCGGTATCCCAGCTCCAGCTCCTGTGCCGGGATATCCGCTTCTTCGCCATCCTCCGTCAGCACCCGGACAAAAGACAGCACATCCTTCATCTCAGAGCCGTAGGCGCCTGCATTCATCACCGCAGCTCCGCCCAGGGTCCCTGGAATCCCTGCAGCAAACTCCAGCCCGGTAAGCTCCGCCTCCGCTGCCCTTCTGGCAATCTGAGAAAGCAGCGCTCCTGCTCCTGCATATACCTGACTGCCCTGAACGCGAATCTGATCAAAGCCCTTTCCGATCTGGATCACCACACCGTCAAAGCCGCTGTCGCTGACCAGCAGGTTGCTGCCATTTCCCAGGATAAACCAGGCGCAGCCTGCCTCCCTGCATACCGCAAGCACAGCAGCAAGCTCTCTGCTGTTTCCCGGCGATACGAAAAATCTGGCAGGCCCTCCGATCCGAAAGGTGGTATGATTCTTCATCGGCTCTTCCTGCCTGACCTTATCCTTAGTCTGAACTGCACTGCAGAGTGCCTCATATAATTGCCTGCTCATTGCTTCCCTTTCCCAAATCAAAAAATAGTACCTGGATCTCTTAGTCTGACCGCTTATTTAAGTTTGCCTGTACACGGTTATACAGCTCCTGAGCCGCATTGTAGCCCATCTTCTTCTGGCGGTAGTTAACTGCTGCCGATTCCACAATAATCGCCAGATTCCGTCCTGGCCGGATGGGAATGGAATGGCATACCACCTGATTGCCTAAAAATTCCGTATACTGGTCCTCCAGACCAAGACGGTCGTATTCCCGGTCCTTATCCCAATCCTCCAGTTTGATCACCATATCGATCTGCTGGGTATTCTTCACGCTCTCAACACCGTACAGTGTTTTCACATCGATGATGCCGATGCCTCGAAGCTCGATAAAATGCTTTGTGATATCCGGAGAGCTGCCGATCAGGGTTTCATCGCTGACCTTGCGGATCTCCACCACATCGTCAGTTACCAGACGATGGCCGCGCTTGATCAGCTCCAGAGCAGCCTCGCTCTTGCCGATGCCGCTCTCCCCCATGATCAGGACGCCTTCACCGAATACATCCACCAGCACGCCGTGAATGCTGATGCATGGAGCAAGCTGTACCTTCAGCCAGCGGATGGATTCTGCCATAAAATCAGATGTGCTCTGTTCGGAAACCAGCACCGGCACATCATAATAGTTGGCCAAAGTCATGATATCCTCGTCCGGCTCCATTCCCCGGCAGTATACCAGACATGGGATCTTGCTGGAAAGAAGGCGCTCATAGACCTCCAGCTTCCGCTCCTGAGTCAACGTGGAAACATAAGCCCGCTCCACCGTTCCTACGATCTGGATCCTCTCATGATCAAAATGATCAAAAAATCCTGCCAGCTGCAGTGCCGGACGATTTACCTCCGGATGTGTCAGAACGGTCTTCTCCGTATCCAGCTCCGGAGTTGCATTTCTTAATTTCATCTTTGTTATCAAACTTGAAACTGTTACCCCATGCATGTTCTTCTTTTCTCCTTAATCTCATTTTCTGTTATTCCCAGCGGCTGTCCTCAGAAGAAAAGGAGCCTCCGCCATTATTGTTATAGTAACACAACTTAACCAGATTGTCATTCCTTTTTCCCGTGAAAGAAATCATAGACCTGCCGTGCTGCCAGACGATTCATCTGTGGTGTGCGCTCCAGCTCCTCCACCGTAGCCTCCCGGATCGCCTCCTGACTCTTAAACTGCTTCATCAAAGCCTTTCTTCTGGCCGGTCCGATGCCTGGTATTTCATCCAGCACGGAATGCACCTGCGCTTTGCTGCGCAGGCTTCTGTGATATTCGATCGCAAACCGGTGCGCCTCATCCTGAATCCGGGTGATCAGCCGAAAGCCCTCCGAATGCTTGTCAATGGGGATCTCCTCATTGTGAAAATAAAGTCCTCTGGTTCTGTGGTTGTCATCCTTCACCATGCCGCAGACCGGGATCGCAAGTCCCAGTTTCTTCAGCACATCCAGGGCAATGTTCACCTGGCCCCGGCCGCCGTCCATCATAATCAGGTCCGGAAACCGAGTAAAGCTCCCAATGGACACATCCATGCCCTTCTCCTTCAGCTTTTCTTCTTCCTCCAGGCCGTGGGTAAACCGTCTGGTCAATACTTCCTCCATAGAGGCATAATCATTTGGCCCCTGCACCGACTTGATCCGGAATTTCCGGTAATCGCTGCGCTTGGGCTTCCCATCCTCATAGACGATCATGGAGCCTACCGATTCAAAGCCGCTGATATTGGAGATATCAAAGGCTTCAATGCGTCGGATGCCCCTTATATTCAGCCATTCTCCCACCTGGTTCATGGCGCCGATGGTGCGCAGCTCCTCCCGCTTGATCTTCTCCTTATCCTGATCCAGAACCATTCTTGCATTCTTGGCTGCCAGCTCCACCAGCCGCTCCTTCTCCCCCTTCTTCGGGCTGATGATCCGGACCTTCTGCCCCCGCTTGGCTGTCAGCCACTGACGGATCACCTCATCCTCCTCCAGAGGATACTGAACAAAAAGTTCCCTGGGAACAAAAGGCGTTCCTGCATAAAACTGCTTCACAAAGCTGGTAAGGATCTGGCTCTCATTCTCCGCCACTGCTGTATTGATATGAAAATGGTCTCTTCCGATCAGCCGCCCCTCCCGGACAAAGAATACCTGGACCACTGCATCCTGATTCTCCTTTGCCATAGCAATGATATCCCGGTCCTCCAGGCCGGAGCTGGTGATCTTCTGCTTCTGGGCAACCTGCTTTACGCTGGATAACAGCTCCCGGTATTCAATGGCCTTCTCAAAATCCATGGCATCGGAAGCCGCCATCATTTTATCCTCCAGTTCCTTCATCAGCCCGCTGTAATTCCCATTCAGGAAATCCAGTGCTTTTTGAAAGCTGCTCCAGTATTCCTCCCGGCTGATATAGCCCTGGCAGGGCGCTGCACACTGCTTGATGTGATAATTCAGGCAGGGCCGTTCCTTCCCAATATCCTTAGGCAATGCCCGGCTGCAGGTTCGGATCTGATACAGCTTGTGGATCAGATCAATAGTATCCTTCACCGCCCCTGCGCTGGTGTAAGGGCCGAAATATTTGCTTTTATCCTTCTTCATCTCCCTGGAAAACAAGATGCGGGGAAAATCCTCATAAACGGTTGCCTTGATATAAGGATAGGTCTTATCGTCCTTCAGCATGGTGTTATATCTAGGACGGTGCTCCTTAATCAGGTTGCACTCCAGTACCAGCGCCTCCAGCTCCGAATCGGTGATGATATATTCAAACCGGGCGATCCGGGACACCATCTGTTCAATCTTTGCTGTCTTGTTCCGGCTGCTCTGGAAATACTGCCGCACTCGGTTTTTCAGACTGACCGCCTTCCCCACATAGATAATCTCATCCCTTGCATCGTGCATCAGATAAACTCCCGGCTTAGCCGGAAGCTTTTTCAGCTCCGCCTCCACATCAAAGGCTCCCAAAGGGGATCGACGTACATCTTTTATATGCTCTTTCTTCTTTTCCTCTTCCAGTTCCACCTTATCCGCTCCTCTCAGCTGTACCTGTTCTAACGCAGCCGGCTTCCGTCATACCGCTTCCGCATTTCCAAATGCTTCATGATCTGACGAAGCTGGCTGTCTACGTCCCCGGCCGACTGCTGGATATCCAGAACCAGATAAATGCTGTCCAGTTCCTTCTGCCCCACCTTTCCCCGCATCTGATTCAACACCTCAAGCTGCTTATCGTAACCTTCTGCATCCAGAAAACGCTCCAGCCAGGGGTTAATCTGAGGCTCGGCTTCCGGCACGTCCGACTCAAAGCTGACACGCTGAAAGCGATACTTCTGCTTCACATCCGGATATTTTTCATGGTCCACTTCACTGATAAACATGCTGACCGGCCTTGCATAAACGCGATAGTCCCCGTAAAGGGCCTGATATACCACCAGCTGCTCTCCCGTTTCCGTATGCTCTGCAACTGCTGCGACCTGATATAATTTATTTTTAAAATGCCGGTAAAATTCCCCCGGCTTCGGGATTCTGTCTTCTTTTTTCTGCTCCATATCCTCGTCCTTTCTCTGTAAGGCTTCTCCGGCGCTGCGAAAGCCATCCGTTTTCGTAACTGTATACGGAATCGTTACCAGCCTTCTTCTGTCTCCTCCAGTGCTTCTTCCAGATCTTTCTCCGCCGGCAGCAGCCCGTCATAATGGTAATTCACGGCTGCGCTCCACAGGATCCATTCTTCATAACCGGCGTCATAGACCGCCTGGATCTGCTGCCGCACCTGCTCCGGGCCGTAGTGAATATAATGCTTCAGATAGCTGGCTGTAAAATCCTGAAGCCAGGGCCTTACGATGGCTGCCGCCTGGCCTGCTGCCCTTCCGGCTTCCTGCTCCTGCAGGCCAGTCGCTTGGCTTCTCCCTTCCTCAGCCTCTTCCTCCAGAACCATCAGATCCTCCTTAGAAGCCGTCAGCGCCCCCAGAATCGTGTCATAAGGCTGAGTATCCGGATGGGCGATCCCAAAATTTCCATCTCCGTAATGAGACGGATAGATCATAGGACAGATGTAATCCAGGCGGCCTGCCATCTCCCGGTAATCCTGTCCTACTGCCGCAGCATCCGCACCGCCACCGATCACTGCGCCGAACACATCTGCCGAGACAAACAGCCCTTCCTCTGACAGCTGTTCATAGGCATACTGGGTAAATTCCAGAATGATCTCCTGTCTGGACCTCCCCTCCGTGTCTGCCTCATCAAACACTACTTTGTTCATTCCCTTTTCAGTGCAGAACCGGATATAGTCAAATTGGATCTCATCAAAGCCTGCCTCTCCGGCTTTTTTAGCAATCTGGATCAAATAGTCCCACACTTCTTTTTTGTAGGGATTCACCCATGCAAGCTGATTCCGGTCCCGAAAAACACTTCCATCTGCCAGCTTACAGCACCATTCCGGCTTTGCATCTGCAAGGTAGGGATCCCGGAATGCCGGAATTCTGGCAATCATATAAATATGGTGCTCCTTCAGCTTCGCCGCCAGTTCGGCCATATCCGGAATATAATTCACACAGGCGCCGATCTCCTGCACAGCAGGCGCATCCATCTCAAAGGTGATCCTGCCGTTATCATCCTTCACATCGATCACAACAGCATTCAGCTCTGTCTCATCGATCCGGCGGATGATCTCATCCATCTTAGCTTCTGTACCGGCTATATAGGCTGACACATAGATTCCCTTCACCTTAACCGGCGTCCGCTCCGGTACTGTCTGGATCATGATCGCCTCGTCTTCCTCTCCGTCAGATCCGCTGTTTTTCCCCAACAAGCCCTCCTGGCTGCCGTCTCCTGCTGCCATCCCTTTCAGCTTTGCCTCTGCCCCTGCCAGATCATCCGTCTTTTCATCAGCAGCTTCGGCTGCACCATCTTCCCCGCCGGTTTGTTCCAGCCCAGAGCCCTCCTTCCCCTCACCAGATTCCATCATCTGGCCAGACTCTGGAATCGGTTCATACCGCCGACATCCCCCGACTGTCATCAGGACCACCATAAAAGCGGCGGCCATTCTAAGGATTTTCTGTTTCATTCCCCTGCCCCCAACAAATCCATTCCTTATTTTTGGCGGGTCCCAAGGTCAAAAATCCTCTTGCAAGCAAGCTTGCATCGGATTTCCGACCTTTTGCCCCTGGTATCATATTATAAAATATCATCAGACAGGCTGCAAGAAGTTCATAGCCGAATTGTCAAATTCATGCTATACTGTTATTGTTTTTCCATAACCGCAGC
>JAUNOF010000145.1:0-2216 GCA_030537215.1 Lachnospiraceae bacterium
AAAACTTTTTTAACATTTTTCATTTTACCTATTGACATTTCTTAGCTGGACTTGCCTTTCGTCTTATTATTGTATGCAGGTTAAATTTTCCCGATTGCTATTATAGCATAAAAAAACCATGTACAAAGAATGAATTTCATAATCGTACATGGTTTCTATACAGCAGGATTTTATGGGAAGCCTGCATTAGTCACTTCTGAGGGCATCAATGGGATTCAGCTTTGCCGCCCGGCTGGCAGGCATGTAGCCGAAGATCAGGCCGATCCCTACCGATACGCTGAAGGAAATGATCACCGCAGCCGGGGTTGGAGATGCATTGATCCCGATCAGGCCGCCGGCTAACTGGGTGACCGCAGCTCCCAGGATAATTCCAATAACGCCGCCGATGGAACTGGTGACTGCAGCCTCAATCACAAACTGCTGCATGATGGTTCCCCGTTTTGCTCCCAGAGATTTCCGAATTCCAATCTCCCTGGTTCGCTCCGTTACTGATACCAGCATAATATTCATAACACCTACACCTGCCACCAACAGGGAAATCCCGGCAATGCCGCCCAGCATGGCAGACATCATGGCAATCTGCTCATTTAAGGAATCCAGCATCTCACTGTTGGCTGTAACACGGTAGAGATCATCGTCCTTGTAAATTTCATAGAGGAATTCCTCCAGCAGGGTCTTGCAGGTGTCGGTGTTATCTACATCGGCTGTGGCAAAGATGTAGCTGTTGATATCTGCACTTCTGGCCATCTTAACGGCTACGCTGTAGGGAATCCAGAGAAAATCGTCTGTTCCTCCTTCTTCTAAGTCATCATCATCCTGGCGCTCCACCACGCCGACAATCTTGAAGGCGTAACCATTGACCTTGATGGTTTCCTCCAAAGCCTTCTCCGCACTTCCGAATAATTCCTGGGCCACATAATATCCCACAACACAGATCTTATTCCTGGAGATGATGTCGGCATACTGGATATTCCGGCCGCTTTCCAGCTCATACCCCTTCAGATCCAGATATTCCTCGCTGTAGCCTCCTACCGAGGTGGAGGTGAGGGAATCGCTTCCGTTCTTTAAGGTGGCTCCCAGACTTACATTCGGCGTCATCTGTGCAAACAGATCGCTATGCTCCTCATAAAATCCATACATATCATCTACGCTCACTGCTCTGGAGGAAAGATTGGTCAGACGGACACTCATCTGATTGACACCCATACTGGCAAAATTTTCCACCACAGAAGACATATAGCCGTTCACCAGGCTCACCAGGATGATAACTGACGCAACGCCGATGATAATTCCCAGCATGGTCAGGAAGGAGCGCATCTTATTGCTCCATATACTTTTTATGGCTAATTTAAAGGATTGCAGCATAGTCGTTCACATCTCCGTCAAAATTGATCTTTCCGTCGTGAACCCGCACCACCCGCTTCGCTTCCAATGCAATGGAGCTGTCATGGGTGATCATCACGATGGTATTTCCTTCTTCATTTAACTTCTTTAAAAAGTTCAGTACCTCCCGGCTGGTCTTGGAGTCCAGGGCTCCGGTGGGCTCATCTGCCAGGATCAGGGACGGGCTTCCGGCCAGCGCCCTGGCAATGGAAACTCGCTGCTGCTGGCCGCCAGAAAGCTGTGAAGGCATATTTTTCCATTTTTCCTTTAACCCGACCCGCTCTAGGGATGCAAGCGCCCGCTCCTTCCTCTCTTGGGCAGGCACTCCGGCATACAGTAGGGGGAGCTCCACATTTTCCAGCAGATTCAGTTTAGGAAGCAGATTGTACTGCTGGAAAATAAATCCGATCATTTTATTTCGGATCTCTGCCAGCTCATCATCTTCCATGTCGCTTACATCCTCCCCTCCCAGGTAATACTCTCCGGAGGTGGGGACATCCAGCGCTCCGATAATATTCATCAATGTGGACTTTCCGCTTCCTGACTTTCCCACAATTGCCACAAATTCTCCGCGGTAGATGGTAAGGCTCACGCCGTCGTTGGCGTGCACCGCCTCATCTCCCATCTGGTAGATCTTATAGATATCTCTCAATTCGATTAAGGGCTCTCTGCCGTCTGTATTGGGTGCTGTTATGGAATTTGATTCTGACATAGGGCGTAAAACCTCTCTCTTTCCTGCCGGAACGATCCGGCTTATTTCTGCGAAAGCTCTGCCGTCTGGCTGGCGGCCAAAGAGCTGTTTGAATCCGGGAATCTTATGGCCGTCCGCCTCC
>JAUNOF010000145.1:2316-8699 GCA_030537215.1 Lachnospiraceae bacterium
GACTCCACCTTATTCTGTGCACTTTCTACAGTCTCTTCTGCCTTATCCACAGCATCCTTGTAGGATTTCAGGATCTTTTCTGCTGATTTCCCAGTCATCTGGAAGATAGGGGTTCCTTTTGTAATGTAGGCGCCCTCGCTTACCAGCAGCGCCTCCACCTCTACGCTGGAATCAATGCTGGCGCTCATCACCGTATCGATCTTTGCCTCAAAATATCCTTCCTCTGTACAAAGACAATCTCCAACTGCTGCTGTCGCCGCAGTCGCTGTGGTCAGTCCCCCTGGATTGGCCGCCTCAATGGTCACGTACCGCACCAAGGTTCCGCCATCCAGCACCTCATCCCTTGCACTGACAGACGTGACGATGCCGGTAAGCTGCTCGCCGGTGTCAGACAAAGTCAGAAGAGCGGCGGCGCCGGGAGCGATGATCGCCGCTTCTCCGGACAGGAAGGGCAGACGGATCTCCATGGTAAGATCATCATAGACATCGCAGATCTGGGTATTGGATCCTACCTTGTCGCCTACATCAATGTAAAGCTTTTTGATGTAGCCGGACTTGGTTGCCTTGTAGGTATTGCCGCTTAATTCTGCCTGGATCTCATTGTAATCTGCCACTGCATCTGCATAGCTGCTCTGGGCTCTGGTGAGAGAATTGTTCACAGACTGGATTTCCGACTCCATGGAAGAGGCGTCAATCTGATACAGCACCTGTCCCTTTTCCACCTGGTCACCCTCCTCGAAATCGGCAGCTACCACTTCACCCTCTACCAGAGATGTGATCTCATAGGTATCCTTCGGAGATAAGGTTCCGGAGGAAGACAGCTCCGAGGTGATATCCCGTTTTTCTACCATTGCAGTCTTATTCTCCTGGGCCTTAGCAGATGCCTGTTTTGCCTCTTGGGTCTTCCTATATGCAAAAACTCCGCCGCCGCTGACCAGCACAAGAGCCAGTACGGAGGCTATGATCTTCTTACGTCTGCGCTTTTTCCTTTTATCACTTTTTGACGGCGCCTTCTTCTGGGCCGGATTCTGATTTACCTGCTCTTCCATGATAATCCTCACTGTTATTCATTGTTGATTTGTAACTATTCAGCTAATCTTCCATAAAGTCCGTCACCCGGTATGTTACATCACCGTCTTCATTTTCCGACGAGCCGCTGCACACCAGGATCACATCATCCCCCACCTCTACGGTTCCGTAGATGGAAAATGCAAACTGCAGATCTGAAGTGGTCAGGCTGCACTCATAGGAGTCTCCGTCATCTGTGGTGATCGTAACTGCTGTGGGCGTCATCACATCCGATGATTTATAGTAAATATTGGTGATCTCCCCTCGCAGTACCGTCTGGCCGGTGTTCTGGCTGCCTTCTTCTGTGTAGACCCAGACTGTTTTTGAGGAGGAATTGTAATACATGACCACATAACCATATTCCTCCTGGGCTGCCTTGATATTGGCCTTGGTACAGGGCTCGCCGTCCAGATAAAAGCTTGCCTTATCCATACTGAAGGGAAGCTGGGAAGACATGGTCCGGCTCTTAGTCACCACATACGGCCCCTTGACCGTGGTGTCCAGCATTTCCAGCGGATTGATCTCACCGTCTGTACTCAAGGTCAGATCCATAAAGGAGCCGTAGATATTCTGAGATCCCTTTGGCTCTGTTTTCAGAAGATTATAAAGCAGGTTCAGGCAGTTATCCTCTGTCAGGATCTCATTGGCCTGCAGGCCGCCCAGCTCTTCATTCAGTTCCAGAAAGTTATATTTTGCCATCCGGCTGCCATTCTGATCCCCGGTAAAATCTTCATTGGTATAGCCTAGCAGGGCAAGCACTCCCCGAACTGCATCTTGAAGGGTGATATACTCATCCGGCCGGAACTGGCCGCCCAGATACCCCTTCATCCAGCCTTGCCTGGCAGCGATCCGGATATGAGGCGCGTACTCACTGTCCACCGGAACATCGGCAAACACCGAAACGCTGGATAGCTCGCTGACTGTGCTTCGATACTCCGATGCCCTTACCAGCATAGCGGCAAACTCCCCCCGGCTGACGTAACGGCTTCCGTCTGTAGGATTCAGAATCCCTGTCAGCTCCATCACCCGTTTTCTTAAATCATATGTACTGGAAGCCATGGCTTCCATAGGGAAGGCCGCGGCTGCGGTTGTCATGATCAACATCGAAGAAACGATTCCCTTGGCATTCATCGTTTATTCTCCTCTCTGAATGTGTTTTTTGCTTTTTTTACTTTACCATTGGTTTGTGTTCATTTTGTGTTCATTTGCGGTTCACAGAAAAATATTTATAGCTGAAATTGTGAAAAAAGTGTGAACTCTATTTTTCAGAGAAGCCAAAAAGAAACAAAGCCGCCTGACCGTGGCAGCCAAACAGCTTTGTTTCCTTATATGATATGCATTCTATATTTTCCCAATGAGCCGGTTTTCCTGCTCCACCACCTCCGGGATCACCTCCGGAACTGGAATTCCCAAATAAGCGCACAGTGCCGGAAGCTGGTTTTCCGCCACACGACGTCCATCTCCATACAGTTCCTGAAGCTTCATCTTATCCCGCTCAAATCTGGATACGGCAACCGGCTGATCCGGACGAATGATAAATAGCTTTCCTGCAGCCTCCAGTTGGTCCATCTCCTCCTGCATCCGGTTATACCGCTCCGGAATCGCCTCGATGGCCTCTAAAAGTTCAGGAAGCGGAGCAAAATACCGGTGATATGCCTTGTTTGACCAGCGGTCTGCCGGCTTCTTTCGGAATCCCTTATGACGGGTCAGAACCACCACTGCCTTATCAAAGCCCTTGTCAAAAGCCCTCTGATAGGCAATGGGCATGGACACGCCTCCGTCCAGATATTTTTTCCCTTCCACGGTAATCATATGAGACAGGATGGGAATACTGCTGGATGCCTGAACAGCTGTAAAGATATCCTTGCAGGTTCGGTTGGAATAATATTCCGGTTTTCCTGTCCTGCAGCGTGTCACCACCGCCTCAAATTCCTGCGGCGAGGCGTGAAATGCCTCATAGTCAAAGGGAACCAGCTTTTCACTGACCTCGCCGAACAGAAATTCAAAGCTGAAGATCTCCCTTTTTTTGATCAAATTTCCAACGCTCATAAAACGCTTATCGTGAACATAATCCAGATCTACCTTCATCGTCCGGCCCGGCTGATTGCTGATATAGCTTAAAGCATTCATCGACCCTGCCGAAACTCCATTCACATAGGAAAACTGAATTCCTCTTTCCATAAATACATCTAACACACCGGCGGTAAACAATCCTCTTAAAGAGCCGCCCTCCAGAACCAATGCTCCTTCTGTCATATTCTCCTCCAATGATTGCAAACTAGTAACTGTTCAGTACCCCTCACAGTTACGCAAACTGTTTCTCCCGCGCAGCCGTTTACATCAGCGGTGCAACAAACCGCATCAGCTGGCCGGCAAAGGATTTAAAGAACGGATAGCGCCGGCAGTCCTCCAGCGTGATCCGGCAGCATTTCTCAAGAGTTTCCTTAAAGTCCCGCTCCACAGCCTGTACGGCAGGATTCTGATACATCAGAACGCCGCACTCAAAATGGAGATACAAACTTCGAAAATCCAGGTTAATGGTGCCTACCACCGCTTTCTCATCGTCACTGACAAAGGACTTTGCATGGACAAAGCCTGGGATATACTCATAGATCTGGACGCCTGCCTCAATCAGCTCCCTGTAATAGGAGCGGGCCAGCATGTATGCATACTTCTTATCCGGTATATGGGGCATGATGATAATGGTCTCCACTCCCCGCTTCGCTGCAAAGGTCAGGGCCGTCACCATCTCATGATCCAGGATCAGGTACGGCGTCATAATGTGAACGTAATCCTTTGCCTGATTTAAAATATCGATGTACACCAGCTCGCCGATATTTTCCTTATCCAGCGGACTGTCCCCATAGGGCATCACAAATCCACCGTCCGCCCTCTGCCGGCAGTCCCCTCTGAAATCTCCCAGATACTGCTTATACTCCTCGCTTTTCCGCTCTGTGATATTCCACATCTGAAGGAACATCATGGTAAAGCTGCGGACCGCTTCTCCCTGCAGCATAACTGCCGTATCCTTCCAGTGTCCGAATCGAAGCTTCTGATTGATATATTCATCTGCCAGATTTACGCCTCCGGTAAAGGCCGTATGGCCGTCGATCACGCAGATCTTCCGGTGATCCCGGTTATTCTGGTGGGTGGACAAGGTAGGTTTCACCGGAGAAAACATCTTGCACTGGATTCCCTTCTTTTCCAGAAGCTTCGGATACCGGTACGGAAGCAGCGCCATACTGCACATGCCGTCATACATCACCCGGACCTCCACCCCTTCTGCTGCCTTCTGTTCCAGTATTTCCAGAATCTCTTCCCACATAACGCCCCGCTCGATAATAAAATACTCCATAAAGATAAAGTGTCTGGCCAAGGACAGCTGCCGCTTCAGCTCCGGAAACAGATCATCTCCCAGCGGAAAATACTCCACAGAGGTTCCCTGATAAACAGGAAACCCTCCGTACTCCTTCACATAATGAGCCAGATTCTTCATTCCCTGACTTTTCTTTCTCAGCGCTTCGGCCGCTGTCTCCCCCTGCTTCAGATACGGCTCGGTTTCTTCTATGGTAACCTTTAACCGGGCAGCTATGATTTTGGTACCGATCTGCATCTGCACGAAAAGATAGAGAAGGGTTCCGAATACTGGGATCACCAGCACCGGAACCATCCATGCGATCTTAAAGCTGGGGTTCACATTCTCATTCAGAATGTGAACCACCACCAGAACGGTTAATACAATCATGCCTCCATAAACATACACCAGATATCCGCTGAGCCAACGAACACAGGAAAGCAGGAAGCCGATCTGAATCAGCAGGAACAGTACCACAAAGGCGGTCCTTCCGAAGATAATCCGGAAAAGGCCCTTCATTTTTTTCATGTAATCACGGTTCCCTTTTGTATATTGTAATGATTCGTAACTGTGACAGTACTGAACAGTTACAATGCTTAATCCTCCAAAGCCTGACGGATATCCTCGATGATATCATCCGCATTTTCAATGCCCACGCTGAAACGGATCATGGACGGATCAACGCCTGCCTCCACCAGCTGCTCATCGCTTAACTGTCTGTGAGTATGGCTGGCCGGATGCAGGACACAGGTTCTGGCATCTGCCACATGAGTGGCGATGGAGGCCAGCTTCAGCTTGTCCATAAACGCACCGGCGGCAGCTCTTCCGCCTTTTAAGCCGAAGGAGATCACGCCGCAGGTTCCATTAGGCATATATTTCTGCGCCAGTTCATAATATTGATCACCAGGAAGTCCCGGATACTTCACCCAGGCCACATCCTCACGGCTCTGTAAATACTGCGCCACCTTCCGGGCGTTTTCACAATGTCTGGGCATCCGAAGATGAAGGCTTTCCAGACCATTATTTAACAAAAATGCATTCTGTGGCGACTGAATCGCTCCCAGATCCCGCATCAACTGAGCCGTTGCCTTGGTGATAAACGCGCCCTTTCCAAAACGCTGGGTATAAATAATACCATGATAAGAATCATCTGGTGTAGTCAGTCCCGGGAATTTATCTGCATGAGCCTCCCAGTCAAAGTTTCCGCTGTCCACAATACAGCCGCCTACCGTCATGCCATGTCCATCCATATATTTTGTGGTGCTGTGGGTCACGATATCAGCTCCCCACTCAAAGGGACGGCAGTTGATGGGAGTTGCAAAGGTATTATCAATGATCAGCGGCACCCCATGGGCATGGGCCAGGCGGGCAAACTTCTCAATATCCAGCACAACCAGCGCCGGATTGGCAATGGTTTCCGCGAAGACACACTTTGTATTGGGCTGGAATGCCTTGGCCAGCTCCTCCTCCGGCAGATCCGGATCTACCAGCGTGGTTTCAATGCCGAACCGCTTTAAGGTAACCGTCAGCAAGTTGGAAGAACCGCCGTAAATGGTAGCAGAGCTTACCACATGATCCCCTGCGGAACAGATATTAATAATAGAAAAGAAGGTTGCAGCCTGACCGGAAGAGGTCAGCATAGCCGCTGCGCCGCCTTCCATCTCACAGATCTTTGCCGCCACTGCATCGTTGGTAGGGTTCTGAAGACGGGTGTAGAAATATCCTTCTGCTTCCAGATCAAACAGCTTGCCCATGGAATCGCTGGTGGCATATTTAAAAGTAGTACTCTGATAAATGGGAAGCTGTCTGGGGCCGCCGTTCTCCGGCTGCCATCCTCCCTGGATACAGGTAGTTTCAATAGAACGTTTGGTACTCATATGTTTATCCTCCTGATTGATAACCAATTTATTCCCTAGTTTAGCACAGTTTTTTCTGTGACACAACTGTTTCATGTGAGAAT
>JAUNOF010000146.1 GCA_030537215.1 Lachnospiraceae bacterium
CATTTGCAATCAGTAAGCAATGATATAATTTTTTTAAATGAAAATATATCACAAGGGTATTCAGCTTGTCGATACCCAGCCGTCATGCCCCGAAGGGGCCCCCGACCCCAAAAAAAAGGCGGTCCGTGGGGGGTGTGGTTTTGTACACCCCAGGAACCATTAAAAACGGCGGTCCTTGGGTTCTGTCTTTTAGAACCCTAGTACCGCTCCGTTTTTACCTGAGCGAGAGCGTGTTCCTGGGGACCATAGCGGCATGACGGCGAACCCGAAGCCAAGTTGATACAACATAAAAAAGCAAAAATACAGAAGCAAACACACTACGGAGGATTCAAACTATGGCATTTACCCATTTACATGTCCATACGGAATACAGCCTTCTGGACGGTTCCAGCAAGATCAAGGAGATTGCGGTCCGTGCCAAGGAGCTGGGAATGGACAGCCTTGCGATTACGGATCATGGCGTGATGTACGGTGTGATCGATTTTTACCGGGCGGCCAGGGACGCGGGAGTGAAGCCGATCATTGGCTGTGAGGTATATGTGGCTCCCGGCTCCAGGTTTGACCGGGAGACCGTAAGCGGTGAGGATCGGTATTACCATCTGGTTCTGCTGGCGGAGAATAACCAGGGGTATCAGAATCTGATGAAGATCGTTTCCAAAGGCTTTGTGGATGGCTTTTATTATAAACCCAGGGTAGATTATGAGTTGCTGGAGACGTATCATGAGGGGATCATTGCCCTCAGTGCATGTCTGGCAGGCGAGGTGCAGCGGTATCTGGAGAGAGGGCTTTATGAAGAAGCGAAAAAGTCGGCTCTCCATTATGAATCCATCTTCGGCAAGGGAAATTTCTTTCTGGAGCTGCAGGACCATGGGATCCCCGCCCAGAAGTCGGTAAATCAAGGGCTGATGCGGATGAGCAGAGAGCTTTCCATTGACCTGGTGGCTACCAATGACGTTCATTATATTTATGCAGAGGATGCTAATGCTCACGATATTCTGCTTTGCATCCAGACGGGAAAGAAGGTTTCCGATGAGAACCGGATGCGTTATGAGGGCGGCCAGTACTATTTAAAGTCCGAGGAGGAGATGCGCAGCCTGTTTTCCTATGCTCAGGAAGCCCTGGATAATACAGCAAAAATCGCCAAGCGGTGCAATGTAGAGATCGAGTTCGGTGTGACTAAGCTGCCGAAGTTTGAGGTGCCGGAGGGGGAGACATCCTGGAGCTATTTAAATAAGCTGTGCAGCCAGGGACTGGCACGGCGGTATCCGGACGATAACGGGACCTTGCGGGAGCGGCTGGATTATGAGCTTGGAGTCATCCATAAGATGGGATATGTGGATTATTTCCTGATTGTGTGGGATTTTATTCATTTTGCCAGATCACAGGGCATTCCGGTAGGGCCGGGAAGAGGTTCGGCGGCAGGAAGCATCGTGTCTTACTGTCTGGAAATCACCAATATTGATCCCATCCGGTATGATCTGCTGTTTGAGCGGTTTTTGAATCCGGAGCGTGTATCCATGCCGGATATTGATATCGACTTTTGCTTCGAACGGCGGCAGGAGGTGATCGACTACGTGGTCCGCAAGTACGGAAAGGATCAGGTGGTGCAGATCGTTACCTTCGGTACGCTGGCGGCCAAGGGTGTGATTCGGGATGTGGGACGTGTGCTGGATTACCCTTACGCCCAGTGTGATGCCATCGCCAAGATGGTGCCGAATGATCTTGGGATGACCCTGGACCGTGCCTTAAAGGAAAGTCCGGACCTTCGCAATGCCTATAACAAGGATGACCAGGTAAAATATCTCATTGATATGTCAAAGCGTCTGGAAGGACTTCCCAGGCATACCTCCATGCATGCGGCAGGCGTGGTGATCAGCCGTACCTCTGTGGATGAGTATGTTCCCCTGAGCCGGGCGGCGGACGGTACCATTACCACACAGTTTACCATGACTACGTTGGAGGAGCTGGGACTGTTAAAAATGGATTTCCTGGGACTTCGGACGCTGACGGTAATCAATAATGCCGTGCGCCAGATCGAGAAAAATCACGGCGTTAAGCTGGATATGGATCATATTGATTATGACGATAAGCAGGTGCTGGATTCCATTGGAACAGGAAAGACGGAGGGTGTGTTCCAGCTGGAAAGCGGCGGCATGAAGGGATTCATGAAGGAGCTGAAGCCGGAGAATCTGGAGGATGTGATCGCAGGAATCTCCCTGTACCGCCCAGGTCCCATGGATTTTATTCCCAAGTACTTAAAGGGGAAGAATGACAAGAGTTCTATCACCTACGAATGCCCGCAGCTTGAGCCGATCCTGAAGCCGACCTACGGCTGCATCGTGTATCAGGAGCAGGTTATGCAGATTGTGCGGGATCTGGCCGGTTACACTATGGGACGAAGCGACCTGGTACGCCGTGCTATGTCCAAGAAAAAGACTGCTGTGATGGAAAAGGAACGTCAGAATTTCGTCTACGGCAATGCTGCAGAAGGCGTGGCAGGCTGCATCGCCAAGGGAATCAGCGAGAAGACGTCCAATATCATCTATGATGAGATGATTGACTTCGCCAAGTATGCCTTTAACAAGTCTCACGCTGCCTGCTATGCGGTAGTGGCCTACCAGACGGCTTATCTGAAATATTATTATCCTCTGGAATTTATGGCGGCGCTGATGACCTCTGTGATGGACAATGCAGGCAAGACAGCAGAGTATATTTTGACTTGCCGCCAGATGGGCATCCGTATCATTCCGCCGGATATTAATGAAGGAGAGAGCGGCTTTTCCGTGTCAGGAAATGCCATCCGCTACGGTCTTTCCGCCATCAAGAGCGTAGGAAAATCGGTGGTGGATGTCATTGTGGCGGAGCGGGATTCCAACGGACTTTTTACCTCCATGGAGGATTTTGTAGACCGGATGACCAACAAAGAAGTGAACCGGAAGACGTTGGAGAATTTCATCAAGTCAGGTGCGCTGGATTCCATGCCGGGCAACCGGCGGCAGAAGATCATGGTAGCCCCGGAGCTTCTGGAGCAGAAGAATAAAGAAAAGAAAACTTCCATGGCCGGACAGATGAGCCTTTTCGACTTTGCAGATGATGACTCCAAGGATGACTTCCGTATTACCTTGCCCAATGTGCCGGAATACCCGAAGGAGGAGCTTCTGGCATTTGAGAAGGAGATCCTGGGAATCTATATCAGCGGCCATCCCATGGATGCCTATGAAGGCATGTGGAGGAAAACGATCACAGCTACCGCTGCCGATTTCATTGTAGATGAGGAGACAGACCGGGCAAAGGTGGTGGACGGTTCCACCGTGACCATCGGCGGAATGGTGGCCGGAAAGGTGCTGAAGACCACAAAAACCGGGCAGATGATGGCATTTATCACACTGGAGGATATGCTTGGTTCAGTGGAGGTGCTGGTATTCCCAAAAATCTACGAAAGTCACCGGGAGCTGTTTGTGGAGGATGAAAAACTGTTTATCCAGGGACGGGTTTCCATAGGAGATGACCCGGTAGGGAAGCTGATCTGCGAACGTGCAGTACCCTTTCGGGAGGTGCCCAGAGAACTTTGGATTCAGTTTGAAAATCTGGATGCCTACCGGGACGGAGAATCCCAGGTTTTGGAAATCCTCCGTGAAAAGGAAGGCAGGGATACGGTCATCATCTATTTAAAACAAGAAAAAGCCAGAAAAATTCTGCCGGCTAACTGGAATGTAAACGCAGATCAGGACTTATTGGATAAGTTGACTAAAAAACTTGGTGAAAAAAATATCAGACTAGTAGAAAAAGGGATTGAAATGCGGAGAAAAATGGGGTAATATAGTCGTGTATGGAAATAAAAACACGGAGAAATTATTAGCATTGATGATAGATTCTCACAGCAGGAGGGTAAAACTATGGCAAAGGCAGTAAAAACGATCGGCGTATTAACCAGCGGCGGTGATGCACCGGGCATGAATGCTGCGATTCGTGCAGTGGTTCGGACCGCAATTCATGAAGGCTTGAAGGTAAAGGGCATTATGCGAGGCTATGCAGGACTTCTCCAGGAGGAAATCGTGGACATGGACAGTACCAGCGTATCCGATATCATCCATCGGGGCGGTACCATCCTTTACACTGCCAGATGTATGGAATTCACTACGCCGGAGGGCCAGGAGCAGGGCGCTGAGATCTGCCGCAAGCACGGCATTGACGGTATTGTAGTAATCGGCGGTGACGGTTCCTTCCGCGGTGCAGGAAAGCTGGCTGCGCTAGGCATCAATACCATCGGCGTTCCAGGAACCATTGATCTGGATATTGCCTGCACCGAGTACACCATCGGATTTGATACCGCAGTCAATACCGCTATGGAGGCAATCGATAAGGTACGTGACACTTCTACTTCTCATGAGCGATGCTCTATCATCGAGGTTATGGGACGGAATGCAGGCTATATCGCATTGTGGTGCGGCTTTGCAAATGGTGCAGAGGATATCCTGCTGCCGGAGCGTTATGACGGCGATGAGCAGGCTCTGATCAACCGGATCATTGAAAACCGCAAGAGAGGCAAGAAGCACAATATTATCATCAATGCAGAAGGCATCGGCCATTCTACCTCTATGGCAAGACGAATCGAGGCTGCTACCGGAATCGAGACCAGAGCAACCATCTTAGGTCATATGCAGCGAGGCGGTACTCCTACCTGTAAGGATCGTGTTTACGCGTCCATTATGGGCGCAAAGGCAGCCATGCTTCTTGCAGAAGGAAAGAGCAACCGCGTGGTAGCTTACAAGAATGGCGACTATGTGGATTACGATATTCAGGAAGCTTTGAGCATGAAGAAGGATATCGCCGAGGATCAGTACGAGATCTTTAAGATCCTGGTTCGGTAATCCAGTCTGAATTGTTACAAATTACACAGAAAAGATATGGGCGTCGTAAACATAATTACGGCGCCCTGTTCGTATGTTGTTTGGAGGTGCGTATGGCAGAAAGCAAGCAGCTGCAGAAGGAGAATGTGGTTCTGTGCGGAGCCAATTCCTATGAGCAGAAATACTATTTTAATCCGGATTTTGCAAAGCTCCCGGAAAGCATCCGGCAGGAGCTGCAGATCATGTGCGTGCTGTTTACCGAGGATGTAGGCGGCATCCTGACTATGGAATTCACCCCGGAGGGAGAGCTGGAATTCAAGGTTCAGGTAGATGAAAATGATTACCTGTTTGATGAGATCGGAAGCGGGTTGAAGATCAAGCAGTACCAGATGGAAAAGTGGGAATTTCTGGAAGGACTGGAGCTGTTTTATCAAGTGTTTTTCCTTGGGGCGGATCCATCGGCATTTCTGGATGAGGCAGAAGAGGATGGGGCGGCGTCAGATGAGAGGGGTGCCGCGGAGGACGGAAAACAGCAGTCAGATGAGACTGGCGCTGCAGAGGATGAAAAAACAATGACGGATAAGACAGACAGTGTGGTCAAGGATGAGAAAAAGGCAGGAGGCCAGCGGGCAGCAGAGAAAGAAAAAATGCCGGGAGATTCCACGCCATGAAGCTGACCATTGGAAATGTAACATTGGAAAACAATCTGATTCTTGCCCCTATGGCCGGTGTCACAGATCTGCCCTACCGCCTTCTCTGCAAGGAACAGGGCTGCGGTATGGTAGTCACGGAAATGGTCAGTGCCAAAGCGATTCTTTACAAAAACAAGAATACCAACGCCCTTTTAGAGGTAAAGGAGGAAGAACGTCCAGCTGCGGTCCAGCTCTTTGGCTCAGATCCGGATATTTTAGGCGAGATCGCAGCCCAGATCCAGGAAGGCCCATACGACTTCATCGACTTAAATATGGGATGCCCGGTCCCTAAAATTGTAAATAATGGGGAAGGCTCCGCTCTGATGCGGGAACCGAAGAAGGTGGAGGCGATCCTTACTTCCATGGTCAGGCATGTAAAAAAGCCAGTGACAGTGAAATTCCGGAAAGGCTTTAACGATTCCTCTGTCAATGCAGTAGAGATCGCAAGAATTGCAGAGAGCTGCGGCGTGTCAGCAGTGGCCGTTCACGGGCGGACCAGAGAGCAGTATTACTCCGGAAAGGCGGACTGGGATATCATCCGCCAGGTGAAGGAGGCAGTCAGGATTCCTGTAATCGGAAACGGCGATGTATTTACTCCCCAGGAAGCCAAACGGATGTTGGAAGAAACCGGCTGCGATGGCATTATGATCGGGAGAGGGGCAAAAGGAAATCCCTGGATCTTCTCGCGGACGAACCATTACCTGGAAACCGGAGAGCTGCTGCCAGGTCCCGCCATCCCGGAAATTAAGGCGATGATCCTGCGCCATGGGAAGCTTTTGACCGAGTACAAAGGCGAAAAAACAGCGATGCGGGAAATGCGAAAACACATGGCATGGTACACAGCCGGACTTCCCCATTCGGCTGCGCTGCGCAACGAAATCAACCTGGTGGAGACCCTGGAGGAGATGGCACAACTTTTGGAAAGTCGGTTGACAATCCAGGCACTTTAAGCTATAATACGATGAATGCAGGTGGGGAGCCGCTGTGCGGTAGTATTTATAACCATTCTGGGGTACAGAAATTGCCTGTTCCGTGCAGGAGGATATTCTGGAATTGTTATTAGTATTTAATAAGGAAGGTATTGTGAAACATGGCAGAGAAGAAAAACATTTTAACTTACGCTGGTCTGAAACAGTATGAAGATGAGCTGCATAACCTGAAGGTATTCAAGAGACAGGAGATCGCTCAGAAGATCAAGGAAGCAAGAGAGCAGGGCGACTTATCTGAGAACGCTGAGTACGATGCAGCAAAGGATGAACAGAGAGATATCGAGCTTCGTATCGAAGAACTGGAGAAGCTTCTGAGAAACGCAGAAGTAGTAGTCGAGGACGAGGTTGACTTAGATAAAATCAGCATTGGATGCCGGGTCAAGGTTTACGATTTGGACGAAGCAGAAGAGATGGACTTTAAGATCGTGGGCTCTACCGAGGCTAACAGTCTTCAGGGACGAATCTCCAATGAATCACCGGTAGGCCGTGCATTATTAGGCAAACGGGTAGGCGACGTAGTAGACGTTGAAACGCAGGTTGGCGTAATCCAGTATAAGGTGCTGGATATCCAGAGAGTGAACGATTAATAGAAATACGAAGGAGTGGAAACAGTGGCAGGAGAGAACCAGAATCAGAACCAGAAGAGGCCTCAGACTGAGGACTTAAACCATGTGCTTCAGGTTCGCCGGGATAAGCTGGCTGAGCTGCAGGCAGCAGGAAAGGACCCGTTCCAGATTACGAAATATGATGTGACGGTCCACAGCATGGACATTAAGAACCATTATGATGAATACGAGGGAAAAGAGGTTTCCATCGCAGGACGTATGATGTTCAAGCGTGTGATGGGAAAGGCTTCCTTTTGCAATGTACAGGATAAAGAAGGCAGCATCCAGGTCTATGTGGCCCGTGACAGCATCGGAGAAGATCCCTACAAGGACTTCAAAAAGATGGATATCGGCGATATCGTAGGCGTGAAAGGAACCGCATTCACCACTAAAACCGGTGAGATCTCCGTTCATGCAGAAAGCGTGACCCTCTTATCCAAGAGCCTTCAGGTTCTTCCCGAGAAATTCCACGGCCTCACTGACACCGATATGCGCTATCGTCAGCGCTATGTGGATCTGATCATGAACCCGGAGGTAAAGGACACCTTTATCAAGCGTTCTCAGATCATCTCCACCATCCGCCGCTATCTGGACGGACAGGGCTTTATGGAAGTAGAAACTCCAATGCTGGTTTCCAATGCAGGCGGTGCTGCAGCGCGCCCATTCGTGACCCATTTTAACGCACTGGACGAAGATGAAAAGTTAAGAATTTCTCTGGAATTATACTTAAAGCGTCTGATCGTAGGCGGACTGGAGCGCGTCTATGAGATTGGCCGCGTATTCCGCAACGAAGGCGTAGACACCAGACATAATCCAGAGTTTACCCTGATGGAGCTGTACCAGGCTTACACCGATTACCACGGTATGATGGATCTGACCGAGAATCTGTACCGCTATGTGGCTCAGGAAGTGCTGGGCACGACTCAGATCGTTTACAATGGAATTGAGATGGATCTGGGCAAGCCATTTGAGCGCATTACCATGGTAGATGCCGTTAAGAAGTATTCCGGCGTGGACTTTAATGAGATCCATACCCTGGAAGAAGCAAGAGCAGCGGCCAAGGAGCATCATATCGAATTTGAGGAGCGTCATAAGAAGGGCGATATTCTGAACCTGTTCTTTGAGGAATTTGTAGAAGACCATTTGGTTCAGCCTACCTTTGTTATGGACCATCCCATTGAGATTTCTCCGCTGACCAAGAAAAAGCCGGAGAATCCAGAGTATGTGGAGCGGTTTGAGTTCTTTATGAACGGCTGGGAGATGGCAAATGCATATTCCGAATTAAATGACCCCATCGATCAGAGAGAGCGCTTCGCAGCCCAGGAGGAGATGTTTGCTCAGGGCGATGAGGAAGCAAATCATACGGATGAGGACTTCTTAAATGCGCTGATGGTTGGTATGCCTCCTACCGGCGGTATTGGGTTTGGAATTGACAGAATGGTGATGCTGTTGACCGATTCGGCGGCGATTCGGGATGTGTTGTTGTTCCC
>JAUNOF010000014.1:0-4497 GCA_030537215.1 Lachnospiraceae bacterium
TTTACTAATTCTTTTACCTTTGCAGCCTTACCTACTCTGTCTCTTAAGTAGTTCAGTTTCGCACGTCTTACCTTACCTCTTCTTACCACTTCGATCTTGTCCACGAATGGAGAATGAACTGGCCAGGTCTTCTCAACGCCGATGCCGTTAGAATTCTTTCTTACGGTGAAGGTCTCTCTGGCTCCGCCGTTCTGTCTCTTTAATACGGTGCCTTCGAATACCTGGATTCTTTCACGGTTTCCCTCTTTGATCTTGTTGTATACTCTTACCGTATCACCAACATGGAACTCCGGTACGGACTCCTTTAACTGAGTAGCTTCAATGTTTTTAATAATGTCGTTCATTTGTGAACCTCCTTGTACTATTTGATGTTCTTAAATACCTTATTTGTATCAGAGGACCATCTCTTTTTATCGTCACAACATTTGAATTTTATCACATATACATGTAGAATGCAAGTGATTTCTTTCCTTTTTACTGTTTTTTTCACCAGTCTATAAAAACTGGCTTTGATAAAGCTTGTAATAAGCACCTTTTTTCTCCATTAATTCCTGATGGCTGCCTGCCTCCTGGATATTCCCCTGGTCAATGACAAAAATACGGTCTGCCTTTCGGATTGTAGAAAGACGATGGGCAATAATAAAAGAGGTGCGGCCCTTCAGCAAAGTCTCAATTCCTTTTTGCACCAGAATCTCGGTGTGAGTATCGATGCTGGAGGTAGCTTCATCCAGGATCAGAATCGCCGGCTTTGAGATCATGGTCCGGGCAAAGGCAAGAAGCTGCCGCTGGCCAATGGAAAGCCGGGCGCCCCGTTCGCTGATCTCAGTGTCATATCCGTTTTCCAGATCCATAATAAACTGGTGGGCATGAACGGCCTTTGCGGCCTCCACGACCTCTTCATCCGTGGCATTTAAACGGCCATACCGAATATTCTCTCTGATCGTACCGGAGAAAAGGAAATTATCCTGGGTCATTATCCCAAGCTGACTCCGAAGGCTTTCCAGTGCTGCCTGCTTTACATCCTGCCCATCCAGCAGGACGGCCCCCTGGCTGACCTCATAAAAACGGCTGATCAGATTAACAATCGTCGTTTTCCCGGCGCCGGTGGGCCCTACCAGGGCAATGGTTTCTCCAGGCTTCACAGTAAAGCTAACATCCCGCAGAACCAGCTGATCCGGCTCATCGCTGTATGCAAAGGATACGTGAGAAAATTCCACTGCTCCGGTCAGCGGAGGCAGCACCGAAGCATGATCTGCGTTTTTAATATCCGCCTCCGTATCCATAATATCAAAAATCCGCTCAGCTGCTGAAATATTAGTTGTCAGCTTATTATAAAAGTTTGCCAGATTCCGGATCGGACTCCAGAACATGGCAATGTAGGTAGAAAATGCCAGAAAGGTGCCGATGCCGATCTGTTCAGCGCCTACAATCCGGATTCCAATAAAATACAGAAGGAAACCGCCTAATCCCCAGGTAATCTCTACTACAGGGCCAAAACCGTCAGCCACCACCACAGCATCGATAAAAGCCTTCCGGTGCTGATCCGTCAGGTCGTAAAAGATATCCCGGGTCTCCTCCTCTGCAGCAAAGCTCTGGATCACTCGGATGCCGGAAATATCCTCATGGATATAAGCGCTGAGATTCGAAGTTTTCTTCCGGTAGATCTGCCACAGCCGGTGGGCCGTTGTTTCGATCACAAACATGCCCGCCGCCAGCAGCGGCACTGTCAAAAGCGCTGCCATAGCCAGCCTGTAATTTTTTACCAGCATAATCACTGCCACACAGATAACCGTTGCCAGATCCGGCACCAGCTGAGTCACACTGTCGGAAAGCACATCCTTCAGAGAATTCACATCCCCGATCACTCTTGCCAATATCTTTCCAGTGGGGCGGCTGTCAAAAAACTGAAAGCTTAACGTTTGGATATGCTCATAAAGCTGCTGCCGGATGGTTACCAGCACCCGATTGGTAACGGAAGCCATGATATACATTCTGGCTTTCGTCCCTGCCAGAAACAGCAGAAACATCAGGCAGGCCGCCGCTCCCAGCTTCAGGAGCCCAGGAATGCTGCCATTTGCCACATATACGTTCACGGCCAGCTCCATAAGAAGAGGTGTCACCATGCTGACCGTGATGGTTCCTGCCATAATCATGAGCACCAGGATCAGCTCTTTTTTATATGCCAGAAGATAACGAAACAGGCGGAACAACGTTTCTTTTTTCGGCACGCTGCGCTGTTCTTCATCCATCCGGCTTGCATTTACTGCCATAACCCTTCCTCCTCTCCATACTGTACCCGATAGGTCTGATAATAATGTCCTTTCTGCTCCATCAATTCACGGTGGGTTCCTCTCTCCACGATCCGCCCTTGATCCAGGATCAATATTTCATCGGCATGGCGGACGGAGGAGATCCGGTGTCCGATAATGATCTTGGTACTGCCTTTCAGTTCCTCCAGGCGCTTCTCGATCGCCTTCTCCGTTTCCATATCCAGTGCGGAGGTAGAGTCATCCAGAATCAGGATCGGACTTTCCTTAGCAATGGCTCTGGCAATGCTGATCCGCTGCTTTTGCCCTCCGGAAAGACCCACGCCACGCTCTCCGATGATGGTGTCATATTGATTTCCAAGCTTCTGGATAAAGCCATGAGCGTCTGCACAAAAAGCTGCCTGCTCCACCATCCCCTGGCTGACCAGCTCCTTCCTTCCCATCTTGATATTTTCCGCAATGCTGTCAGAAAACAAAAACACATCCTGCATCACTGTGGAGATCTGGCTTCTCAGATCGGACAATGGAAAACTTCTGATATCTCTTCCATCAATTCGAATCTTACCGGAAGATACATCATAAAAACGCTGGATCAGATTGATGATAGAGGTCTTTCCCGATCCCGTCATCCCCATGATACCAAGAGTTTTCCCGGCAGGAAGGTCAAAGCTGATTTCCTTTAATATTTCTGTGCCGTGAAGGCTGAAATCCACATGGTCAAACTGGATATGGCCCCGGATCTGATTCTCTGGATCTGACAGCCATGATTTCCCCTTCTTCCATTTTTGATTTTCCGGAGCCTGAATTTCCGGCTTCTCCCCAAAGATCGCCTGGATCTTCCGGTTAGAAGCTACTGCAGCAGCAAAATCATTGCTGAGCCATCCCACCATTTCCATAGGCCAGACAATATTATTGGCATACTCGGTGAAGGCTCCCAGCTGGCCGATGGTGATATTGCCCCGAATCACCAGAATTCCTCCCGCCACAATAACAGCCATCAAAAGCACTTTGGACAAGAAGGAAATATTCGGCTGGTAACGCGCAATCAGCCTTGCCTGTTCCATGTTCAGATCATAAAATTTCTTATTATGACCTTTAAATTTATTGATCTCATACCCTTCTCTGGCAAATGCCTTCACCGTTCTGACACCAGCCAGATTTTCCTGGGCCGTTGTATTCATCTGTGCCGTTTCCTCACTGATCCTCTCGTAGACCGTTCCCAGCCCATTCTCCATTTTCACTGCAAAAAATACGATCAACGGCATTACCAAAAGCGGCACCAGCGTCAGGGCAGGGCTGATGCGGAACATGCAGAACACCATGATACAGCTGTGGACAAAGCATTCCAAAATCAGCATCCCCACAAACCCGCAGGCATTCCAGATCCGATCCACATCATCCTTCACCCTGGCCATCAGCTCGCCGGTATTGTGGCTGTCAAAGTACCCTACAGACAAGGTCTGGATATGGTCAAACAAATCCTTCCGCAGATTGCTGCCGATACTGCAGGCTGCAAAGTCAAAAATAAATTCCTTCGTATACTGGAACACCGCTCTCCCCAGTCCAATTGCCAAAAGCCCCAGAAGCAGCTTCATCAGAAGCTCCATCCTTCCGCCTACGATCACATCATCGATAATTCTCCTGGTAATCTGCGGAGCAAAGGCATCCAGCAGAATACTGATCACCATCGAAATCATTGCGATTCCATACAGCGGACAATATTGTTTTATGTATTTCCATAGATTTCTCACATAATCCCCCATTTCCATGCATTCCCAGCAAACCTACATGCGGCAGGCAAACGCGCCACCATATATAACAGTTTCTATGCCCAAAAAGAAAAGAAGCCGTCCCACCCGCTCGGTTTTCGGCTTCTATCTATGCATCGTATTTCCTTCGTTTCCCATAGAGCGCAAAAAACCGCAGCCATTCCTGACTGCGGCATTACTCAGCGAACATAGATGACATATCTGCGTCCTGTGTGAGACAGCTTTCTATCATCTGAGTTTCCAAAAGTACTTAAGGCAGACGGAATGAATCCTGTTGTTACTGATATTGTTTTGATCCTGATCATTCATCCTGAGTTCTAAATTAATATCGTATAATTTCTTCATCATTCTGCCTCCTTTCTCACATTTTGAATCTCATGTTTTCATTTTTACTGTTTTCTCCAGCCTGTTTCCCGTTCTGTCAAACAGGTAAGAACTGGTATTTAGCATACTGCGTATTG
>JAUNOF010000014.1:4597-10781 GCA_030537215.1 Lachnospiraceae bacterium
GGTCCGGCTCTGTCAGACCAGAAGATGACTGTCTGAACAGCTACATCTCCTTCAGCTCCGAGTCCGCCCCATCACCATGCTGCGCCGATTCCTGTGCCTCCAGCAATCCCTCCAAAAATTTCTTCTCCTTTTTGGAAAGGTTTGCCTCCTCTAAAAGATCTGGCCGCCGCTCCAATGTGCGTTGGATGGACTGCTGCCGCCGCCATTCTTCGATATTCTTATGATGGCCGGAAAGCAGCACCTGGGGAACCGCCATATCCCGATACACCTCCGGGCGGGTATACTGAGGATATTCCAGCAGATTATCGTGGAAGGACTCCACCTCCGCCGACACCTCATTGTTCAATACCCCAGGAACCAGCCTGGAAATACAGTCGATCATCACCATGGCCGGAAGCTCACCGCCGGTTAAAACATAGTCACCGATGGACAGATAATCCGTGCAGATCAGCTCCAGCGCCCGCTCATCAATCCCCTCATAATGGCCGCACAAGAAAACCAGCTCATCCTCCTCTGCCAGCTCCTGGGCGATCTTCTGGTTGAACACCCGCCCCTGGGGAGTCATATAAATCACTCTGGGACGCTTCCCCAGCTTTCCGCACAGATCCTCGTAGGCGTCCACCACCGGTCCCGGCTGCATCACCATACCTGCTCCGCCGCCGTAGGGTGCATCATCTACATGATGGTGCTTATCCCTGGAATAATCCCGGATATTCACAGCTTCCACCGAGATCACGCCTTTTTCCATGGCCCGGCCTGTGATGCTGGTGCTTAATCCGCCCATCACCATCTCCGGAAATAAAGTTAAAATATGAAAATTCATAGATCCAGCAGTCCCTCCAGCAGATGAACCTTCACCTCTCCAGCCTCCAGATCTACGTTCAGGATGCACTGGTCGATCACCGGGATCAGCACTTCCCTGCCGGAAGGCATCTCCACCACATACACATCATTGGCTCCGGTCTTCATCACATCCGTCAAGGTTCCCAGTGTCTCTCCCTCATCTGTGATCACTGTAAGGCCGATCAGATCGACGATAAAATATTCACCCTCCTCCAGCGCTACCGCCTGGTCACGATGAATCAGAAGATCCTTCCCCTTATATTTTTCAATATCATTTATATTATCATATCCCTCAAATTTCAGGATCACCATATTCTTAAAGAATTTTACATTCTGGATCGTTAAGACAAGCTGTTCCCTGCCCGCATCCAGCGTTACTTCCTTCAGTTCCTTAAACCGCTGAGGATCATCCGTAGTTGGAAATACCTTTACCTCGCCCCGCACACCATGGGTGGAGCTGATTACGCCTACTCGAAGCATTTCTTCCATAAAGAGCCTCCTTCCATCCATCAGGCAGCAGCCTGCCTGCAGGCCATCCGCCTGAAACACACTGCTTTTCTTTCATCAAAAAAGAAGGCTGCTGCAAATGCAACAGCCCAAAAGGTTCGTTACTGAATCTCTACGATTACTTTTTTATCTTCCTTAGAAGCGGCGGCTTTTACTACAGAACGGATCGCCTTTGCAATTCTGCCCTGTTTGCCGATTACCTTACCCATATCGGAAGCAGCAACCTTCAATTCGATCAGGGTGTCATCACCCTTCAGGCTTTCGGTAACGACAACTTCGTCTGGATTATCGACAAGTGCCTTTGCGATAACTTCAACTAATTCTTTCATAAAATCACCTCAAGAATTGCCGATTACTGAATCCCTGCAACTTTTAACAGCTTTGCAACCGTCTCTGTTGGCTGAGCGCCGTTTGCTAACCACTTCTTAGCAGCCTCTTCATCAAACTTGATGGAGCTTGGATCAGTGTTGGGATCATAAGTTCCGATCTCCTCAATGAATCTGCCGTCTCTTGGGGAACGAGAATCAGATACAACGATTCTATAGAAAGGAGCCTTCTTCTGACCCATTCTTCTTAATCTCATCTTTACCATGTTACATTACCTCCTGAAATTTTCTCATAAACTATCGTTTCTCTTCTATCTAGCAATATGGAATATCCATATGACTAACATGTTTCATTGCAGCTTCATGAAAGCAATTGAGCCGCTAGAACGGCATCTTAAACTTGCCGCCCATCAGACCGCCTAATCCGCCGAAACCGCCCTTTTTCTTACCGCCCATCATACCAGGAAGCTGCTTCATCATCTTCTTCATCTGATCAAACTGCTTTACCAGGCGGTTTACCTCGCTGATATCCACGCCGGAGCCTCTGGCAATCCGCTGCTTTCTGGACAGGTTCATCAAGGCCGGATTCGCCCGCTCTGCCGGAGTCATGGAAAGGATAATGGCCTCGATCCGCGCCATATTCTTTTCATTCTCATCCATATCGATGTTTCCAAGCTGGCCGGCGCCGGGCATCATACTTAAGATGCTGGACATACCGCCCATCTTCTTGATCTGATGCATCTGGTCAAGGAAATCATTATAGTCAAACTCTGCCTTCCGCAGCTTCTGGCTTAATTCCTTCGCCTTCTCCTGATCCACCTCAGCCTCCGCTTTCTCGATCAGGGAAAGGATATCTCCCATGCCTAAGATCCTGGAAGCCATACGATCCGGGTAAAACTGCTCCAGATCCGAAAGCTTCTCACCCATACCAATGTAAAGAATCGGCTTGCCGGTTACAGAACGGATGGAAAGAGCCGCACCGCCTCGGGTGTCGCCGTCTAACTTGGTCAGGATCACGCCGTCGATGCCGATCTTGTCCTGGAACATACTGGCTACATTCACCGCATCCTGTCCGGTCATAGCATCCACCACCAGAATGGTCTGATTAACCTCCACCTGCTCCTTGATCTCCACCAGCTCATTCATCATATCCTCATCAATATGAAGACGGCCCGCCGTATCCAGGATGACCACGTTCATGCCATTTTTCGCAGCATGTTCGATTGCAGCCTTGGCGATATTCACCGGCTTATTCTTATCTCCCATGGAGAAAACAGGAACCCCCTGCTTCTCACCGTTGATCTCCAGCTGCTTGATCGCTGCCGGACGGTAAATATCGCAGGCAGCCAACAGCGGCTTTCTGCCCTTCGCCTTCAGCTTTCCAGCAATCTTCGCTGTGGTAGTAGTTTTACCAGCACCCTGAAGACCAGCCATCATGATGACGGTAATCTCGCTGGCCGGCTTTAACTGGATCTCCGTGGTCTCAGATCCCATCAGCTTGATCAGCTCTTCATTTACGATCTTGATCACCATCTGGCCAGGAGTCAGGCTTCCCAACACATCCTCGCCAACGGCACGCTCCTGAACGGAGCTGATAAATTGCTTTACAACCTTGAAGCTTACATCTGCTTCCAGGAGAGCCATCTTAACTTCCTTTAATGCGGCCTTAACATCGGCCTCCGTCAGACGCCCTTTGCCTCTTAAGTTTTTGAATACATTCTGCAGCTTATCCGCTAAACTTTCAAAAGCCATGAAGCAGACCTCCCTTCATAAAAAGCGGAAATGGAATATCGAAGCCGGATTCCGCCAAGCCCTACCGGGCTTCAATCTGCGCGATCCGCTCTGCCGCCTCACCTGCGCGGGCCAGCAGCGATGAGTCCTGGGTCTTCTGATAATCCTTTAAAAGTGACTGGATCTCACCGGCCAGACGCTTTGTCATCATAAATTTCTCCACCAGATGAAGCTTATCCTCATATCCCTTCAGCAGCCGGTCGCAGCGCCTGACCAGGTCGTGAACTCCCTGACGGCTGATGCCCTGCTCCTCCGCGATCTCGCTTAAGGATAAGTCATTGAACACCACGTCCTCATAGATGTGGCGCTGATGCTCCGTTAACAGTTCACCATAGAAATCATATAATAAGCCTTGCTGGACGATCTTCTCCATTTCCATCACCTGTGTTATCATACACGAAAGTTTGATAGGTGTCAAGTGTTTTTTCTTGACGGGGTGGATTTTTTGCTTTGAACGTGACTATTGTTTCTTCCGTCTGCATTCAGGAAAATCTTTGCGATCCTATGTCCTTGCCATCGTTCGTTTTAGCTTGAAGAATCCAATTTCAACGTCATGGTACTGAACAGTTGCCACGTTTTAACAAAGCTGGCTTACATTCTCAACCACCACCTTGCAGCGCTTCCTGCAGAACCCAATGCCGTAAGCCAGCACCTCTGTCCGCCCATCGTTCCGCAGCCTTTCGTCATACCGCTTTTCCCGGATCTGCGCCAGGGCTTCCCCGCAGGCTTTCTCCAGCCCTGCAATATTTGACGCGTACTTCACTTCAATGACGATTCCCGCGTCCGGGTCCTCCGGCTCGATCAGGATATCGCTGAAGCCGTCTCCGGATTCCGCATTGGACAAAATCAGCCAGTTTACTTCGCTTCGCAGCAGCCCCAGCAGCAGGCCGTGATAGAAGTTTTCTTTCTTATCATCGGATGCCTTGGTGTCTAAAATGCTGATCATCCGGTTCAGGATGATGTTCAGCCGCTTCTCTATCTCCTCCGCATTTCCCTTCAGGAAGGACTGGCAGAATTCCCTCATGGGCTGTTTGTCCTCTGCGACTCGTTCCTTAAACCACTCCTGTATCTGCAAAACGAAGATTTCTCGCACCTCCCGGTTGGGGATCACCAGCTTATAGACGCCTTTTACCGCCCTCCCCTCCTGAGTCAGATAGCCGGTGGTGAACAGTACGCTCCACAGATTTGCAATGCTGGTGTCCAGCTCGTTATAGGTCAAGTCCAGACGGACCGCTTTTTCAACGGCTTCTCCTGCCACCAGGCGCTCGATCTCGTTCTGGGTTGTTTTGTCCGCTTTGTCTATAAAACGCTTCACCAGGTCATTCCCGCTGGTGTTGATCCAAAAAGCTTCCGGTTCCGCCTGCGGATCGGCCAGCAGCTTTTTGGCATATTTAATCACATCCCAGGGACAGTAAATGTTTGCGTCGCCGAAGCGGTATCCGTCATACCACTCTTTCATTTCTGCCAGGTGATCCGACAACCGATAATCCCGCAGAAGTCCGGCTGCTTCTTCTTCTGTAAAGCCGAAATGTTCATCATGCTCCACATCAACAATGGAATTGACATCAAAATTATTCAGCCCTGTAAAAATACTCTCCTTGGACACCCGCAGGCATCCGGTCAGGACTGCGAACTGCAGGAATTCATTCGTTTTCAGTGCCTGCCCGAACAGTCCGCGGATCAGTGATACCATCTCTTCGTAATAGCCGTGCTGGAATGCTTTGTCCAGGGGAACATCGTATTCATCGATCAGCAGGATCACTTTTTGACCGTAATGCTGATAAAGCAGAAAGGAAAACATTTTCAGGCTTTCCTGCACATCATCCTTTGTTTCTGTTTCCTTCAGGAAACGTTCGAAGGAACGTTTCTCATCTTCAGTAATCCTTTCACTTTCAGCCAAGAACTTCAGCCGCAGCACTTCTGCCCGGAGGATTCTCTGCAAGCCTCCATAGGCTTCTTCAAAATTCAGCCCGTCTACCCCTTTCAGAGACAGAAATATCACTGGGTACTTCCCCATATATTTTTCACACAGCTCTGTCTCCCGCGAAATAGCAAGGCCATCGAACAGCGTCTGATCCGCCCCGATCTCAAAGAAGCATTTCAGCATGCTCATATTTAAAGTTTTTCCGAACCGGCGCGGACGGGTGAACAGATTCACTTTTCCCCAATTATTCATCAAATCACGGATAAGACCTGTTTTGTCTATATAGTAGAAATCTTCCCTGCGGATTTCTTCAAAGCTTTCAATTCCTACCGGAAGCTTCCTTTTCTGCATATGCTCCTCCTCCTTTTCCGTCCGGCACATGTTTTCCCGCACCGTCATAGCTTTATGCTATCTCGGAAAAGCATCCTATTAACTCATAATCGTTTAACAATGTCTGATTGTGAGGGTGCTGAACAGCTACTTTGATTTTACCATTGAACCGCATCAATAGCAAGTTATCATTCTGATATCTGTCACTTTAAAAAGTAAGCCTATGATTCAAATGAATATTTTTCAATTACAGATGAATCCTTTCTTATCCTTCCGGGAACCATTAAAATTAGTTAGAAGGGAAGGATGATCACAATATGGACGTAATAAAGAGAATCAACGCTTTAACAGAAGAGCGAGGCTGGAGTACCTACAAGCTTGTCAGCAAATCCGGTCTGTCTTCTTCTACCATTGCCAATATCTACCGGCGGAACACAGTTCCATCCATCACCACCCTGGAGGC
>JAUNOF010000014.1:10881-34037 GCA_030537215.1 Lachnospiraceae bacterium
CCTGATCAAAGAGTTGAAATAATCCTTGCAGATTTCAAATATCAAACCACAAAGGCTGTCTGAAAATAGATAAATGAAGGCTCCCTGCAATAAAGGAGCCTTTGCTGATTGCTATATCAGATTAAGCTTTTTTATCAACCACCTCACCCGAGCCTCATCACATACCCAGCTTCCGCCGGCATCCAGATCTGCATCCAGCCATCTTCTGACAGCTCATACTGCACATACTGTCCCAAAAGATCCTGCACGCCTGACATGGTCACTTGTCCCAGTCCCCGCACAGAAAATCTCACCTGGCATTCTTTCTTTTCCATGGAACAGCAGATCAGATAACATTCTGTATCCGTAAATCTGGCGCAGATGAATTGTCCGCCTAAGGCATACAGAATCTGAAAGGAGCCTTCGGAAAAGGCCGGTGTTGATTTCCGGATCTGGATGAGCCTGGAGTAGAACTGATACGGCTCCTCCTTCTCGAATCCGGTTCCCCAGGGCATAGGATAGCGGCAGCCTTCCGTATCCTGGATTCTGCCATCGATCCCAGCCTCGTCGCCGTAGTAGATGCTGACGCATCCTGGCAGCGCGAACTGGATCAAAGCTGCATTTTTCCAGGCTCCTCTGGAAATGTCCGGGTTATTGTGAAGTCTTGGGGTATCGTGGCTGTCGATCAGATTAAACTGATTCTGCTGGATTACCGTGGGAAGCTTGTTTAAATGGGCTCCGATCCTGGCAGCCAGCACAGCCCCATCCTGATGATGAGGCGCGTTCTGAAGGAAGGGGGATTTCTGGTGGAACAGGTCCTGCTCACCTGCAAATTCCCGCACCGGTCTGGCGCAGCCGAAGTAATTCATGGGAGAATCCCACTCATTGCCCCGCAGAAATTCTGCGCAGTCACACCAGTCTTCCGCAAGGATGTAAGCCTGAGGATTGATTTCCTTAATGCTTTCCCGGATCTCCGGCCAAATTTCATGGTGAAGCTGCAGCTCATCATTCCGTGCCATAATATCCGCTACATCGAACCGCCAGCCGTCGATCTGATAGGGCTTTTTCAGCCATTTCTTTAATACGGAATCTTCCTTGCGGTAGATCACATCCCGAAGGGCCTGGGAGGTATAGTTTAAGGTGGGAAGTGTCTCCACATCATACCAGGACTTATACCCATGCTCTCCCTGGAAGAAATAATATTCCCGCTCTTTGGCATCTGGATTATGGTAAGCTCCCACTGTGGTGGGGAAAAACAGTCCTTCCTTATTAAACCACTTGTGGGCGGTTCCGGTATGATTGATGGAAATATCCAGAATGATCTTCATGCCATTTTCATGAAGTGCCTGGCAGAGTCGGGCCAGCGCCTCATCTCCTCCGAAATGGGGATCCACGGTAAAGTAATCCAGGCAGTCATACTTATGCACCGTTGCAGCATAAAAAATGGGATTCAAATAAACTGCATTGACGCCAAGTTCCTTTAAATAGGGAATTTTTAAAAGAATTCCATCCAGGTCTCCGCCGTAAAAATCCATGCAGAAGCTGTCCTGGTAGGCAGCCGGAACCTGGTTCCAGTCTCTTACCCGGATAGCCGGGTGGCCGTCAAAGGAATATTCTCCATTTAATACATCGTTAAATGGATTGCCGTTGCAGAACCGTTCCGGGAAGATCTGGTAGAACACAGCTTCCTTCACCCACTCCGGCTGCTGGTAATCGGTTAAAATCTTAAAGTCATACACCTCATCCGGCACGAAATCGGTGAGACCATTTTGTGTATAATAATAAATCTGTTCTTCTGTCACCAGGTAAAAATGGTAGTGGAACAGATCCTCCCACAGTGTCAGGCTTGCCTTAAAATAGGCAAGTCCGTTTCTGGAATAGTCCCACTCCATGGGCATTAAAACCTCCACGCCGTTTAGCTTGGTGCGGAGAATGATGCGCTGCACCGGCGACCACTCACAGATCCGGAGCCAGAGGGTGATCGTTTCTCCTTTCTTCGGCAGGGGATTGCTGACAAAATATCTGGTTCCGTCTGTAAATACGGTTTGCATCCAATCGTTCATATTTGATAGCCCTCAATCTGGATATTCAATAATATATTTTTCATATGCGTTGATCACTGTCGTGTCCTGGTAATGATCCAGCCGCTTAAACCGGCTGCCGTAGGTAGCATGGACATGTCCGTGAATGAAAAACTTCGGGCGGTACTTGTCCATCAGACGGCAGAAGCCTTCGAAGCCCCGGTGGGGCAGATCCTCCATATCATTGACCTGATAGGCGGGGGCATGAGTCAAAAGGATATCGAAGCCTTTGTGGCGCATCAGCTTCCACCGCAGCTTCCGGATCCTCTTGTTCATCTCTCGTTCTGTATACTGGTTCTCCACCCGGGGCTGGTACCGCATAGAGCCGCCCAGCCCCAGGATCCGAATTCCCCGGTACACGAAAATATCGTCTTCCACGCAAATGCAGCCGCCAGTGTCATCCTTATTGTAATGGTCGTGATTGCCGCATACAAACAACACCGGAGCGTGGGACATGGTTACCAGAAAAGACAGGTAGCCTGCATGTAAATCGCCGCAGGATAAGATCAGGTCAATATCATCCAGCATCCCCGGCTTATAATAATCATAAAGAATCTTTGATTCTTCATCTGCTACTACCAGAATCTTCATGGCTCTCCGCCTTTGCCTCCGTATCCTTTTCTAAATTGATTCCCTGAAGCTTCACCAGATCCCTGGCTTCCTCGGTCATCTCATCCATCTCCGGGATCGTACCTGCTACATTTTCCACCAGCCAGTTCATGGTTACGATCTCCTTGGGAGTCAGCTTGTTATTCTCGCCGCAGCGGCAGATGCCGTCACTGGAATAAATGTCAGATTCAAAGGGATGGAAGCTTCCTGACTTGATGGAATTGGTCAGGAAGGAGATCAGCCGGTTGGTGCCCCGGGGAAGATTCTTGGAGCAGATCACGTCAATGACCCCTGCCGACATGCCCCACCAGTAGTTCACCGCCTGTTTTCCTTTGGTATCCAAGCTGCTCCAGCCGCCCTGGCGGATCAGCTTAACGATCCTCTCGTAAAATTTGCCCCAGTGCCACAGCGGTGTTGCCAAAGTGGTCAAAGTTCCATCCTCCTCCTTGTGAATCAGACCAAACTCACGAGCCATGGATTTCGGAGTGATCATATCGTCGGTGGAAATGTAGGTGATCCCTTCGCCAGCCAGCTCCTCTAATGCATTCCCGTCTTTCTGAGCCTTCCACCTCAGATGAACCATAGACCTGGGATTGATCATTCTGGCTCCAAGAGCAAAGGCATTAATATTGGCAAGAGAACCGTAAATCGGGTAATCCGCAATATAGCCCAGCTCATCATGCTTCGCCATGGCCGCCGCGATGGCGCCTATCAGGAATTTAGCCTCATACATTCTGCCGTAGTAGGTCCTTATGGATGAGGACATGGTGTTTACATTGCAGTTTAAAATTTTTATTTCCGGATTCTTTACAGCAGCCTTGACGCTGGGCTGCAGCATCCTGGGGGTAGTGGTAAAGATCAGATGGCTTCCTGCCGCAATAGCAAGATTGATGGCCTCCTCCGCCTTTTCATCCGTATCTGCATGATTGAAAAAGAAGGTCTCCACCTCGCCGGGGAATGCTTCCTCCAGGTACAGCCGTCCCAGCTCATGGCCGTAGGTCCAGCTTGAGGTTTCCGGTGTTTTTTCATATACAAAGGAAATCTTCAGCGGTCCCTGCTCTCCGCTGGAGGGCAGAAGCCAGTTCATCAGGCTCTTTGGTGATTTGACTACCTTCGTAACCTTGGAGGACGGCTCTTCCTCTTCCGGCTGCTCCACCAGCTCCACATCGCCGCCCTGACCTCTTAACACCAGCTCCGGCCAGATCTTCTCCAGATCCTTTCGGATCTGGGTCTCTGTGTTTTGCTTTATGGCTTCATAGTCAAACAGCTCTGCATAGATCAGGAAGGCATCGGAACAGGTCAGGCCGATTGCATTGCCTCCCTGGCTGGCAAATACTTTAGCAAACCGCTCATAGACTGCCTTAAAATAAGACCTGGTATCATCATCCCAAACCTGCCCCGGCTCCAGTCCCATCACCTGCAGAAGCCGGCTATAGCTTCCCTCCTGGCTGAACCAGACAGCGCTGTTAAAGGATACCTGGTAGAAATCCAGGAATTCATAGTACAGCTTATTTTCCTTGTCATCACTTCTTCTGGGAAGAAGCCTGGTCACAATGCCCGGAATACTGAAGGCGCCTACATACTTTAAAACGCTGACCCGCTTATTTCCCTCCTGAACGTAATACTTGTTCATGAATTCATAGACAATGATGGGATCGTGGATCCCCTCCTCCATCTGATGATCGTAAAGAGCGGCCCATTTTGCTGCAAACTCCGTCTTTTCTGCAAGAAGAGGCATGAAATTGCTGGCAAAGGCATTGGTCCTTCCTGCTGTTCTGGTACCGATAATCCGCTCCAGGGGAATATCGACTAATCCCAGATTTACCTCAGACACGATATCGGTATAAGAGAGAATATCATCCAGTACCGGAAGATACGGATGCTCTCCTTTGGAAAGGGAAGCCTGATACTGCTTTCTTCCCGCTTTCAGCGCACGGCTGTAATCATATAAAGCCATAAGCGTTCCCTCCTGCTTTATTTTCTAATTTTTGCCAATCAATTGAATGCACAATGCAAACAACTGAGCATCCTCCACCGCCTTGGGCGTATACAACGTATACTTGGCTCCCCGTCTGGTCCAGTTTGCCAGCCGTCCGCCGCTTACGGTAGTCCGAATGATCAGATCCTCATCTGCTCCGCAGTCGGATAAAGCTGACACTTCCGGCTCAAATTCCTCAAAGATACCTGCAAAATCCTCTGCCTTCACCGCGCCCCGGTAGGTGTATGGCGTTTCATCCAGCTGAAACGAGATCTCTGCCACCTCACCGCTGATGATCCCGCAGGTCACATTCTCGGCTTCCTCCGGCACCTCCATGCTTACACCGATCTCCTTTAGGGCTTCCGGCCCATCCACCTCTTCAAATGGATTGGGAAGCTCCACGGCCCCGGTTTCCTCTTCGGATGAGCTGGAAGCATCCTCCCCGGTCTGTCCTGTGTCTGCCGTCACAGCCTCTGATGCCGACTCGCTGCTTTGATTCTGCTGGCCGCCGGATTTGCAGCTGGTCATGCTGACTGCAAGTAATCCCATCACTGCTAACTGTTTCCATTTTTTCATGCTGTATTCCTCTTTTTACAATTATTTACTTTTTGCAAATTCGGTATCGCAGGGGCAAAATACCTTTTGACCCCAGCATTATTTATTAGACTTCCGGTTAATAAATTCCGTTCTGGTCTTGGAGTACACAAATTTCTGGCTGCTGTACAGGCCATAATAGCCGGACAGAGTAAATGTCACCGCAATAATAATGGCAAAATAATGCAGTCCTTCCCCGCCAAACAGCTCCAAGGCGATTACCAGCGTAGAAATGGGACAATTGGTAACGCCTACAAAGAGAGCAGCCATTCCGCATGCCGCTGAAAGGGAAGGAGAGATCCCCATAATGGTTCCTACCGTACAGCCAAAGGTAGCACCTACACATAAGGTTGGCACGATCTCGCCGCCCCGGAAGCCGGCTCCTAATGCCACAGCAGTAAAGATGGCTTTCAGAAGAAATGCTTCATACCGCACATGTCCTTCCATAGCGTGCTCGATCAGCTGCATGCTTCCGCCGTTGTATTCCCTGGTACCGGACAGCAGGGTCATTGCGATAAAAATCCCGCTGGCTGCCAGGATGCGGATATACGGATTTTCAAACCTCTTCTGGTAAAGCTTTCCTGCATGATGGAGCAGCATGCAAAAGCCGATGCTGACCAAGGCGCACATCATTCCCAGAAGCACCATGTAGCAGGCTTCAACCATGCCCAGCTCCGGCATATCCAGGATCTGGTAATGCTCTGCCGGAACTCCCATGAGCCGGGAAATGTTCGCGCCCAGGAAGGCAGCAAATACACAGGGAACCAGCGCCGCATAGTACATAACGCCGATGCTGACTACCTCCATGGAAAAAATACCGGCCGCCACCGGCGTGCCGAACAGCGCTCCGAACACAGCGCTCATGCCGCACATAATCGCGATCTTCTTGTCCTTTTCATCCAGGCCAATGGTCTTTCCCACCAGGTTTCCAAGGCTTCCGCCCAGCTGCAGAGCTGCGCCCTCACGCCCGGAGGAGCCTCCCACAAAATGGGTCAGCACCGTGGAGATAAAGATCAGCGGCCCGGTAGCCAGCGTTACCTCTGCGTTAGAAGAAATGGAATCAATGACCATATTGGTTCCCCTGTTTTTATCTTCGTGAAGCACATGGTACAGCCACACGATCAGAAGGCCGGCAAAAGGCATCAGATACAGCGTCCAGTCATGACTCTGACGGAAGCTGGTCACCCAGGCGATTGATTTGGCAAAGCAGCCGCCGACCACGCCGCCCACTCCTCCAATGGTAAAGGATATGGCCGTCCATTTTAAAAAGTAATGTACATTTTGTTCAAAAGGCTTTCGCATCTCATAAAATCCCATACATTCCCCCGCCTTTTCTTCTCCATAAACGTATATTTATTTGCCTGTTCCCACAGGCAGTGCAGCGAATGAGCTTACTGAAATCATTCGCTGTAAATTCCCTTGGACTTTACCAGCTTCGGGCGGTATCCGGCCTCATTCAGCGCCGCGACGATGGTGCTCTTATGCTCTGTTCCAAATGCCTCCACTGTGATCCGAAGCTCCACAGCTGCATTTCGGTTGATGCTGATAAACTGGTTGTGCTCCAGCTTAATTACATTGGCCTGCTCTTTCGCCAGAAGTGCAGAAACTGCCGCCAGCTCACCTGGCTTATCCGGCAGAAGGACAGAAACGGTAAAGATACGGTCACGCTGGATCAGGCCGTGCTGGATCACAGAAGCCATGGTGATCACATCCATGTTGCCGCCGCTTAAGATAGAGACGATCTTCTTCTTCTCTACATTCATATGCTTTAACGCAGCAACCGTCAGAAGGCCGGAGTTCTCCACGATCATCTTATGATTTTCAACCATATCCAGGAATGCCACGATCAGTTCGGAATCCTCAATGGTGATGATATCATCCACATTCTCCTGGATATATGGGAACACCCTCTCGCCAGGCCGCTTTACCGCGGTACCATCTGCAATGGTGCTTACCTCAGAAAGAGAAACCACCTCGCCGGCCTTTAAGGAAGCCCGCATGCAGGCGGCTCCTGCCGGCTCCACGCCGATTACCTTGATCTTCGGGTTCAGAAGCTTCGCCAGGGCAGACACGCCGGCGCAGAGACCGCCGCCGCCGATGGGAACCAGAATATAATCTACGGTAGGCAGCTCCTTGATGATCTCCATTGCGATGGTTCCCTGTCCGGTGGCTACCTCCAGGTCGTCAAAGGGGTGGATAAAGGTATGTCCGTTCTCCTCTGCCATCTGCATGGCATAGGCGCAGGACTCGTCAAACACATCACCTTTCAGCACCACCTCTGCCCCGTAATTTTTGGTACGGTTTACCTTGATTAATGGCGTGGTGGTAGGCATTACGACCGTTGCCTGGACCCCGGCCAGCTTGGCAGCGTAAGCTACGCCCTGGGCATGATTTCCAGCAGATGCGGTGATCAGTCCCTTCTCCCGCTCCTCAGGGGTCAGGGTGCTGATCTTATAATAGGCGCCTCTCACCTTATAGGCTCCTGTGTACTGCATATTTTCCGGCTTAAAGTAAACCTTATTTCCGGTCATGGCAGAATAGTACTCGCTGTAAACCAGCTTGGTTTCCTGAGTAACCCGGCCCACAACTTCGGTTGCTTCTTCAAATTTTTCTAATGATAACTGCTCCATTGTCATTTCCTCCTTATCTGTCAGTTGATATCTCTACTGAACAGTTACTCTCTATTTTGCTATTCATTCTCCTGCTTTACCTGAAACAAAGCATTGACGAAATCATTGGCGTCAAATTTCTGTAAATCATCGATCTTCTCTCCGATTCCCACATACTTTACCGGGATTCCCAGCTCAGACTGGATCGCCACTGCGATGCCGCCCTTTGCCGTGCCGTCCAGCTTCGTCAGGATAATTCCGGTGATATCCGCCACTTCCATAAACTGCCGCGCCTGAACCATGGCGTTCTGTCCAGTAGTTCCGTCCAGCACCACCAGCGTTTCCCGGTAGGCTTCCGGGTATTCCTTATCGATGATCCGGTTGATCTTCTTTAACTCCTCCATCAGATTCTTTTTATTGTGGAGGCGTCCTGCTGTATCGCAGATCAATACATCAGCGTGACGGGACTTGGCCGCTGCCACTGCATCATAGATCACGGCCGCCGGGTCGGAGCCCTCCTGCTGGGCAATAATCTCCACTCCAGCCCGGTTGGCCCACTCCGTCAGCTGCTCAATAGCAGCTGCGCGGAAAGTATCGGCCGCTGCCAGCACCACTTTTTTTCCCTGGTCCTTAAGCTGTCCGGCCAGCTTTCCCACAGAAGTGGTCTTGCCCACGCCGTTAACGCCGATCACCAGCACCACCGATTTCCGATGCTCGTACTCGTAGGCATTCTCCCCCAGATTCATTTGATTTTTTATGCTCTCGATCAGCACCGACTTGCACTGGGCCGGATCCTTGATATGCTGCTCCTTCACCTTCCTGCGCAGATCTTCCACGATGGCCATGGTAGTCTGAATGCCGATATCTCCCATGATCAGCGTTTCCTCGATCTCCTCATAGAAATCATCATCAATGGCGGAAAATCCGCTGAAGATGGAATCGATTCCGGAAACAATATTATTTCTGGTTTTGGTCAGTCCCTCTACCAGACGGCCGAAAAACCCTTTTTTTCCTTCACTCATATTGCTTTGCTCCTTTCCTTCCTTAATTATTTAACGTACCACCATCCCTGTTATTGATCCAGATCCGCCTCGATCAGATTCACCGATACCAGGGTGGAAACGCCTTTCTCCTGCATGGTAATGCCGTAGAGGCGGTCTGATGCCACCATGGTTCCTCGCCGGTGAGTGATCACGATAAACTGGGTGTTCTCCGTCAGTTTGTGCAGATATCCGGCAAACCGGTCTACATTGGAGTCGTCCAGCGCCGCCTCAATCTCATCCAGAAGGCAGAAGGGCGACGGCTTTAAATTCTGGATCGCAAACAGCAGCGCAATGGCTGTCAGCGCCTTCTCTCCGCCGGAAAGCTGCATCATGTTCTGCAGCTTCTTGCCTGGGGGCTGAGAGATAATCTGGATTCCTGCTTCCAGGATATCCTCATCCTCCATCAGCTCCAGCGTGCCTCTGCCTCCGCCGAACATTTCCTTAAACACCTTGTCAAACTCCACCCGGATCCGGGCGAACTGCTCCTCGAACTGGCGCCGCATGCCGCTGTCCAGCTCATCAATGATCTTTAACAGCGCTTCCTCTGCCTGGATCAGATCATCATGCTGAGTTTTTAAAAATTCATACCGCTCTGAGATCTCCTTATAATCCTCGATGGCATTTACATTTACATTTCCCAGTCCCCGAATGGAGGACTTTAATCCTTCGATCTGTTTTTTCATCTCAGGAAGGGAAGTACACTCCGGACTTTTCAGCTTCTCGGCAGTGCTGTAGGTCAGCTCATATTCTGACCACATATAATTGATCTGCTGTTCCAGCTTTTCATCCAGCTTTTCCTTCTGGCTCTGGATCCGAAACAGATCCTTGTCCAGCAGGCTGATCCGCTCCGTCACCTCTTCCCGCTTTGCAAACAGTGCCTTCTGGCTCTGGCTCTGGACTTCCTTCCGGCGGTTCTCCTCTTGAATTTGTTCTGTCAGCTGCTGCATCTGCTCCTCGGATCTGGCAATCTCCTGCCGCATCTTAAGAATCTCTTCCTGCTTTGCCTCAATAGCAAGCTGGGAGCTCTGACTTCCCCGGGTCAGGTCCTGCTTCTCTTCCTTCCGCTTTCGGATCTCCTCATGGACACGGCGCACATTCTCCTGAATGAAATTCAGCTTCTGCTGGTAATTGGCAGTATCCAGCTGAATGGAAGATAAATCCTTTGCGTACTGCTCCCGGCTGTGCTTTTCCTCCTCCAGCTTCACCTGCAGAACTTCGATCTGCTGGTTTACCTGCGTGTTTCTGCCCTCCAGCTCCGATACGCTGGTACGCAGAAGGCTCTGGCTGCTTTTCAGCTCTCTGGCCTGCTCCTCCAGCTGCCCATGCTCCCGCACCAGGTCTACGGAGGATTCCTGGATCTCTTCCTTCCGCTCCTCAAGCTGGCGAATGCTCATCTGAACCGTATTCTGAGCCAGATAAAGCTCCTGCTTTTTGCCCTTCACCTGCTCCAGCTCTTCCCTGGAGTCATTCAGGATTCCTTCCGTCTGCTCCAGCTCCTGCTGCAGGCTTTCTGCCGCCTTGGTGATCTTCTCACATGCCTGTTCCAGCTCCTCGATCTCCCGCTTTCTTCCCAGGAGATTGCTGCTGTTTTTAAAGGCACCGCCAGTCATGGAGCCGCCTGCATTCAGCAGCTCGCCGTCCAGAGTTACAATCCGAAGACTATATTGGAACTTTCTCGCCAAGGCGATGGCATTGTCGATATGGTCTACCACCACCACGCGCCCTAACAGGTATTTCATCAGCCCCTCATATGCTGCGGCGGTGTGAATCAGCTGATTTGCCAGCCCAAGCACTCCCGGCTCCTTCAGAGCCTTATCCTGGGTGAATCCGTTCCGGCTGCCGATGCTGGTCAGCGGCAGGAAGGTGGCACGGCCGAATTTATTCTTTTTTAAATATTCGATCAGCTGCTTGGCCGTCTGCTCCGAATCGGTAACGATATTCTGAATGCTTCCGCCCAGCGCCGTCTCAATGGCTGTCTCATACTTTTTTTCCGTGGTGATTAAATCAGCCACCACGCCGTGGATGCCGTGGACCCGATCCTTCACATCCATAACACGGCGGATGCTGTTGCCGTAGCCCTCATACCGCTCCGCAATATTCCGCAGGGATTCCAGCTTGGTATAGCTGGCCTGGTACTGCTGGTGCTTCTCATTTAAGCTGCGGTTTAAGCGGCGCACCTCGCCGTCCATATGAAGGATCTGTTCCTCCAGCTCCTCCTGGCGTACCAGCAGCCCTTGAAGCTGCTCCTGTAAGCCGGACAGCTTCCTTTCTTCTTCCTTCAGCTGCTCATCCTGCACCGATTCATCGCTTTTGATCTTCAAAAGCTTCTGGCTGATCTCACTGCGGCGCACATTCACCTGCTCCAGCATCGTCTCATACCGCTGCTGCTTTGCCGTAACGGCAGCCCGCTCATTCAGCGTATCGATGATGGAGCTTTTCCCTGCCTCGATCTGCTGCTCCAGCTCCTGGATGGTCACATCTGCATCCATCAGCGTAATCTCCGCATCCTTCTGCTGCTCCAGGATCCTGGCCACCTTGTCAGAAAGGCCGCTTTTCTCCGAGGCGTATTCCTCCAGCTGATTCCGGCGCTCTGTGATCTCTGTATCCAGGGTATCCATACGGCTTTTCAAATGCTCTGCATTCATTTTTTCCGTATTAATCTGCTCGTTTAATACATTGATCTGGCCCTCCAGGCCGCCCTTCTTCATATTCTCCTGATTGAACCGGGAACGGCTTTCCGTAAGCATCTCATCCAGAGCCCCAATCTCCCCATCCAGCCGGTCATAATCAGTTTTGATCTTTTCTGCCTCTGCCTTCGCCCCGGTCATATCGCCGGAAACGATGGCTTCCCGCTCCTCCAATGCCTTCAGCTGAATCTTGATGTCCGCGCTCTCCATCAGGAAGGCATTCACATCATAACGCTTCAGCTCCTCCTTCAGCTGCAGGTACCGTCTGGCAGCCTCCGCCTGACGGCTTAAAGGACCTACCTGCTTTTCCAGCTCCGACAAAATATCATTGACACGGATCAGATTCTGCTTCTCATCCTCCAGCTTCTTCTGGGCGATGGCCTTCCTCCGCTTAAACTTTACAATGCCGGCAGCCTCGTCAAACAGCTCCCGCCGCTCCTCCGGCTTTCCGCTTAAGATCTTATCAATCTGGCCCTGGCCGATAATGGAGTAGCCCTCCTTGCCGATACCGGTATCGTAAAACAGCTCATTTACATCCTTTAAGCGGCAGGCGCTGCCGTTGATCATATATTCACTCTCACCAGAGCGGTACAGCCGCCTGGACACCGTCACCTGGTCGTAGTCGATGGCAAGCTGGTGGTCGGAATTGTCCAGGGTGATGGCCACGTAAGCAAAGCCCTGGGGTTTTCTCAGTTCTGTGCCGGCAAAGATCACGTCCTGCATGCTGCCGCCTCTAAGCTGCTTCACCCGCTGCTCGCCCAGCACCCAGCGGACCGCATCCGCCACATTGCTCTTGCCGCTTCCATTGGGCCCTACAATGCCGGTGATGCCGTTGTGGAATTCAAAGACGATCTTATTGGCAAAGGATTTAAAGCCCTGAATCTCTATACTTTTCAAATACATGTTTTGCTGATCACCCTTTGCATTTTTGCTTCCTGATCCATTTTCTCGATCTCTGCCTTCACCGTTAAGATCCCGTGGTAAGCAGCTACCTGCTCCGCCGCCTTCTTCGTCCGGCCGCTGCCTTTTCCTACCTCCCGGCTGCCAATCCTGGCGCAGACCTGGAAGGACTTATTATGATCTGGTCCCTCCTCCTTCAAAAGCTCGTAGGTGAGCGGCTCCTCAAAATGTCCCTGGACCAGTTCCTGCAAGATAGTCTTGCTATCATAAAAGAGCTGCTTGTGCTCGATATCATTTAAGATGAACCGATGGATAAACTCTTTTGCATTAGCAAAACCACCATCCAGATAGATGGCGCCGATCAGCGCCTCCATCCCGTCAGATACCACAGAAGGACGGAATCTTCCGCCGGTAGCCTCTTCCCCCTTTCCTAACAGCAGGTACTCTCCCAGATGGATCTGCTCTGCGCAGAACGCAAGGGTCGGCTCACATACCAGACTGGCTCTGGTCTTCGTCAGATCCCCCTCCGGCATATCCTGATAGGCGGCAAACAGGAAATCGCTGGACACCAGCTCCAGCACCGCATCTCCTAGAAACTCCAACCGCTCATTGCACCGCATCTTATCCCAGCGGTGTTCATTGGCGTAGGAACTGTGGGTCATGGCATGGCTCAGAAGCCTTCGGTCTGCAAACTTGTATCCGATAACCTCCTCCAACTCCTTTAAATCTCGATTCAAATTTCTTCCTCCTCTCAAATAAGGAAAGGGGCGGCCGTGACCTTCGACTGCCCCATGATCCCCTAATTTACTGCACTCTTGATCGCTTCTACAGCATCGCCGACGGTCACGATCTTCTCTGCAATCTCGTTTGGAATTTCGATATCGAACTCTTCCTCAATACCCATGATAATCTGGAAAACATCCAGAGAATCCGCACCTAAATCATCTACAAACGTAGCTGCCATTGTAATCTCTTCCGGCTCCAGATTTAATACCTCTGCAATAATCCCCTGTAATTTTTCAAATTCCATAACCAATTCCTCCTAATCTTCTTTATTCACTGCCTTCAGGCTTTCTTTGATTTTTTCATTAATACCTTGTTCCTTAAAGGTCACACATTGAATAATGGAATTTTTCACTTCGTTTGCCTTTGAACTTCCATGGGTCTTTACCACCAGGCCGTTTAAGCCCAAAAGGGGCGCCCCGCCGTACTGGCTGGCATCAAAGGATTTCAAAGTGGATTTCAGTGCAGGCTTTACTAAAAGTGCACCGATCTTGCTGCGCAGGCTGGTCATCATGCCGCTCTTCACCTTGCTGATCAGAGTAGCGCCCACGCCTTCGTAAAGCTTCAGAATCACATTGCCCACAAAGGCCTCACAGACAATCACATCTGCTGCCCCATGGGGGATCTCTCTGGCTTCAATGCTGCCGATAAAGTTAATATCTCTGCATTCCTTCAGCAGAGGAAAGGTCTCCTTTACCAAAGCATTGCCCTTCTCCTCCTCAGCGCCAATGTTCACGATGGCCACTCTCGGCTTCTCTACCTTCATCACATGTTCCATGTAAATCGAGCCCATCCTTGCAAACTGTACCAGGTGAGAGGGTCTGGCATCCACATTCGCTCCGCAGTCAATCAGAAGGGAAACACCTGTCTCTGTAGGGATCAGAGGGGCTAACGGAGGCCGCTCCACACCTTTGATCCTTCCCACGATCACCTGTCCGCCTACCAATATGGCTCCTGAGCTTCCGGCCGACACAAACGCGTCCGCCTCCTGCTTCTTCACCAGATTCATACCCACTACGATCGAAGAATCCTTCTTCTTCCGTATGGCATTCACCGGAGGTTCTTCTGTCGCAATTACCTCGGTGGCATTGACAACCTGAATCCTCTCTTTCTCATAGGTATGCTTGGAAAGCTCAGAAGTTACCACATCCTCCCTGCCTACCAGCAGCACCTGGATTCCCGGCTGTGCCTTGACCGCTTCCACGGCTCCCGCCACCATCTCAGACGGTGCATAATCACCGCCCATAGCATCAACTGCTACTTTAATCATGATTGATTCTCCTTTCGGCTAATCTAAATCCTAATATACTAAATATCATGGTATAAATCAATATAATTTTTTACTTGTTTTCTTCAAATTTGGATATTTATGGTTTTACAGCTATAAAAAGAAGTTCGCTCGCGAACTTCTCCGCCTGCGGCGGGTCGCGTCAGCGGCATAATTCCAATCCGCCGCAGTGCGATCCTGCCCGGAGGGCTTTTTGTATCATAGGGAACGGAGTTGCCTATGATATAAAAAAGACCATTCATGGGAAATCTATTTCATGAATGATCTTTTCTATTTGCTTTTCTTTTTGCCGCTCTTATAAAAACAGCTTCCACAAAGCCACCAAAACAGAGAATACAGCAATCCCCTTTTTCAATACCGTCTGATTGATCCGAACTGCATTTTTGCTTCCGAACGTAACCCCAATGGCATGGAATACCAGTGCAATTGCCAAAATAGGAAAGATCCTGATCAGAGAGCACTGCATCATATATCCAATACAGGCGGGTATTCCAATAAAGATAGAATTAAACAGCGCCACGCCTACGGCGGTTCGAACCGGAATCCCCAGCACCACCAAAAGAGGCATCACCAGCACCGGCCCGCCGGCGCCGGATAGGGAACAGATGGCGCCGGTTACAAAGCCCAGCAGAAGGGTAGGAATAAGATGATCTGAAATGGACCAGGCTTTGGCCGCCCGATCCGTTTCACCAGCTCCGCTCTCACGCCGCAGCAGGATGGAGATACCAGACAGCAGAACTACCACATAAAGCAGCGTTTTTACCAGTTCCTCTGGTATGATCAGATTCAGCTTTACCCCCAGGATCGCTCCCGCCAGGCTTCCTGCACTCAGCCGCAGGCCAAAAGCTGCATCCAGGTTTCCTGCTTTCCAATAATTTACAGAACCCAATGTCCCGGAGACAATGAATGCAGCAAAGCTTAGTGCAAGCCCCTCCGCCACCCCCAGTTCAAGGGGACCTGTATATACAATAGGAAGCAGAAATCCTGCCACTCCTGTCAGACCTACCAATGCGCCTACGATCAGATTTGCCGCCGCTGCTATAAGCCAAACCATTCTGTTTTTCCTCCTGTCAATTTCCGCAGCCTGTCAAGTGGGAATTTTCTTTTTTCATATATTGCTTTGATTCATACAGGATCCGCTCCTCATCCAAAGACAGCACCTCTCTGCCCTTCATCAGAACCTTTCCTCTCACGATCATATCCCACACATCTCCGGCATTGACGCACTCAAACAAAGTGTGAAGCGGATTTCCTGTTGGGCACAGATGAGGCTGGTCCATATTGATGCTGATCAGATCCGCCTGATATCCCGGCTCCAGCCGTCCCAGACAGCCCTCCTCACCTAGAGCAGCCGCTCCTCCCTCCAGAATGATCTTAAAGATATGCTCTGCTGGCATTACCTTTGGATTGCGATTGGGAACACCATGGTAAATGTTCATGATGGAGCGGAAGATCTTCATTTCATTCCACAGGCTCAAGCCGCCATGAGCAGCCCCATCGGTTCCCATCCCAACTGGGATTCCCATTTCCAGAAGCTGCGGCGTATCCGGCACTGCCTTTCCACAGTTGCTGAACGGACAATGGCACACCTTTACACCCCGCTCCTGAATCAGGGCCTTCTCCTCATCAGACAAAATCAAGCTGTGGGCCCCAAGGAAATTGCTTCCCAGCACACCCATCTTCTCCAGATATTCATAGGGACGCATCCCTTCCCGCTGAATGATGCCGTTTATCTCGCCCATATACTCATTCATATGAGCCTGAAGAATCGCGTTTCTCTCCTTCGCCCGGCCAGCCGCCAGCTCTACCAGCTCATTGGAACAGGAATTTAGGGCTCTCAGCGAATAAGCCACCTTTAAATTTCCCTTTCCATGGAAATGATCAAACAGATCATCGGTGCGGCTTACCGCCTCCTTCGCGTCCATGGCAATGGATTCCGGCAGTCCCGCCTCATCCATAGTAGAATAAGAAAGAACTCCCCGCAGCCCGCTTTCCACATACACAGCTGCTGCGGCCTCCATATAATAGCTTCCTGCATCGATAAAACCGGTGGTACCGCATTTGATCATCTCCAGCGCGGCAGCCTGCGCACTGAGACGCATCTTCTCCGGCGTCAAGGTGCTTTCAAAGGGAAGCATGATCCTGGTCCAGATGATAGGCTTTGCATCCAGCACCAGACCCTTTAACAGCTGCTGCCCGGTGTGCATGTGGCTATCGATCAGACCTGGCATAAAAAGCTTTCCGTCACCATTCAGAACCTCCTTAGCCTCCCAGTTATCTCCAATCCTCTTGCCAATCTCCTGAATGATCCCATTCGAGATCACAATATCCATATCCGCTTCCAGCGTTTCATAATTCCGCAAAACTGCCGCTTGTTTAATCAATAAATCACAGACTGCCATATTCTGCCCTCCTAACTTATCTATTTGCAACCGTTCAGTGCCTTCACAGTTACATCGCTTTTATATTGCGCCCACCAGCGTTAAGATCATCTGATCCCACAGGCAGGAACCAAGGAAGGTTCCTGTCATTACAAAAATCCCCACGATCAGGATTTTCCATCCCTGGCTGACGAAGGTTTTTAACTGGTCACTGATGGCCAGACCAGCAAAAGCGCCAACCATAGTAAAGGGAGCTGTAAAATTAATGGCGCTCACTGCCTGGATCACAAAGCTTCTAATGGGTGAGACCGGACAGGCGGAAAGCAGTCCAATAATGGAACAATATGCCAGAATCGGCAGCTTCAGCGGAACTATCTTACTTAAAAATACTCCAGCCATAGAAATCACCAGCATCACCGCCAGCCCAGGAACCGAATCCAGAAACGGCACCCCATAACCAATCAAATTTGCAAGGCCTGTTCCACAGGCACCTATGATAAACAGCACGAACCATTCTATGTATCTCATTCTGCAGCCTCCTTTTCTTTGAGCAGATTTTCCAGACTATTTTTTTTCTCTTAACGTATCCTTTGCTGACCGCAAGGCAAATTTTCCAAGCTTCGGTTCCAAGATGGTATACAGCTTATCGCACATGGGGATTGCCAAAAACATGGTAATATAAATCCCGGTAATTCCCGCCATCGTCTCGCCCACACTTGCCATAGCCGAGATAGTTTCTGCCATTTCCGGATAGATTGCGCAGAGGCTGGCACTGGCACTGGCCATCATAATTCCTGCTCCCACACCAGATGCCAGACCCAGAGCTCTGGGATGGAACCAGCCTATGGACCCGATCACAGAAGCCATCAGCCCAAAATAAATCGTGCCTACCATTCCTCCAACGATATAGATAGAAAGGCTGCCTCTGGCCTCTGCAGAATCTGAACCGTAGATATTATTGATCAGCGCCATGTGATACTCCCGGTTGATGGAATGACAGGCACCTACCGCCTCCCGCTTCATCCCCAGAAGAATAGCAACTGGAAGCGCCAAAATCGGCCCCAATAAATTTCCAAATCCATGGAACAGCAGCGCCGGACCTGCGCTTAAGATCGTGTCAATATTCGCGCCGGCCGTAATCCCCAGCTTGGCAATAAAAGGACAGATCCCCACTACCACCAGCTTTGACGCCGCCTTCACATGCTTGCTCTCCACGATCTTCAGCACCTGCGGGCCGCACATTACTCCCAAAATGATGGCATAAAAGATGGGAAACAGGATAAACATTCCCTTCCCTACCGGGATCTTGATCTGACCAATCGAATCTGCAATCAGGATGAAGATAAATGCCAGTACATAAATCTTCCATTCCAGCGCAAACCGTTCCATCAGGGAACTATATACATAGGTTTCTTTCTTTCTGCTCATAAGAGCCCTCCTCTCCAGCCGGTTTATTTTTGTTTTCCGTTCATCCAGCTGTTTCATTTGCTTGTACCAGTATTTTAGACAAAACAGCCTTTAAAAAAAAGGACAAATGAGCACTTTTCAACAATTTTTATTGATTTCGGGAAAGATTTGATGATATACTAAAGCAAGAACGGACATGCCTGCTGACCCAGGCATCACTATGCTGAAAAGCGAGGGATATGCTATGACGTTACGCGAACTGGAAGCCCAATTTCCAGACCTGCTCCCCTACACAAAAACCATGCCGGCTGACATCCGCAGCCGCTGCACCATCCGGTCCCATCCGGCAGGCTCCATTATTCACCAGAAAAACATGGAGCTGGATTATTTTGCCATCGTAGCCACCGGTGAGAACCGTGTGATCAACGAATTCGAAAACGGCAATATTTACATGATCGAAACCAACAAGCCCATTGATTTCTTCGGTGAGGTGACCATTCTGGCCGGAATGCCCTGTACCTCCGTCACCATCGAGGCTGTAACCGATACCATAGCCGCCTACATCAGCCGGAAGGATGCAGAGCGCTGGCTCTCCCAGGATATCAATATCCTCACTCTCGTTTCCAAACAAGTGGCTTACAAGCTTTACCGCTCCTCCTACCGCAATGGAACCACCCTGTTCTATCCGCCTAGCTTCCTGCTGCTGGATTATCTGGTAAAGCACGGGGCAGCAAACGGCATGGAAGACCCCCTGCCGCCTAAGCTTCTGGTAATCGACCGGACCCGGCAGAGACTGCAGGAAGAGTTAGGAATCAATGTAAAGACCTTGAACCGGACGATCCGGAATCTGAAGGATGAAGGCTTCCTTACCCTGAGCCGGGGAAAGATCACATATGATGAAGAACAGTACCGGAAGGCGGCGGAATGGGTGGAATTGGCGAAGGATAAATAAAAAGAATAAAAAAACTCTCCCAAAATAATCCGTTAAGTTAGATTATTTCGGGAGAGGATATCTATAAGCTGATCCATCCCATCACATTTGCAATCGAACTGACCAGAATGATTCCAATGCAGACTGGCGCCAGATATTTCATAAAAAACACATACACCTTCTTGCGCCGAAAGGCCGATGAGCATTCCACTTCCTTCTCAATTGCCCCAAATCCCACCACCTGAATGATCAGCAGACAGGTAGAAAGTGCCGCCAACGGCATCATAATGGAATTCGTAAGGAAATCAAAGAAATCTAATATGGACATCCCCAGAATACTCACAAAATCCAGCACTCCAAATCCCAGCGCCGATCCGGAGCCCACTACCAGCATTACCGCTGCCATCAAAAAACTTGCCTTCCTCCGATCCCAGTGCAGCTCATCCGTGATCGTAGACACACTGGTTTCCATCAGGGAAATGGCGCTGGTCAAAGCCGCAAACAGCACCAGCAGGAAAAACAGGACTCCGGCAAGGGTTCCCATTCCCATACTGGCGAAAACCTTTGGCAGAGTGATAAACATCAGGGAGGGCCCGGCCTGAAGCGTTTCCGGATTACCTCCAGAAAAGGCAAATACAGCCGGAATGATCATCAGCCCGGCCAGCATGGCGATGGCGGTATCGAAAATCTCTACCTGGGTGGTGGATTTTTCAATATCCACATCCTTGCTGATATAGGAACCGTAGGTATACAGAATTCCCATTGCGATGGAAAGGGAGTAAAACATTTGCCCCATGGCGGCAACCACGGTCATCCAGGAAAAATGATCGAAATTGGGAATCAGAAAATACCGGATCCCTTCCACTGCGCCGGGACGAGTGATGGAATAGATGGCCACGAAAACAGCAAGGACTACCAGCATCGGCATCATGACCTTAGATACCCGCTCTACCCCCTGCTTGACTCCTGCCGCAATAACCAGAAAGACCATCAGGGAAAATAACACAAACCACAATTCTACACGGACTGAGGATGCGATAAAACTGGTAAAATAGCCATCCTCTGCCAGCTGTACTGCATTCCCCTTTACATATTCAAATAAGTATTTTGTCACCCAGCCGCCGATCACACAGTAATAAGGTACGATCAGCATGGGGATCACCGCATTGACCCAGCCGCCAAACCGGAAAGGCAATCCATTTCCGAAGGCCTGGAAGGCTCCTACCGGGCTTTTGCCGGTCATACGTCCAAGGGCTGTTTCTGAAATGATCAGCGCATAACCGAAGGTAAGCATCAGGATCAAATAAACCAGCAGAAACATACCTCCTCCATATTTGGCTGCCAGATAGGGAAACCGCCAGATATTTCCTAATCCTACTGCAGACCCGGCAACTGCAAGCACATAACCGATCCGCCCGGAAAAGCTGCCTCTCGAAGCCGCAGGGTGATGCCGCTTGTTTGATACCGTTTCATTCATTTGTAACCATCCTCCTATGCAAACTCATTCTTTCCATTGTATCATGAGACAGATATCAGTTCAACTGCATATTTAAGAAAAATAATTCTTATTATTTTTTTTCAGATTTTTATTGATTTTCTTGATTTACACGGTATAATTATGATAAAGATGGTGAAATTTTTCACATCTAAGGTAGGCTTTGCCATATGCGCAGGCTTGCCCAATTCTTTACTTACCAACCATATACTATAAAAGAAAAGAGGTTAAATGTAAGATGGCAGGAATTGATTTAAGTAAGTATGGTATTACCGGAACCACAGAAATTGTGCACAACCCTTCTTATGAGATGTTATTTGAAGAAGAGACAAAACCGAATCTGGAAGGCTTCGAAAAAGGACAGGTGAGTGAACTTGGTGCAGTTAACGTAATGACTGGTATCTATACAGGTCGTTCACCAAAAGATAAGTTTATCGTAGTAGATGACAATTCCAAGGATACTGTATGGTGGACTTCTGATGAATACAAGAACGACAACCATCCGGCTACCCAGGAAGCATGGGATGCAGTAAAGGAAATCGCTCTGAAGGAGCTTTCTGACAAGAAGCTGTATGTGGTTGATGCTTTCTGCGGCGCTAACAAGGATACCCGCATGGCAATCCGTTTTATTATGGAGGTTGCTTGGCAGGCTCATTTTGTTAAAAATATGTTTATCTCCCCATCGGAAGAAGAGCTGAAGGATTTCGAGCCTGACTTTATTGTTTACAATGCTTCTAAGGCAAAGGTAGAGAACTACAAGGAATTAGGCCTGAACTCCGAGACTGCAGTAGTATTCAATATCACCAGCCGTGAGCAGGTTATCATCAATACCTGGTACGGCGGCGAGATGAAGAAGGGTATGTTCTCCATGATGAACTACTATCTGCCATTAAAGGGTATTGCTTCCATGCACTGCTCTGCAAACACCGATATGAACGGTGAGAATACTGCTATCTTCTTCGGTCTCTCCGGTACCGGCAAGACCACTCTGTCTACCGATCCTAAGCGTCTTCTGATCGGTGATGATGAGCACGGCTGGGATGACAACGGCGTATTTAACTTCGAGGGCGGCTGCTATGCTAAGGTTATCAACCTTGACAAGGAGTCTGAGCCAGACATCTACAATGCAATCAAGCGCAATGCTCTTCTTGAGAATGTAACCCTGGATGCAGAGGGCAAGATCGATTTCGCAGATAAGAGCGTAACTGAGAATACCCGTGTATCTTATCCGATCAACCACATCGAGAAGATCGTTCGCCCGGTTTCTTCTGCACCGGCAGCTAAGAATGTAATCTTCCTGTCTGCAGATGCATTTGGCGTACTGCCTCCAGTATCGATCCTGACTCCAGAGCAGACCCAGTATTACTTCCTGTCCGGCTTCACCGCTAAGCTGGCTGGTACCGAGCGTGGTATTACCGAGCCTACTCCTACCTTCTCTGCTTGCTTCGGCCAGGCATTCCTTGAGCTGCATCCTACCAAATATGCAGAAGAGCTGGTAAAGAGAATGGAAACAAGCGGCGCCAAGGCATATTTAGTAAACACCGGCTGGAACGGCACCGGCAAGCGTATCTCCATCCGCGATACCCGTGGTATCATCGATGCAATCCTGAATGGGGATATCTTAAATGCGCCTACCAAGAAGATCCCATACTTCAACTTTGAGGTTCCTACGGAGCTCACAGGCGTAGATACCAACATTCTTGATCCTCGCAACACTTACGCAGATGCTTCCGAGTGGGAGGCTAAGGCTAAGGATCTGGCAGCAAGATTTGTTAAGAACTTTGCAAAGTATGAGGGCAATGAAGCAGGCAAGGCTTTAGTTCCTGCAGGTCCTCAGTTATAATATCCTGTTAAACTAACAGATTGATCGGGTGCGGCATATGCCGCACCCGATTTTTCATTTCCCCGTTCATTTTTCCATTAATTCATGAAAAGCTGTGTCCAATATCCGGTTCCGTTTCCATCCTGATAGTACCCTACCCCAATGGTGGTGAAGGATTTACTGAGAATATTGGCACGATGGCCGGAGCTGTTCATCCAGGAATCCATAACCGCTTCCGGAGTCCGCTGCCCGTATGCAATGTTTTCTCCGGCCCCGCGGAATGTGGCTCCGCTCTGCTGCAGGGCCGTGCTGAAGCCGCTTCCGTCAGGACGGGTATGAGAAAAGTTAACTGCAATTTCTTTGGCTCTCACAGCCGCGGCGCTGGACGCGGCTGCTGACTCTTTTAATGGAGACAGGCCAGCCTTCGCCCGCTCCTTGTTTACCAGATCGATTACCTGCTGAATGTACGCGGGGCGGAAAGAACCTTCCTCTTCGGTTTCGCTGTTACCCGGCTTACTATTGTCCGGTTTACTGCTCTCCGGTTTGTTTACTTCCGGCAGACTCCAGTC
>JAUNOF010000015.1:0-2626 GCA_030537215.1 Lachnospiraceae bacterium
GCCAGAAGCCAGCAGATGCAGCGGAATTCTCAGGCAGTCAGAAGCCAGCAGATGCAGCAAAATCCTCAGAGAGAACGGAGCCAGCAGATGTCCGGCCGTCCCCAGGTGCAGCGTGGTCCGCAGATGTCCGGCAGGCCGCATGTGCAGGGAGATCCCCAGAGGCATCGGAACCAGCCGCCCCAGTATGCAAGGCAGCAGATGCAGCAGGCGGCCAATAAAAAAGGAAAATTTAAGCGGTTTTATGACTACAGCCTTCTGTTTACCATTATTTTTCTGACGGTGTTCGGACTGGTGATGATCTACAGCTCCAGCTCTTATTCCGCGCAGCTGAAGTTTGGGGATGCCGGATACTTTATGAAGCGGCAGGGGATGATCGCAGTAGGCGGCTTCGTCATCATGCTGATGATCTCCAAAATCGATTATCATTTCTTTGCCAGATTTGCGATGATCGCATATGCCGTGTCCTATGTATTGATGCTGATGGTTATGTTTTCTCCCTTAGGGGTGGAGGTAAACGGAAAGAAGCGATGGCTTAAGGTGGTGGGTTCTCTTCAGTTTCAGCCGACGGAACTGGTAAAGATCGCGTTGATCCTGATGATTGCGGTGATGATTACGGAGATGGGATCCCAGATTAATAAATTCAAGTCGCTGCTGGTGATCGTAGCCGTTACTCTGCCCATTGCAGGTCTGGTGGCTGCGAATAACTTAAGCTCCGGTATCATCATTGTAGGAATCGCTTTTGTGATGTGTTTTGTGGCCTGCAAGCTGCAATGGCCCTTTGTGGCATGTGCGGCTGCGGCGGGCGGTGTGATTGCCTTTGCAGGGCCCATTGCCACTGTGCTGGAGAAGGTGGGCATTATGCACAGCTATCAGCTGAGCCGGATCCATGTGTGGCTGGACCCGGAAGCCTATCCTCAGGACGGCGGCTACCAGGTGCTTCAGGGACTGTATGCCATTGGTTCCGGCGGCCTGGTAGGAAAAGGACTGGGAGAAAGTATCCAGAAGCTGGGATTTGTGCCCGAGGCTCAGAACGATATGGTATTTTCCATTATTTGTGAGGAACTAGGAATCTTTGGAGCTATCTCCGTGATCCTGATCTTCCTGTTTATGATCTACCGGTTTATGCTGATCGCCAGCAATGCTCCTGATTTATTCGGCGCCATGATCGTAGTTGGCGTGATGGGACATATTGCAATCCAGGTAATCTTAAACATTGCCGTTGTGACCAACACCATTCCCAATACGGGAATCACTCTTCCCTTTATCAGCTATGGAGGTACCTCGGTTGTGTTCCTGATGATGGAGATGGGAATGGTGCTCAGTGTGTCGAATCAGATCCGGCTGCAAAAGTAACACCAAAAGCATATGGACAATTTTCTGATGCCAGCTCTTTTACATAGGATATGATATATTGGAAATTTAATGGAGGGGAGCTTGCTTGTCGGAGATTCGCATCTGCGGTTACCGGCCTTTATCAGGCGAGATAAAAATTCAGGGTTCAAAAAATGGGGTGCTGCCCATGCTGGCGGCCTCCATTCTTCAAAAAGAAACTGTCAAATTTACCAATGTCCCCACCATCCAGGATGTGACCTGTATGGTGGGAATTTTAGAGTCCCTGGGCTGCCGGTGCCGGTGGGAGGGCAGCAGCCTGACAGTAGATGCCTCTGAATGTGAACGAAGCGAGATTCCAAAGGAGGATGTAGGAAAGATGCGTTCCTCTATTCTGGTGATGGGAGCGCTTCTTGGACGGCTTGGAAGGGCTGTTACCTGGTATCCAGGCGGCTGTTCCATCGGAAGCAGGCCCATCAATCTCCATCTTCTGGCTTTTTCCAGGCTGGGGGCAAGGGTGCAGGAGAAGGATGGACGGATCGAAGCATCCTCGGCAAAGCTTGCGGGAGGTCCGATCATTCTGCCGTTTCCCAGTGTTGGAGCCACAGAAAACGCGCTTTTGGCAGCGGTTCTGGCGGAAGGGGAGACACAGCTTCTGGGAGCAGCCAGGGAACCGGAGATCCAGAGTCTTTGCCTGCTTTTGAATCAAATGGGAGCAGATATTACCGGAATCGGCACCTCAAAACTTCGGATCCGCGGGGTGAAGGAGCTTCATGGAACCGAATATTTTGTTCCAGGCGACCGGATCGCAGCGGGAACCTATCTGACAGCGGTAGCAGCTGCCGGAGGTCGGGCTCGTCTGATGGGAGCGCCCTGGGATTCTATGCAGGAGGTGGTGAAGGTGCTGCGCCAGATTGGAGCAGAGGTGGAGCCGGTGTTCGGAATTGGAGAGAACCAAAAAACGAAGATAGAGGGAATTTCCATTTCCATGGAAGGCCGGCCAAAGCCGATCACCTTGTCTACCAGCCCTTATCCTGGATTTCCAACCGATCTTCAGTCACCCATGCTGGCCGTTCTGGCCCGCGCCGAAGGAGTCAGCAGGTTAAAGGAAACGGTGTTTGAAGCCAGATTTAAAACTGCAAATGAATTGTGGAAAATGGGAGCAGACATTGAGATCTCCGGCAATGAGGCTGTGATCTCGGGAAAGCACCGGCTGCGGGGAGCCAGGGTAAGCGCCTGTGACCTGCGGGGCGGTGCGGCGCTGTGCGTGGCGGCCCTGGCGGCCGAGGGAACGACC
>JAUNOF010000015.1:2636-33531 GCA_030537215.1 Lachnospiraceae bacterium
TGGTTGCGGCGGCGCTGGCTGCGGAGGGAGAAACACGGATCTTGGACTGCATTCATATTGAACGGGGATATGAGGACATTTGCCGGGATATCCGGGGATTACAAGGAAGGATCCAACGGATTCCATGATCATAACATAACAGTTCAGATTACATCAGGTGAGACAAAAATATGTTTGAAAAAGAGAAAGAAGAGAAGAGAAAAATCCATATAGGGGTCTGGATCGGACTAGTGGTATTTCTGCTTCTGGTCCTGGCGGTGGTTTCCATGAATGTGACCACCGTGACGGTGACCGGCAATAAAAAGTATTCTGCGGAGCAGATCGAGAATCTGATCTTTGACAGCCGGCTTGATCGGAACAGTCTTTACTGCTACTATCAAAACCGGTTCCAGCCTCACAAGCAGATTCCTTTTGTGGAGGATTATAAGCTTGTGTTCCAGAGTCCTTCTAAGGTGGAGATTATTGTATATGAAAAAAGTGTGGTGGGCTATGTGTCCTACATGAGCAGCTACATGTATTTTGATAAAGATGGTATTATTGTGGAAAGCTCCAGCAGCCGCCTGGAGGGGATTCCGTGGATCACGGGGCTCACCTTCGGGCAGATTGTGCTGAACCAGCCTCTTCCGGTAGAAAACCAGCACATCTTTGAGCAGATCATGAACCTGACCCAGGATCTTGCCATCAATGAGATCCAGGCGGATCAGATCCGGTACGATATCCACAACAATGCCACATTAAAGATCGGGGATGTGGATGTGTATCTGGGAAGCAATAAGGATATGAACGGCAAGATATCGGAGCTTCACGATATCCTTCCCAAGCTGGAAGGGCTGTCCGGGACCTTATATCTGGATACTTATGATGAGACCAACAGCGGTATGTGGTACTCTTTCATAAAAAAATAGGTTATAATTACCAAAAATATATCAAAAAAATGGTTGCTATTTTTCGAGAAATCAAATATGATATTAGTTAGACTAGAATTTCTATGCGAATAACAATACATGTAAACTAAGAAGAAGCAGAAAACAGGGAGAATAAGGAGGAAACAGTCTTGTTAGAAATTAAGATAAATGAGTCAGAAAGTGCGGCACGGATCATCGTGGTCGGCGTAGGCGGCGCCGGCAACAACGCAGTAAACCGAATGGTAGAAGAAGAGATCATCGGAGTTGAATTTATAGGCATTAATACAGACAAGCAGGTGCTGTCTACCTGCCAGGCTCCCACCACCATGCAGATCGGTGAGAAGCTGACCGGAGGAAAAGGCGCCGGCGCCAGACCAGACGTAGGCGAGAAGGCAGCTGAGGAAAGCTCTGAAGAGATCTCCCAGGCGCTTCGCGGTGCAGATATGGTATTTGTCACCTGCGGTATGGGCGGCGGCACCGGCACCGGAGCTGCTCCTGTGGTTGCCAGAATCGCAAAGGATATGGGAATTCTGACGGTAGGCGTAGTGACCAAGCCATTTAAGTTTGAAGGAAAAACCCGCATGGATAATGCACTTCGCGGTATCGATCGCTTAAAGGAAAGCGTAGATACCTTAATTGTGATTCCAAATGACAAGCTGTTAGAGATCGTAGATCGCAGAACTACTATGCCGGAGTCCTTAAAGAAGGCGGATGAGGTGCTGCAGCAGGCTGTTCAGGGAATCACCGACCTGATTAATGTTCCTGGCCTGATCAACCTGGATTTTGCTGATGTTCAGACGGTTATGACGGACAAGGGCATCGCACATATCGGTATCGGCAGCGCGAAGGGCGATGACAAGGCCATTGAGGCAGTAAAGCAGGCTGTATCCAGCCCGCTGTTAGAGACCACCATCGAGGGTGCTACCCACGTTATTATCAATATTTCCGGCGATATCAGCCTGATCGAGGCCAATGAGGCGGCAAGCTACGTTCAGGAGCTTACCGGCGAGGATGCCAATATCATCTTCGGTGCTATGTATGACGAGAACGCCCAGGATGAGGTTTCTATTACCGTTATCGCAACCGGTCTGGATGCACAGGTTGCCACTACTCCAGTTGCAAAGGCTATGAGCGGATTTGGCGGCTTTAAGACTGCACCAAAGCAGGCTGCTGCACCGGCTTACACCGCACCTTCCTATTCTGCACCGAAGCCGGCTCCTAAGGCAGCGCCAGAAGCTGCTGCTACCAGCGCACCGGTGTATACTCCGCCGACCACTCCTACCTATCGTCCGATGAATAAGGAAGTGCAGATCAATATCCCGGATTTCTTAAAGAATAAGAGATAATCTGTGGGAAAGTATTGTTCGCAGGAATTTTTCTGACGGATTCTGACGATAAAAACTGTGGATCAGCTCCCTTCGTTTGACAGACTTCGAAGCTCTTTCTGTCTATAATTAAGATTATAGACAGGGAGGGCTTTTTTTCATGGAAATTACAATCTATCTGGATGTGCTTTTTCTGGTAAACTTTTCCATGGACTTTTTTCTTCTCTGGCTGTTGAGAATGATTCTTAAGTTAAAAGGAAATTGGATCCGGCTTGCCGCAGGAAGTGCTGCGGGAGCTTTTCTTTCTGCCCTGGCGCTGTATGGAGGGCTGCAGATGAGGGCGGCAGCAGGCTTTGGCATGTTCTTTTTGTGGGCGGCGGCTGTTCTTGGCATCAGCAGCTTGATGGTGAGGATCGCCTTTCATCCTCCTTCCCGCCGGGAGTTTTTTCGGGCTGAAACGGGGCTGCTGTTTGCAGCTGCCCTGACAGAAGGAATCCTGGAATGGATACAGACTGCCTGGCTGTCTGTTTGCGGAGAAGCTCTTATGGTCCGCTCTCTTGGAATGGCTTCCATCCTGCTTTTTCTGGCAGGAAGCTGTCTTTTGGCAGACGTGCTGTGGAAGATCGTCCAGGAGGCTGCCTGTGAACGTTCCTGCCGTTACCAGGTGACGCTGTTTTGTCAGGGCAGACAAGTAAGTGCAGAAGGCTTCCTGGACACTGGAAACCGCTTAAAAGAGCCGGTCACCGGCCGTCCGGTCCATGTGGCTGACCGGGCTCTGGTGGAAAGCATCTGCCCCACGGTGGAAAAGATCAGCATGATCCCATACCGTACCATCGACGGAGGAGGAGCCGTCTTAAAAGCTGTCACCTTAGACCGGATGGAGGCGGTGCAGGGAAAGCGCCGGCTGGTATATGAGCGTCCGCTGGTGGCAGTCAGTCCCAGGGAACTGAAGATGAAGAACGGCTGCCGGATTCTTTTACATGAATAGTCGTAACTAATATACCGATCTATCGGACCATTACAAATCCTTTTACGAAAGCATTCATAAAAAATTGAGAAAACAGCGAAGACCAAAATGCTGTGGGAAAAGTTGAAGGAGGAGTTCCATGATTTTAAAAGTTTCCGTACCAAGCCGTTTCCAGTTTAAAACCAGACCAAGCTTCTGTACCATGCTGATGCAGAAGGAGGGAGAAATCCACTACATAGGGGGAGCCGATATCCTGCCTGCCCCATTAGACGTAGAAGCCGAGCAGGAGATGATCGGAAAACTTAACGGACCGGAGGAGCAGGAGGCCCGCTCCCAGTTGATCGAGCATAATCTGCGGCTGGTGGTGTACATCGCAAAGAAATTTGACAATACGGCGGTTGGGGTGGAGGACTTAATCTCCATCGGAACCATTGGGCTGATCAAGGCTATCAATACCTTTAATCCGGAGAAAAATATCAAGCTGGCTACCTACGCTTCCCGGTGTATTGAAAATGAGATCCTGATGTACCTTCGCCGGAACAGCAAGACCAAGATGGAAGTTTCCATCGATGAACCGTTAAATGTAGACTGGGATGGAAATGAACTCCTGCTTTCCGACATTCTGGGGACTGATGAGGATGTGATCTACAAAGATCTGGAAACAGAGACAGAGCGGGGCCTTCTCAACGCCGCGATCAGCCGCCTGAATCCCCGGGAGAGGAAGATCGTGGAGCTGCGGTTCGGACTGAATAATGAGGATGGAGAGGAAATGACCCAGAAGGAGGTGGCGGATCTTCTGGGAATTTCTCAGTCTTATATCTCGCGGCTGGAGAAGAAGATCATGAAGCGGCTGAAGAAGGAGATTGTAAGGTTTGAGTGATGCCGTTCATTTTATGGCGGCGCAATAGGAAAACATAGTATAAAAATCAGAGGGCTGTCGGAAAAGACAGCCTTTTTTGCAGTGTGCCAGGTAATGGAACTCATTTTTTGTTTGGATCGGCTAATCTTCAAATTCCAGCAATTCATAAATGGTTACATGAAATACTTTTGAAAATAATAATAACTCAAAGTCGGGTACAACCCTGTCGCCGGTTTCAATCCGGCTGATTGCTTTTTGGTTTAAATTCAGGCCGACCAGCTGGCATTTTACAGCTAATTGTTCTTGCGATAAATTGGCTTTTTCGCGCAGCTGTCGAATTTTTGATCCTGAAATGTTGCATTGATTGTTTTTATATTTATACAATTTCACAGGCATGTCTCCTTTTTTATCCCAATAATGGATAAAACATATTGACATTAGCATGTTGGATTCTTTATAATTATCCCAAAGATGACTAAAACTAAATATAATTTTACATTTTTCATCTTTGCAGGAACTTATTTTTGAAGTTCTGAGAATCCTGTACTCTCGATGGATAAAGGCGTACATGTGAGTATCCTTGTTTGCAGAGAGCATTGTTAAGGAGGGGATATTGGGAAAAGAAATATTTGAAAGAATGCAGTGTAAGAAAAATAAGGAGGGAACGTGTTTGTATGAAGAAACGAAAAATTTTGGCGGTTGCTCTTGCCATGAGTCTTATTTTTACATCAATGTCTTTTGCTGACGATACAATAGCCGGCCGACAGACAGCAGCAGAGGATTCTTTGGAGCAGGAGTATGAAAACGCAGAAGGTGAATCTAGTTTTGAGGAATGGAAAGAAGCGTTTCCGGAGGGAGAAGCGTTACCAGCGGACGGATTGCCCACAGAGTGGGAACTGTCATCGGAAGACGAGCAGCAGCTAGAGAAATCGTCATCGGAGGATGAGCAGCCGTCAGAAGAAGAGCCGACATCAGAGGAGGGGTTGCCATCGGAAGATGAAATTCATCCTGAAGAGGCGAGGGACGAGGATGAAACCGCAGAAGACAGCGGTATACAGCAAATGAACGGAAAGAAAACGGAGTCTGATATTCTTAATGCCGCATCAGTATCGGATAAACAAGGGGAAAGGCCAGCCTTTCGATTTGTCAAAAACATATCAGGGTATAAAATTACGTTGGAAGCAGATGAAGGAGTCCTTCCGGCTGATACAACAGCATCAATAAAAATGATTGAGGAGATCAATGGGAAAGCAATCAAAGAAATTGTGAAGGAGTATCTTGAGGATGATCAAGCAATTGATCAATTCGTTTCATTTGATATTACATTGTACTCTGATGGAGAAGAAATTGAGCCGGATAATGGAACGGTTGACATGACAATACAATTAGCTGGTCGATTTAAGAAAATCGTTGAAGCCGACGAAGCAGAATTAAAAGTATTCCATGTTAAGTCCGCAGATGATATAGATGAAATTTCTGCAGAAATGAATGAAAATCAGGAGGTGGTTTGTGAAGTAAGTGGTTTCTCCGTTTATACCATAGGAATTCTAAACGCAGTGAGCGCAGATGGACAAAAAATCATTTATGCAGGTACTGTTGAAGAATTTATGGCATCACTTCAATCAAATACAAAAATAGTTCTGGAAGGAAAGACCTATAATACCAGCAGGGTTGAAAGTTATGATTGGGATGATGACGGAATCATAGATAACACAAATGATGTTTCGGAACTGTACTTACAGGGAATTGAGAATTTGACCATTCAGGGAGAAACGGGGACCCGGATTGTTTCCAGCTCAGGGTCTGATGTGATATTTGATTTGTCTGATTGTCATAATATTGTATTTGACAATCTTATAATCGGACATGATATTCCGCAGAAGCCAAGGTATGGATGTGATATTGATGTGGGCGTTATCCTGCTGTATGATTCTGACGTGAAGATTAATAATTGTGACATATTCGGGTGCGGCTGGTTCGGCATTAGAAGCCATGGTTCATCGATCGAAGCAGCGGACACGAAAATTCGTGATTGCTCCAGTCATATTTTGGATATTAACTGGAACAGTGGAATATGCAGATTTAAAAATTGCCAGTTTTACGGGAACGGTTATGCAAAGCCATTTTTGACGGCGATTCAATATAATGGGGAGCCGGATAATTTGATTTTTGAAAATTGTACATTCAAAAATAATAGTAATCCTAATTTCTGCGGAACGGTAGACAGCTATTGGGAAACAGATTCGGAAGGAAATGAGGAACTGATTGTTCTTGGAGAAGCTGCGTTTTTCACACCTAAGATAATAAACTGCACATTTTCTAATAATGAATGGCAGACAGACCATATAATTCATCTTACATTGGATTTTCAGGGCCTAAAAGAAAAACAGATGATACCGGCAACAACAGAATACAAGCTGTCAACGATTAATAAAAGTGAATTTACATCCATTCCCGGATATCTGTTTGACGGCTGGTATCTTGATCAGGCACGAACAGAAAAAATTGATTTGTCTGCGTATCAATTGACAAAAGATGTCACTTTCTATGGAAAATGGAAGAAGCAGTCGAATTCAGGCAATAGTTCTGGCGGAAATTCGGGAAGCGGTTCAGGAGGCAGTTCCAAAAAAGATTCCCGAGATGATTCTGGTTCCAATCAAACGGTTTCTGAATTGGAGAAATATCGGAAAGAGATCATTGCTCAAGGGAATAACAGCGCATCCAATACAATCGGCGGGTATACGCTCGCAGCTGTTTTTGCTGACGATGTAAGTAAGTTTAATGCGTTTGAATATTCTCTGAAGCACTGGAAAGACACCTTTGGAGCAGTTGCCGGAGGCATTGGGGCATTGTTTTCAGGAGATGTCAGCAGCTGGAGCGATTTTGAAAACGCAATGGCGAAAGAATTTATGACAAACGAAGCTGCAAATAAGGAATTTTTGGCAGATGTTATTAATAACATATTCGGAACGAATACATCAAGCAGTTTGAAGGAATTAGAAAAAAATATAAAGTATGGAAGCGCCGGAATAAGTATAGAGAAAGAACTGGAGAAATTCTGGGAGGATGTAATGGGTGAGGCAGAGAATATAAATCCAACAGCAGGTCAATATACAGGAGTATTATTGGGATATATTTCTTCGGCCGAATCCAGTTATAAAGAATTTGAAAAAATGTTTATGGATTATTCAGAAAATAAAAGAATGCTTCAGTCAATAAAATCAGTAGTACCGGCAGGAAGTACGTTAGACAAAGCGATTGACGATCTGATTTACCAATATGAAACCCAGGCGATCCGTTCCTGTGCAAATGTTGCAATTAATGTGCTGAATCAGTCTTATACCTGGACGTCCCTGCAGGATGGAAGCAAATCAGCATCTCTTACAGAAATTTTGGGAAGCCAGCTAAATTCAGATAATCCGTTATCCTTGTCGTCCTGGAAAAAATTAGATATTAATGCAGATGACATTTTAGATGGGAATTTAAACAGCATTTTGCAGAAAGCAGGGAAAACGATTGCGGATATAACGGTAGGAACAAAGTTTGATCTGGTTGACAAGGTACTGAATGTTTATTTTGCAGATAATAAAGAAGTATCTGCCATTGATAAGGTGGTATACAGTACTTATATTCGTTCGAATGCTATAACTGCTTTAAGGCAGGCTGAGGAAAAGATAAAGGCCCCGGGAGCAACAGAGGAAGATCTTGTGGCGTATATGAATGCGTTTGAGCTTGCAAGGAGTGTAACACAGGTTCAATATGAAAATATGCACACAATATATTTTCAATATGCAAAGGAATCAAAAGATGAGGAGCGCCTGGAGTATCTGGTAAAAGCGGCATATGCTCAGTCATCAATTGACCGACTGCAGAAGATGGCTGCTTTTGATTCCGCAAATTATGGGGCGGAGAATTACTCTGACTTTAAGGAGAGCGCTTTGAATCGGCTGTATGGAACGCAGCAGTAAATAATTTCACACAATTCTGTGACAGCAAAGTAAAAGGAGGAGGCATAAAAGGGCTTCCTCCTTTTGCGCTATATCTGGAGAATGCATTATAACTTCAATTCATACCACCAATTCCAATCTCGTATATTTCCGGACAAAAATTTCGCCGCCTTTTGTTGAAATTCTGATTCAAATGAGATATCATGATAAGAACTACATTTTTAACCTGATTTCCTAAGGCTGTGAGAAGCTTTATAGAGCAGGGTTATAATAGGCGAGGGAGAGAGAAAAATGAATTATAATATAACGACGATTCCAGGCGACGGCATCGGACCGGAGATCGTAAGGGAAGCATGCAAGGTAATGGACAAGGTAGGAGAGGTATTCGGACATCATTTTCAGTACACCGAAGTGCTGATGGGCGGCTGCTCCATCGATGCGTACGGCGTGCCGCTGACAGAGGAAACCCTGGAAACAGCCAGAAAGAGTGATTCCGTTCTGTTAGGTGCGGTAGGCGGCAATGTGGGAAATTCCCGCTGGTATGACGTAGCTCCTAACCTTCGGCCGGAGGCAGGACTTCTGGCGATCCGCAAGGGCCTGAACCTGTTTGCCAATATCCGTCCTGCTTACCTGTACAAGGAGCTGGCAGAGGCATGCCCCTTAAAGAAGGAGATTATAGGCGACGGCTTTGATATGGTGATCATGCGTGAGCTCACCGGCGGCCTGTATTTCGGAGAGCGCCATACCGAAGAGGTGGACGGCGTGATGACGGCAGTGGACACCCTTACATACAATGAAAACGAAATCCGCCGAATCGCGGTGAAGGCATTTGATATTGCCATGAAGCGGAGAAAGAGCGTGATCAGTGTAGATAAGGCTAACGTTCTGGATTCTTCCCGCCTTTGGAGAAAGGTGGTGGAAGAGGTGGCAAAGGATTATCCGGAGGTCACTTTGACCCACATGCTGGTTGACAACTGCGCCATGCAGCTGGTGATGAACCCGGGACAGTTTGATGTGATTTTAACCGAGAATATGTTCGGCGACATTTTATCTGACGAAGCCAGCATGATCACCGGCTCCATCGGTATGCTGTCATCCGCCAGCATGAACGAGAGCAAGTTCGGCTTATACGAGCCAAGCCATGGCTCTGCACCGGATATCGCCGGAATGGATATTGCAAACCCCATTGCAACCATCCTGTCGGCAGCCATGATGCTCCGTTATTCCTTCGACCTTGACGCTGAGGCAAATGCCATTGAGGCAGCGGTACAGCAGGTGCTGACGGACGGGTACCGTACAGGGGATATTTACAGCCAGGGCTGTGAGAAGGTTGGCTGCTCCAGAATGGGAGATTTGATTGCAGAGAGAATTAAAAAATAAAGGAATATCAAATAGATTAAGATTATATGAAACGGAGGAAGCATCATGAAAAGTGATAACGTAAGATGCGGGATGCAGCAGGCACCCCATCGTTCTTTATTTAACGCATTAGGCATGACAGAAGAGGAAATGAAAAAGCCTATGGTAGGCATCGTAAGCTCCTACAATGAGATTGTGCCGGGCCATATGAACCTGGATAAGATTGTAGAAGCGGTAAAGCTTGGAGTGGCCATGGCAGGAGGCACTCCGGTAGTATTCCCGGCGATTGCAGTCTGCGACGGCATTGCAATGGGACATATCGGTATGAAGTATTCTCTGGTAACCAGAGATCTGATTGCCGATTCCACAGAGTGTATGGCCCTGGCTCATCAGTTTGACGCCCTTGTAATGGTTCCAAACTGTGACAAGAACGTGCCGGGCCTTCTGATGGCAGCGGCAAGAGTGAATATTCCTACGGTATTTGTCAGCGGCGGCCCTATGCTGGCCGGCCATGTAAAAGGAAAGAAGACCAGCTTATCCAGCATGTTTGAGGCAGTTGGCTCCTATGCAGCCGGAACGATGACCGAGGAGGATGTAAAGGATTTTGAAGATCATGCTTGTCCTACCTGCGGTTCCTGCTCCGGTATGTACACCGCTAACAGCATGAACTGCTTAACCGAGGTTCTGGGAATGGGGCTTCGGGGAAACGGCACCATCCCGGCAGTATACTCCGAGAGAATCAAGCTGGCAAAGCACGCCGGCATGGCAGTGATGGAGATGTACCGCAGGAATATCCGCCCGAGAGATATTATGACCGAGGCAGCCTTCCGCAATGCACTGACCATGGATATGGCGCTGGGCTGCTCCACCAACAGCATGCTCCATCTGCCGGCCATCGCACATGAGGCGGGCGTAGACTTAAATCTGGATATTGCCAATGAGATCAGCGCTAAGACCCCCAACCTGTGTCATCTGGCGCCGGCCGGCCCTACCTACATGGAGGATTTAAATGAGGCAGGCGGCATCTACGCGGTTATGAAGGAGATCAGCAAGAAGGGGCTGTTAAACTTAGACTGCATCACCGTAACCGGAAAGACCGTAGGAGAGAATATTGCAAATGCAGTGAACAAGAATCCGGAGGTGATCCGTCCGGTAGAAAATCCCTACAGCCAGACCGGCGGCATCGCCATTTTAAGAGGCAACCTGGCTCCTGACAGCGCAGTCGTAAAGCGCTCTGCAGTTGTCGCTGAGATGTTAAAGCATGAAGGCCCGGCAAGAGTATTTGACTGCGAGGAGGATGCCATTGCAGCCATCAAGGGCGGCAGGATCGTAGCCGGAGATGTGGTTGTGATCCGCTATGAAGGACCAAAAGGCGGCCCAGGCATGAGAGAGATGCTGAATCCTACCTCTGCCATCGCAGGCATGGGACTGGGCTCCAGCGTAGCTCTGATCACGGACGGACGGTTCTCCGGCGCTTCCAGAGGAGCTTCCATCGGACATTGCTCACCGGAGGCGGCAGTAGGCGGCCCCATCGCATTTGTAGAGGAAGGAGATATCATTTCCATCGATATCGATCATCATAAGCTGGAGTTAAAGGTTTCCGATGAGGAGCTGGCAGCCAGAAAGGCAAAATGGCAGCCCAGGGAGCCGAAGGTGACTACAGGCTATCTGGCCAGATATGCTTCGTTAGTAACCTCTGCGGATAAGGGCGCGGTTCTTAAGGTTCCGGCAAGGTAAAGCATTTTGAAAGTATTTATTTGTATTGTAACTGTGAAGGTACTGAACCGTTACGTATTTTGTTAGAAGGAGTGTCGTTAGTTTATGAGTAAGTTAACAGGAGCAGAGATTGTAATCGAGTGTTTGAAGGAGCAGGGAGTTGATACGGTATTCGGCTACCCGGGCGGCTCTATCTTAAACATTTATGATGCTTTATATAAACATCAGGATGAAATTACCCACATTCTGACCTCACATGAGCAGGGAGCCTCCCATGCAGCGGACGGCTATGCCAGAGCAACCGGGAAGGTAGGCGTCTGCCTGGCCACCTCCGGCCCTGGAGCCACCAATCTGGTAACCGGTATTGCAACGGCATATATGGATTCTGTCCCTGTGGTTGCCATCACCTGCAACGTAGGAACCAGCCTCCTTGGTAAGGACAGCTTCCAGGAGATTGATATCACCGGTGTTACCATGCCGATCACCAAGTACAACTTTATCGTAAAGGATGTTTCCAAGCTGGCCAAAGTAATCCGCCGTGCATTTGCCATTGCCCAGACAGGACGCCCCGGCCCGGTGCTGGTGGATATCACCAAGGATGTAACAGCGGCAGAGTATGAGTATGAATATGAGGCTCCGGCTGCCATCGAACGCCTGACGGATAAGATCACAGACGAGGCGATGGATACGGCGGTGGATATGATCCACAGAGCCAGAAAGCCATTTATCTTCGTAGGCGGCGGCGCTGTGATCGCCAATGCAGCCGATGAGCTCCGGGCCTTCGCAAAGAAGATCCAGGCTCCTGTTGCAGACAGTTTGATGGGCAAAGGCGCATTTGACGGCTCTGACGAGCTTTACACCGGCATGGTGGGGATGCACGGAACGAAGACCTCCAATTTCGGCATCACGGAATGCGATCTGCTGATCGTAGTAGGCGCCCGCTTCAGCGACCGTGTAACGGGAAACGCTTCCAAGTTTGCAAGAAATGCCAAGATCCTGCAGTTTGATGTGGATCCTGCAGAGATCAATAAGAATATCAAGGTAGATGCCTATGTGGTGGGTGATGTAAAGGTGATCCTGCGGAAGCTGAATGCCCGTCTGGACCCGATCCGTCATGACGAGTGGGTAGCCCATATCGAGCGCATGAAGGATATGTATCCCCTGCGCTATGATAAGAGTGTGCTGACGGGTCCGTATGTGATCGAGCAGATCTATGAGGCCACCAAGGGCGACGCTGTCATCGTAACGGAGGTAGGCCAGCATCAGATGTGGGCTGCCCAGTACTATAATTATAAGAATCCCAGAACCCTTCTGACCTCCGGCGGCTTGGGAACCATGGGCTACGGCCTGGGTGCTGCCATCGGCGCTAAGATGGGCTGTAAGGATAAGGTAGTCATTAATGTGGCTGGCGACGGCTGTTTCCGTATGAATATGAATGAGATCGCAACGGCTGCCCGGTACAATATCCCCATCATTCAGGTGGTGATCAATAACCATGTGTTAGGCATGGTGCGTCAGTGGCAGACTCTGTTCTACGGAAAGCGTTATTCTCAGACCGTGTTAAATGATGCCGTTGATTTCGTAAAGCTTTCCGAAGCTATGGGCGCCAAGGCCTACCGGGTAACCAAGAAGGAAGAGTTTATGCCGGTGCTTAAGGAGGCTATGGAGTTAAATATTCCATGTGTGATCGAATGCCAGATCAACTGTGATGACAAGGTATTCCCAATGGTGCCTGCAGGTGCGCCCATTGAGGATGCATTTGACGATACCGATCTGAAGATCAAGTAAAAAGCGGTGATTGTTTTAGTAATAGTTCATTAATATGATTAATAGTAGTTTACAAATTTAACTTGACAAAGTGTTAACAAGTTAATAAAATAAAGCCTATACCCATTGGAAAGGCACGGCATCAGGCAATTTCCAGTGCTATTTTACAAAGACAGAAATACATTTATAAAAACGTTTTGAAATTCAAGGAGGGAGCAACATGAGCAGAGTGTACAATTTCTCAGCAGGTCCGGCTGTTCTGCCGGAGGAGGTATTAAAGGAGGCAGCATCTGAGATGCTGGATTACCAGGGTACCGGAATGTCAGTGATGGAGATGAGTCACCGATCTAAGGCTTACCAGACGATCATTGATGAGGCAGAGAAGGACTTACGGGATTTGATGAACATTCCGGACAATTACAAGGTGCTCTTCCTGCAGGGCGGCGCATCCCAGCAGTTCGCCATGATTCCTATGAATCTGTTTAAAAATAAAGTAGGCGACTATATCATCACCGGTCAGTGGGCCAAGAAGGCATGGCAGGAGGCAAAGCTTTACGGAAAGGCAAATGCCATTGCATCCAGCGCTGACAAGACCTTCAGCTACATACCGGATTGTTCCGATCTTCCCATTGACGAGGATGCAGACTATGTATATATCTGTCAGAACAACACCATCTACGGAACCGTTTACCATGAGCTGCCCAACACCAAAGGAAAGACCTTGATTGCTGATGTTTCCTCCTGTTTCTTATCGGAGCCGATCGATGTGACCAAGTACGGCGTGATCTACGGCGGTGTTCAGAAGAATGTGGGACCGGCAGGCGTGGTGATCGTGATCATCCGTGAGGATTTAATTACAGAAGATGTACTTCCAGGAACTCCAACCATGCTCCGCTACAAGACTCATGCGGATGCTGGCTCCCTGTACAATACTCCTCCATGCTACGGTATCTATATCTGCGGCAAGGTATTTAAATGGCTGAAGGCAAAAGGCGGTCTGGCGGCCATGAAGGAGTATAATGAGAAAAAGGCGAAGATCCTGTACGATTTCTTAGATTCCAGCAAGCTGTTTAAGGGAACCGTGGAGAAGAAGGACCGTTCTCTGATGAATGTTCCATTTGTAACGGGAGATGAGGAGCTGGATGCCTTATTCGTGAAGGAGGCAAAGGCAGCCGGTTTTGAGAACTTAAAGGGGCACCGTACCGTAGGCGGCATGAGAGCCAGCATCTACAATGCAATGCCAATCGAGGGCGTTGAGAAGCTGGTGGCCTTTATGAAGGACTTTGAGGAGAAGCATACCAAATAAAGGATGGAATTCTGAGATCAAGAGCTGCTGCCGCCTGCTGCCAGGCGGAGAGCAGCAGATAGAGGATAGAGTCAGGGGGAACAATATTTATGAAATTACATTGCTTAAATCCGATTTCCAAATATGGAACAGCGCTGCTTACGGAGCAGTATGAAATGACAGATAATGGAAAAGAAGCAGAAGGTATTCTGGTCCGCAGTGCTTCCATGCATGAGATGGAGCTTCCGGAAACCCTTCTGGCAGTAGCCAGAGCCGGTGCAGGTGTGAACAATATTCCGCTGGATGCCTGTGCAGAGGCCGGTGTGGTAGTATTTAATACACCAGGCGCTAATGCAAACGGCGTAAAGGAGCTGGTGATTGCAGGACTTTTGCTGGCTTCCAGAGATATTGTAGGCGGCATCAAGTGGTGTGAGACAAACCATGAGGATGCTAATATTGCAAAGGCTGTAGAAAAGAGCAAGAAGGCCTTTGCCGGATGCGAGATCAAGGGCAAGAAGCTGGGCGTGATCGGTCTGGGCGCCATCGGTGCAGAGGTTGCCAATGCTGCCGCAGCATTAGGTATGGAAGTATATGGCTACGATCCTTTTATCTCCGTCCATGCAGCCTGGATGCTTTCCAGAGATGTGAAACATATCACATCTGCAGACACCATTTATCAGGAGTGCGATTACATCACCGTTCATGTGCCGCTGATGGATTCCACCAAGAAGATGATCAACAAGGACACCATTGCAGCCATGAAGGACGGCGTGGTTGTGCTGAACTTTGCAAGAGACCTGCTGGTAGACGATGATGCTATGGCAGATGCGCTGGAGGCAGGAAAGGTAAAGCGCTATGTAACCGACTTCCCCAATCCAAAGTCAGCGAATATGAAGAATACCATTGCGATCCCTCACCTTGGCGCTTCCACAGAGGAGTCTGAGGATAACTGTGCAGTGATGGCAGTGAAGGAGCTTATGGATTATCTGGAGAACGGCAATATCAAAAATTCCGTGAACTATCCGGCCTGTGATATGGGCGTCTGCCGCACAGCCAGCCGCGTAGCCGTTATGCACCGGAACATTCCGAATATGATCGGTCAGATCACCGGTATCCTGGCTGAGCAGAATGTAAACATTTCCGACATGACCAATAAGAGCCGTGACAAGTATGCATACACACTGCTGGATCTGGAGAGCGCTCCGGAGGCCATGACCGTTCAGAAGCTGAATGCCATCGAAGGCGTCCTTCGGGTGCGTGTGGTAAAGTAATGAATAAATAAAATGACAGAGGGATGTTGAAAAGCAGTTTGTCAACATCCCTTTTGTTTACTATGAAAGTTCTGCCGCCGATTAGGCGGCGTGAATTCAGGTATGCCAAATGCGCCCGCCAAAACTTTCATGTGCGGTGGCGCGTCTGCCTGCCGGGCGCATGAAGGTTTACTGTGAACATCGTCAGTGATAATCAAAAAAATGGATAAACAAGAGCGCATAAATGTGATAGAATGGTAGTTGACCGAAGATCAGCGGAGGAAAAAGGAGGATGAAAAAATGGCAGTTGTAAAACCGTTTCAGGCAGTAAGGCCCAATGGGGAGAGTGTGTCCCAGGTGGCGGCCCTTCCCTATGATGTGTATAACCGGAAGGAAGCATGGGAGGCAGTAAAGGGAAATCCACTGTCGTTCTTAAATATTGACCGGGCGGAAACCCAGTTCCCGGACGATGTGGATACTTATGCAGATTGTGTATACGAGAAGGCGAAGGAGCTTCTGGATGCCAGAATCGCAGACGGAACCTTTATCCAGGACAAAACGCCCTGCTATTATATTTACCAGCTTACCATGAACGGACGCAGCCAGACAGGAATCGTGGCGTGCAGCTCCGTGGATGATTATGTGAACCAGATCGTAAAGAAACATGAGAATACCAGAGAGGAGAAGGAGATCGACCGGATCCGCCATGTGGATACTACTGATGCCCACACCGGCCCTATTTTCCTGGCGTACCGCGCGGCGGAGGAGATTGACCGGATGGTACATCAGGTATGTACCGGAACCCCGATCTATGATTTTGTGTCAGATGACGGAATCGGACATAAGGTGTGGAAGATCGCTGCACCTGGACTGGTAAAGCGGATCGAGGCGGCATTTGACAGGGTGCCGGCTACCTATATTGCCGACGGCCATCACCGGGCGGCTTCCGCTGTAAAGGTAGGGTTAAAGCGCCGTCAGGAAAATCCGAACTACACGGGAGCGGAGCCGTTTAACTACTTCCTGTCTGTACTGTTCCCGGACGAGCAGCTGATGATCATGCCTTATAACCGGGTGGTGAAGGATCTGAATGGATTGTCTGAGGAGGAATTCTTAAGCCGGATCGGAGAAGAATTTATTGTAACAGAAAAAGGGATGAATCCGTTCAGTCCGGACCGGAAGGGAACCTTTGGCATGTATCTGGGGAATAAGTGGTATTGCCTGGAAGCAAAGCCGGAGATCGTAAGCGATGACCCGGTGAAGGGGCTGGATGTGTCCGTGCTTCAGGATGCGCTGTTAGGACCTGTTTTAGGAATCGGGGATCCAAGAACCGATAAGCGGATCGATTTTATAGGCGGAATCCGGGGATTAAAGGAACTGGAGCGGAGAGTGGCAGAGGATATGACCGTGGCATTTTCCATGTATCCCACCTCCATTCAGGAGCTTTTGGATGTGGCTGATGCAGGGCTTCTAATGCCGCCCAAGTCCACCTGGTTTGAGCCGAAGCTTCGCAGCGGAATCTTTATCCATAAGCTGGGAGAGTAATTGGAAGAGTAATCAGACAGCAGGGATATCTGATCTGCAATGTGTGAACATGTGAAAAAAGGCCGAGATACAATATAAGACAGAGAAAAGGATGAAGCAATATGTACGAATATGAGTGGTATCAGTGGATTTTGTTTTTCTTCTGTTATTGCTTTTTTGGCTGGATTTTTGAATCAACCTATGTGTCGCTGAAAAGCCGCCGGTTCGTAAACCGGGGCTTTCTGCGTCTGCCCATGCTGCCCCTTTACGGCACCGGAGCGGTGATGATGCTGTTTGTTTCCCTTCCCGTAAAGGATAACCTGGTTCTGGTTTATTTTTCCGGGGTGGTTGCGGCAACCGCTTTGGAATATGTGACCGGATGGGGAATGGAAAAGCTGTTTAAGATGCGGTACTGGGATTACAGCAATCAGAGATTCCAGGTAAAGGGCTATATCTGCCTCAGTTCCTCCATTGCATGGGGATTTCTCACCATCTTTCTTACGGAGGTGATCCACAGACCGATTGAGCACATGGTGCTGGGGATGGATACCACCCTGGATCTGATGCTGGTGGCAACCATCGGCACGGCGTTTGCGGCGGATACGGTGGAATCTACCAGAGCAGCTCTGGATCTGGGACGTGCTCTGGAGGCTATGACCAGAATGAAGGCAGAATTAGAGGAGATGCAGGTACAGCTTGCGCTGTTAAAGAGCGAGCTTCGGGAACAGACCGAGCAGAGAATGGCGATGGCCCAGGAGGAGACGGCGCTGCGCATCGCCGAGATCCGGGCAGAGGCTGCTTCCAGAATGAGCGGTATCAAGGGTACCAGAGCATTGCGGATGGCAGAGGCCACCGCAGCCCTTGCTTCGGAGCTTAAGGCTGATCTGCGGACGCGGCTGGATGAGATGAAGGACAGCACAGCAGAGCATCTGGAAAATGTGAAGGACAGTGCGGCCGGTCATCTGGAGCGGATTAAGGACAGTGCATCGGAACGGATGGAAGGCCAGCGGGTACGAGAATTATTTGAGCGGGCTGCAGCATTGACAGAAAAGCTGGAACAGCTCCAGAAGCACAGCAGAGAACGGAGGGCTGCCCGGTCCGGTTTTCGGAAATTTTATTTAAAGAGCCTGCTGCGTGGAAATCCCGGAGCTGTTTCTCATCAGTACCGGGAGGCTTTGCGGGAGCTGCAGGAGGAACTGCAGAAGAGGATTGATGAGAAACGCTTTGAAAAGTAAGAGATTCCAATGGACGGGCGCTGCTTATAGCAGCGCCTGTCTTTCATAAAATGCGGCATGGGTATACTGAAATTTATAGGTATACTTTTGGAATTAATTTCGGTATAATCTTAATAAAAGATGTGACAGGGCATGAGAGAGAGGGATGGGCGTGAAGCAATTACCGGTTGGGGTGGATGATTTCAAAAAACTTAGGGAAAACGGTTTTTATTATGTGGATAAATCATTGCTGATCAAGGAACTGCTGGACAGTCGTGGTGAAGTCAGCGTATTTACAAGACCCCGGCGCTTTGGAAAAACGCTGGCCATGAGCATGCTGAGATACTATTTTGAGGATGGGACAGATCTTGACGGGAAAAGGCTGGATAACAGCAGGCTGTTTGAAGGGTTGAAGATCATGAATGCCGGTGAAAAATATGTAAGGCATCAGGGACAGTATCCTGTTATTTTTTTAACGTTAAAGTCTGCAAAACAGCCGGATTATGACAGGGCTTATGGCAGTATCGTGGATGAAATCGCCAAAGAGTTTCGGCGGCATAATAAAATACTGGAAAGCGATATGCTTTTGGAAGAAGAAAAAGAGCAGTATATCCGGCTGAGAAGCCGGAAAGGCTCTGCTTTAGAGTATGCTAAGGCTCTTGATTTTTTGTGTGGCTGTATGCGGCGGGCTTATGGAAAAAAGGTTATCATTCTGCTGGATGAATATGACGTGCCGCTGGAAAATGCGTGGTTCAGAGGATTTTATGAGCCAATGGCGGATTTTATCCGTTCTCTGTTTGAATCCGCCTTAAAAACCAATGAAAACCTGGAGTTTGCCGTTATTACGGGGTGTCTGAGGATTTCAAAAGAGAGCATTTTTACGGGACTCAATAACCTTGATATGATTTCCATTCTAAACGGGAATTATGCGGAATACTTTGGATTTACGGTGCCGGAAACCGATCGGATGCTGGATGATTTTGGAATTCCGGAAAGAAAACAGGAAGTACAGGAGTGGTATAACGGATATCTGTTCGGGAATACAGAGGTTTATAATCCATGGAGTGTGATCAATTATGTGAAAGCGGTGGCCAGCAGCGCATATATCTGGCCGAAAGCATACTGGGCGAATACCTCATCCAATGATATCGTGAAAACTCTGGTAGAACGTGCGGACGGCATGGTCAGGCAGGAACTTGAGACGCTGATTGCTGGAGGTACGATTGAAAAGCCGGTTCATGAAGATGTCACATATGGGGAAATTTATAAGTCGCAGGACAATCTTTGGAATTTTCTGTTTTTTACAGGCTATCTGAAAAAAGTAAAAGTAAGATTTGATGTAGATACCACTTATCTCACAATGGCAATACCAAATGCAGAGGTGCGGTATATTTACAAAAATACGGTTATGGACTGGTTTAACAGCCGTATTTGTCAGAAGGACTTCTCAGGATTTTATCAGGCGCTGCTTAAGCAAGACACAGCTGTGATCGAAAAGGAATTGTCCGTGAACCTGATGGAGACAGTCAGCTTCTATGATTATAAAGAGGACTATTACCATGGGTATACGGCAGGGCTGTTGAAATTCATGGATGGTTACCTGGTCAAATCCAATCGAGAAAGCGGTCTTGGAAGGAGTGATATCCAAGTGCTGTCACCTGCTTATGAGGGAATTGCCATCATCATTGAGGTGAAAGTATCAGATACCTATGCAGGCCTTGAGGCGGCAGCAAAAGAAGCGCTGATGCAGATCGAAAGTCGGCAGTACGATGCAGAACTTAAGCTGGAAGGATATCACACGTTTCACAAATATGGATTTGCATTTTATAAAAAGCTGTGCAGGGTATTGGGGGAGTAGTTAGAAAAACGCATATAATGAAAGATAAGAAATGGCATGTACTGACAGAAGGGAGAAACATATGGATATACAGCTTATTTTCGATACGATTATCACAGCAGTAAACATAGGAATTCTTATCCTGATCGGAGCCTGCGTCTATCGCTTTGCCAGACTCACCAGATGGAGGCATCAGGAGGAAAAGAAGAAGCACAGAAGAGAGGATTGATATAGGTAAATGAATCATACAGGCTATGAATTGCTCTGGATATTTTTATCATATTCATTTTTAGGCTGGCTGCTGGAGACCATTGCCGCTGCGGTGAAGCACAAACGGTTTCTCAACCGCGGTGTGCTGACCGGACCGGTCTGTACGGTCTATGGAATCGGGGCAGTGGTACTGACTGTGTTTCTGTGGGAGCTGGTGCAGGAGAAACAATGGGTATTCCTGTTTCTTGGAAGTATGATCTGGTCTACTGCTGTGGAATGGCTGGCAGGCCGGAGCCTGGAAAAGCTTCATCACGGCAGGTGGTGGGACTACTCGGAGAAGAAATGGAACCTTGACGGCTATATCTGCCTGGAATATTCCATTCTCTGGGGCGCGCTGGGCGTGATCAGTCTGCAGTATGGAAATCCCATGCTGCTTCGGCTGTATCACCTTCTGCCGAAACATGCCGTAAGGATGCTCCTGCTGCTTGCTCTGGCTGTGCTGATCCTGGATGCTGTCAGCTCATATCTGGTGGTGATGCGGATTTCCAAATATTTTCCCCAGATGGAATCGGTACATAACCGGATTGCAGTTCAGACAGTCCGGCTGGGGCGGTGGGTTGCCGAGCAGACACAACGGCGTATGGAGCAGGCCTATCCTGGTATCCAGAGGATACGAGCGGTGGAACAGCAGCAGGGCATCTTTGCACCAGGCTGCAGTTTTTATAAGCTGGCAATGCTGTTTTTTATCGGATCATTTCTTGGAGATGTGACGGAGACCATCTTCTGCCGGGTGCGGGCCGGAATCTGGATGAGCCGGAGCAGCGTGGTCTGGGGCCCTTTCAGCATCGTCTGGGGACTGGCGATCATGCTGGCAACCCTGGTGCTCTATAATTACCGGAACCGTTCTGACAGCTTTATCTTCCTCTTCGGAACGGTTCTGGGCGGCGCCTATGAGTACATCTGCAGTGTGTTCACCGAGCTTGTGTTCGGGACCGTGTTTTGGGATTACAGTGAGATTCCCTTTAATCTGGGAGGCCGGATCAATCTGCTGTACTGCTTTTTCTGGGGAATTGCAGCAGTGGTATGGCTGAAGCTTCTGTATCCGCCTTTATCCCGCTGGATCGAAAGAATCCCCAAAGGGAAGGGGATCATCCTGACCTGGTGCCTGATCATTTTTATGTGTCTGGATATAGCAGTATCCGCTGTGGCATTAATGCGCTACACAGAGCGGAGCCAGGGAAAAGAAGCAGTCAGCAGCTGGGAGAAACGGATTGATGATCGGTTTGATGATGAACGGATGGCGCGGATCTATCCCAATGCGATTTTAACAAAATAGAAGATACGAATATAAAAATGCACCGGCTGGCGACCGGTGCATTTTTGGGAATGGTAGGTATAAATAAGAAAATGTTTAGGGGGGACCGGACGGTTTGACCCGTCCGGTATGAGTATGAAAAAGCTTTACTAAGCAGTTACCCTTTCGAGTAACTGTACATAGTATAATCGATAAATATGTCCGAAGTATGTCGGCACAATTTAAATTTTATAAAATATCTAAAGAAATTATTATCAAATTAGTAGGAAAAGACCTAAATTAATAAGAAACCTTACGAAAGGATGAATGATCGACATTTCCAGTATTCCCGGCACAGCTCCAGAAAGGTTTTTTCGGCAGTGCTCAGATATGCATGCTTCCGGCAGCACATGGTCACCTCCCAGTGGGGATGCTGCTTCAGCCGGAAAAATACAGCCTGCTCATTGGGAACAGCGAAAATGGCGGGAAGAAGGGCACAGCCGACTCCGGCGCACACCATCCGGTATTTGCTTACATTGCTTTTGGTGGAGAACAGGACCTTTGGCTGGAAACCGGCATCATCAAACAGCTCCTTCACTAATTGGTACATGGTGGAGGTCTGGGAGATCAGGATAAAGGGATCCTGAGAGAAAGATTCCAGGGAAATATCGGGAGCATCCTCCGGCTTTCGGGCGCCCTTTCCTGCCAGAGGATGGGAGATGGGGACAGCCAGAAGAATTTCCTCCTCCATCATGTGATGATAGGTATTGTCGTCCTTCTGCGATTCGGTCAGGGTAATCAGCCCCAGATCGATCTGTCCCTTTGTGATCAGCTTCTGCATGGTGCGTACATTGCATTCCACCGGCTCCAGGATCACATCAGGAAAGGTCTTATGAAACAGGGGGTAAATGGCAGTAAACATGTTGACTCCCCGCTCTGGGATCAGACCGATGGTGATCTGGCGGCGGGCCTGGTCTGCTATGTCGTGGATTCTGCTGTAGGCGTCCTTTTTTATATTTAAGATATTCTTTGCTGCCTGGAGATAGACCTCCCCGGCCGGTGTGGGCTGCCAGTCGGAACGGTTTCGGATAAAAAGGGGTGTCCCCAGCTCCTGTTCCAGCTTCTGAAGCTGCTGGTTTAAGGCGGACTGGGTGATGAAAAGCTTTTCAGCGGCTTTGGTAATACTCTTTTCTTCTTCAATCATAATGATATTTTCCATTTGACGCAGGTCCATAAGAAGTTTCCAACTCCTTTCTCATCGTTTTTTTTGCAGCTGTGGGGCAGAAGGCATTTCCATGGATTTTTGCCGACTGCTGTGAACGCATATGAACCGTAATATGTTAGAAAATCTAACAGATAAGTTAAATGAATAAATTTGACTAATGTTTTATTTCTTTATACAATAAAAACAGGAAAAAAACAAGCAGAGGATCCGAATTGGTTTTGCAGATCCTTATGATGGCAGAACCAGAGAAGGAACGGCTGCAGTCAAGTGAGGAAGGGATAGAACTATGAAATCGTATGAGGTGATGGTGATCGGAGCAGGTGTGGTTGGCTCAGCGGTGGCCAGGGAGCTGTCGCGGTATCAGCTAAGGATCTGCGTTCTGGAAAAGGAGCTGGATGTGGCATGTGGAAACAGCAGCAGGAATACCGGCATGCTTCATGCTGGATTTACTTATAAGCCTGGTTCTCTGAAGGCAGAATGCGCTGTGGAGGGAAACCAGGAATTTGACCAGGTAGCTGGTGAGCTGGGAGTGCCCTTTAAGCGGACTGGAAAGCTGGTGGTGGGTTTTACCGATCATGACCGGGAGAATATTCTGAAATATAAGGCCATTGGGGAGGAGAACGGGGTGAAGGGAATGCGGATGATCGACAAGGAGGAGATCAGCCGGATCGATCCCAATGCAGGAGGCGAGTTTGCCATGTTTGTACCCTCCTCCGGCATTCTGGATCCCATGCAGTACACCATTGCTCTGGCGGAAAATGCCTGTCAGAACGGAGTGGAATTCCAGTTTGGCCAAAGGGTGGTGAATATCCGCCGGGCTGATCAGGCTGGCCAGGTACGATATCTGGTGGAAACGGAAACAGATACGTTCGAGACAAAGTGGGTGATCAACTGCGCCGGCATGTACGCTTCGGAGATCTCGGAAATGCTGGGATATCCTAATTATCCAACGAAAGGATTTAAGGGCGAATATTACGTGCTGGATAAAAAGGCGGGGGCATTTCTTTCCATTCCGGTCTATCCGGCGCCTAATGACAAAGGAGGCTTTTCCACCCATGCCACGCCGACTATAGACGGAAATGTGCTGGTGGGGCCGGATTCTTACCTGACAGAGGGCAGAGAGGATTATGTGGTAACCAAGGAGCATATGGATGGCCTGTTTGCAGACGGGCAGAAGATGTTTAAGCAGATGCGGCGGGAATATTTTATCCGCAACTTTGCCGGGATCCGGTGGAAACGGTATGACCCGGACACAGGCAGCATTCTGGATTTCAAACTGGAATCCGATGACGCTCATCCCAATACAGTCAATCTGGTGGGGATTGAATCTCCGGGTGTGACCTGCGCCCTTCCCCTGGCACGCCGTGCGGCGGCAAGGCTGGTGGAGAAGGAGCAGCCCAGGAAAAATCCCTCCTTTGACCCGGTAAGGCCGGTGAAAAAAAGATTCAATGAGATGAGCCATGAGGAGCAGGCACAGGCGGTTGCCAGGGATCCGCTGTACGGCGAGATCGTCTGCCGGTGCGAGACAGTGACCCGGGCAGAGATCCTGGCAGCGATTCACAATCCATTAGGGGGCCATACGGTGACCGGAATTAAAAACCGGACCAGAGCTACCATGGGGCGGTGCCAGGGCGGCTATTGCGAGACCAGGATCACGGAGATGATCGAGGAGGAGCTGGGACTGAAGCCGGAGCAGGTACGGTTTGGCAGGAAGGATTCCTATTTGTTTACCGGCCGGGTACGGGAAGCAGAGCAGGATTTGAAGAGGAGCTGTGAAGGATAGAAAAGGAAAGAGGACTGCAGGCATAGGAAAGCCTTGCAGGAAAGAAGCAGGAAAGGAATGGAATTATGAAGCAGGTAGATGTAGTGATCATCGGCGGCGGTCCTGCCGGACTGGCAGCCGCGATCCAGCTTTATCAGAAAGGCGTAACCAATATCTTGATCCTGGAGCGGGAGAAAAAGCTGGGAGGTATTTTAAGGCAGTGTATTCATGATGGCTTTGGACTGACCCGGTTCGGGGAAACCTTAAGCGGACCGGAGTATGCTTCCCGGTTTGTCCGCCAGGTAGAGGAGCTGAAAATCCCATATCTGACGGATACCACCGTTCTGGAACTGACCAGAGAGCGGATGGTGTACGCCTCCTCAGCCGTTCACGGGTTCCTTGAGATTCAGGCGAAGGCAGTGGTCCTGGCCATGGGCTGTCGGGAGCGGACCAGAGGGGCCATCAGCATTCCAGGAACCCGTCCGTCCGGCGTCTATACGGCTGGCGTGGCACAGGCCTATATTAATTTAAAGAATAAGATGGTGGGCAAGGAGGTCATTATCCTGGGCTCCGGTGATATCGGCATGATCATGGCCAGAAGGATGACCCTGGAGGGAGCCCACGTTCAGGGTGTATTTGAGATCCAGCCTTATCCCAGCGGTCTTCCCAGAAATATTGAGCAGTGTCTCCATGATTATCAGATCCCCCTGTACTTAAGCCATTCCGTAACAGAAATCAAGGGAACGGATCGGCTGGAAAGTGTAGTCATCTCCCAAGTCGATGAGCATTTAAATCCCATCCCGGGGACGGAGAAGGAATATCCATGTGATACCTTGATTCTTTCTGTGGGCCTGATCCCGGAGAATGAGCTGACCTGGATGGCAGGAGCCAGGGAGGACCAGGGAACGAAAGGCGCAGCTGTGGACGAATTTTATCAGACCACGGTTCCTGGAATCTTTGCTGCCGGAAATGTGCTCCATGTCCATGACCTGGTTGATTTCGTTTCGCTGGAAGCAGAACGATTGGCGGACGGAGCGGCCCGGTTTGTGCAGGAGGGGGATCTTCCAGGCAGTGGGCTGAAGGTGCAGGGCGATGGAATGGTGGGACAGCTGGTTCCAACCAGATTCAGCGGTCAGGAGGATGTGACCGTATCCTTCCGTGTCAGAAGGCCGGTGAAAAATTGTACCATTATGATCTGTCAGGGAGAGAAGACAGTGAAGCAGGTGAAGAGGGCAAAGGCGCTTCCGGCTGAAATGATTCAGATTCCGCTCCGGGCAGCGGATTTAAAACAGGAAGGAGATCTGGAGGTGAAGGTAGTATGGTAAGAGAATTTACCTGTATTATGTGCCCGCAGGGGTGTGATATCAGGGTGGAGCTGGCAGAGGATCAGGGAAAAAACGGGAAAATCCTGCAGATTTCCGGAAATAAGTGTCCGAAGGGAAAGGAATATGTGACCCAGGAGATCATCAATCCTGTGCGGAATATTGCTACATCCATTCTGGTAGAGGGCGGCGAGCTGCCTTTGGCCAGCGTTCGTCTGACGAAGCCTGTTCCGAAAGCCAGGATTTTCGATGTGATGGCAGAGATCCGCAGGATTCATGTGCCTGCGCCGGTGATGGAAGGCGAGATTGTGATCCACGATTGTCTGGGACTGGGCAGCGATGTGATGGTGACGAAAACGGTGGAGAAGGAGAATTCCCGCAGCTTATGAGAACAAAACGTAACTGTGAATGCACTGAACAGTTACAATAAAACAAAAGAAACCGCTGGCTGGCACCAGCGGTTCTTTTTTTAGGAATGGTAGGTATAAATAAGAAAATGTTAAAGGGGGGCCGGACGGCTTCGACACCGTCCGGTATGAGTATGAAAAAGCTTTGTGATTTCAAGTGTGTACTTGAAACAAAGGCCCGTTGCCCTTTCGAGCAACTGACTACAGTATACAAGGTAATTGTGACAAAAGTATGGACATATCCTGTAAAAATTATAAAATTTATAAAGAAAATCTTACTGCTTTCTTGCGATTGTACAGAGGACTGGAGATAAAAGGAAAAAGAAAATAAAAATGTAAAAAAGCCTTTGAAAACTGAGGAAGTTCGTATATAATAGAATCGATATAGTAGGGGCTTGTGCGCCTGCTGACATGCGAAGGATAGAAAAACGATAGGATACATGTATTTGATTTATTATAGAAGCCAAAAGTGGTCTGCCAACTTTGCCGGGACAGGGAAGGAGGCGGACGAGGAGAGCCAGACAGGAGGAAGAAGAGATTATGTTTTCAATGATGTCGAATGACATTGGAATCGATTTAGGTACCGCCAGTATCTTAGTGTATATTAAGGGAAAGGGCGTTGTGCTGAAGGAGCCGTCCGTAGTTGCCATCGACCGGGATACCAATAAGATCATGGCCATCGGAGAGGCTGCCCGGCTGATGATCGGCCGTACACCTGGAAATATTGTAGCCGTGCGTCCGCTGCGTCAGGGCGTGATCTCCGATTACACGGTGACGGAGAAGATGATGAAGTATTTCATCGACAAGGCTGTAGGCAAGAAGACTTTGAGAAAGCCGCGTATCAGTGTCTGCATTCCAAGCGGCGCTACTGAGGTGGAGAAGAAGGCGGTTGAGGATGCTACTTATCAGGCAGGCGCCAGAGAGGTGACGATTATTGAAGAGCCGGTTGCAGCTGCCATCGGAGCCGGTATCGACATCTCCAAGGCATGCGGCAACATGATTGTAGATATCGGCGGCGGTACCGCGGATATTGCGGTGATCTCCCTGGGAGGCACCGTGGTAAGTACCTCCATCAAGACAGCCGGCGATGACTTTGACGAGGCGCTGGTGCGCTATATGAGAAAGAAGCACAATCTTCTGATCGGTGAGAGGACGGCGGAGGAGATCAAGATCAATATTGGTGCGGCATCCCGCAGACCAGAGGTGCTGACCATGGAGGTGCGCGGCCGGAACCTGGTGACCGGACTTCCAAAGACGATCGTAGTGACCTCTGATGAAACGCTGGATGCCCTGCGGGAGCCGGCTATGCAGATCGTGGACGCAGTTCACAATGTTCTGGAGCGGACGCCTCCGGAGCTGGCAGCTGATATTTTCGACCGGGGCATTGTGCTCACTGGAGGCGGTTCGCTGCTCAGCGGTTTGGATGTTCTGATCGAGGAAAAGACGGGAATCACTACCATGATTGCAGAGGATCCTCTGACGGCTGTGGCGATTGGAACCGGTAAATTTATTGAATTTACCCACGGTGATGGGAAAGAGTATAACTAAGAGCGAATATGGCAACAGTTACAGGATTTGTAGAACGAATTAAATATCGGAATGAGGACAACGGCTATACCGTGCTCAGCCTGAACGTAGATGGAGATGAGACCATATTGGTGGGAACCTTTCATTACATCAATGAGGGCGAGATGGTGGAAGCCACCGGCGCCATGACGGAGCATCCGGTTTACGGGGAACAGCTTCAGGTGGAACACTATGAGATCAAGACGCCGGAGGACACTCTTTCCATGGAACGTTATTTAGGCTCCGGTGCCATCAAAGGCATCGGGGCTGCTTTAGCCTCTAGGATTGTTCGCCGCTTTAAGGCGGATACCTTTCGAATCATGGAGGAGGAGCCGGAGCGGCTGTCGGAAATAAAGGGGATCAGCGAAAAGATGGCCATGGCCATCGCGGAGCAGGTGGAAGAAAAGAAGGAGATGCGTCAGGCCATGATGTTTCTCCAGGAGTACGGCATCTCCATGAATCTGGCTGTAAAGATTTACCAGGAGTATGGCCCCAGGCTGTATTCGGTGATGAAGGAAAATCCTTACCAGCTTGCGGATGATATTCCGGGAGTTGGTTTTAAGATGGCGGATGAGATCGCCAGGAGGGTTGGAATTTTTACCGATTCCGATTTCCGGATCAAGTGCGGGCTTCTCTATACACTGCTGCAGGCGGTTGGCAACGGCCATACCTATCTGCCTCAGGAGGAGCTGCTGGCCCAGGCTTCCGAGCTGTTAAAGGTGGACAGCTCTGTGATGGAAAAGCATCTGATGGATATGCAGATGGATAAACGGATTGTGGTGAAGGAGATCCGGGAGCGTTTGTCTGAGGCGGCCGGCGTGTGGGAGCCGCTGACTGTGGAGGAGGAGCAGCAGCTTCGGATGAATCAGATGGGGTCTGACACTGTGACCGTGGTGCAGAATCTGCGGATCCGGCGGGCAGTCTATGCAGCCCAATATTATTATCTGGAATTAAACACGGCAAAAATGCTTCACGACTTAAATATCCGGGGCGAGATCTCCGATACCCAGATTGACGGAAAGCTTCTGGAGATTCAGCAGGAGGAAGAAATCCAATTAGATGAGATGCAGGCAGAGGCAGTGCGCCAGGCAGTCAACTGCGGGCTTTTAATCATCACTGGAGGACCTGGTACCGGAAAGACCACCACTATTAATACTATTATCCGATTTTTCGAGCGGGAGGGGCTGACGATCCAATTGGCAGCGCCTACCGGAAGGGCGGCGAAACGGATGACAGAGGCAACCGGCTATGAAGCAAGAACGATACATCGCCTTCTGGAGCTGAGCGGCGGCATGATGGACGAGAAGGGAGGCTCCTCAGGAGGCATGCGCTTTGAGCGCAACGAGGAGAATCCCCTGGAAGGGGACGTGATCATTATTGATGAGATGTCCATGGTAGATATCCATCTGATCCATTCCCTGCTCCGGGCAGTGCCGGTGGGAGCCAGGCTGATTCTGGTAGGGGATGTAAACCAGCTTCCCAGCGTAGGTCCAGGGAATGTGCTCCGTGATATCATTGCAAGCCAGGCATTTCCGGTGGTGAGACTGACCAAGATCTTCCGCCAGGCAGCGGAGAGCGATATTGTTATGAATGCACACCGGATCCACGACGGAGAGCGGATCGATCTGGGGAAGAGGAGCCGGGATTTTTTGTTTATCCGGCGGGAGAACCCAGATGCAATCATCAGCGCCATGCTGACCCTGGTGCAGAAGAAGCTTCCGGACTATGTCCATGCAGAGCCCTATGATATTCAGATCATGACGCCCATGAGGAAAGGGGCTCTGGGAGTGGATCGGCTGAACGGGATTCTCCAGAGCTTCTTAAATCCTGCCTCACCGGATAAAAAGGAACGAGCCGTGGGCCAGACCACCTACCGGGTAGGGGATAAGGTAATGCAGATCAAAAACAACTATCAGATCCAGTGGGAGATTCGCAACCGGTATGACATCCCGGTGGACAAGGGGATGGGCGTGTTTAATGGTGATATCGGTATCATCCGGGAGATCAATGATTTCGCGGAACTGGTGACAGTAGAATTTGATGAAAGAAAGCTGGTAGAGTACAGCTTTAAGCAGCTGGAGGAGCTGGAGCTGGCCTATGCCATTACCATCCATAAATCCCAGGGAAGCGAGTATCCAGCTGTAGTGATCCCCATTCATACCGGACCAAGGATGCTGATGACCAGAAATCTGATCTATACTGCCGTGACCAGAGCCAGACAGTGTGTCTGCCTGGTAGGAATCCCGGAAACGTTCCAGGGAATGGTAAATAACTGCCTGGAGCAGAGACGGTATTCCGGTTTGAAAGCACGGATTCAGGAGCTGCAGGAAATGTAGAGAAAGAAAATGTAAAATCGTAACTGTTCAGAACGGGGCATCTTCTTGAATGACTTTCGTCATTCAAGAAGCATCGGAGATTCCTCCGATGTGAAATCAGCCATAAAAAGCTGCTTATAAGCAAGCTTAACACAGCTTTTTTGTCTGATTTCCCGCCGTTCTGAATAGTTGCGTAAAATCAATGATTTAGGGCTTGACATGATAGGAAGGGAGCGGAATTTGAGGATTCATTTCGATCAGGAAGTATGGAAGGAGCAGGCAGTCAGCCTTCTCTTTCCGCGAAGATGTCCGGTCTGCGGGGAGATTGTGGTTCCCAGAGGGGAATTGATCTGCCCGGGCTGCAAGAATGAGCTGAGCTTTGTGTCAGGCTCTCTTTGCCTGAAGTGCGGAAAGGAGCTGATGTCTGAGGACGGAGAGTATTGTCAGGACTGTATGCGCCGCCGCAGAACCTTTGACCGGGGAGCGGCACTGCTGAATTATAATGAGGTGTCGGCCCGCTCCATAGCCCAGATCAAATATAAAAATAAGCGGGAATATCTGGACTTTTACAGCCAGGAAATGGTCAGGCGGCTGGGAAAAAGGATGTACCGGATGCAGGCGGATGCTCTGATCCCGGTTCCGGTCCATCCGGACAGAAAGCGGACCAGGGGCTACAATCAGGCGGAGGAGCTGGCCAATCGGATCGGGAAAAGGACCGGAATCCTGGTGTGCTCCCATGTGCTGGTGCGCAGCAAAAAGACGGCGCCCCAGAAGGAGCTGACGCCGGAGCAGCGGCTTAAGAATCTGGAACAGGCATTTTCGGTGAAGGAAGAAACCTTAAG
>JAUNOF010000147.1 GCA_030537215.1 Lachnospiraceae bacterium
TTGCATTGATTCCGATCCTGATCTTCTATCTGGTATGCCAGAAGCAGATCTTAAATGGTGTGGTAAATGGTGCAGTAAAATAATAGTAACTGTGAGGGTACGGAACCGTTACGAAGAAATTAAAAAAGGAGATTCACCGTTATGGAAAGACAATGGTGGCATAATAAGGTTGCCTATCAAATTTACCCCAAAAGCTTTTATGATTCCAATGGAGATGGGATTGGGGATATTCCAGGTATTGTTCAAAAGCTGGATTATCTGCAGTATCTGGGCGTTGATATTTTGTGGATCTCACCCGTTTATCAGTCGCCATTGGCAGATCAGGGATACGATATTTCAGATTATTATCAAATTGATCCTCGCTTTGGAACAATGGAGGACATGGATCGGCTGATTGCAGAGGCGAAAAAACGCAGGATGTACATTCTGATGGATCTGGTGATTAACCATTGCTCCGATGAGCATGAGTGGTTCCGAAAGGCTATGGAGGATCCGGAGGGAGAATACGGAAACTTTTTCTACCTGGCAGATCAGAAGGATGGCCGTCCCTGCAACTGGAGATCCTATTTCGGAGGATCGGTATGGGAACCGCTTCCGGGAACGGATAAGCAGTATCTTCATATGTTCCATAAAAAGCAGCCGGATCTGAACTGGGAAAATCCAAAGCTGCGCCAGGCAGTTTATGAGAATATTAACTGGTGGCTTGAGAAGGGCGTGGCCGGCTTCCGGCTGGATGCGATTATTAACATTAAAAAGGCCCTTCCCATGGTGGATTATCCGGCGGATCGTCCAGACGGAATGGTAAATCCCGGTGTGATGCTGGCACATGCAGAAGGGATCGGAGATTTTTTAAAGGAAATGCGGGACCAGACCTTTAAGAAATACCATGCGTTTACCGTTGGGGAGGTCTTTAACGACAAGCCGGGAGAGCTGGAAGCTTTTATCGGAGAGGACGGATACTTTTCCAGCATGTTTGATTTTAATGAAACCATCATTGGTGGAAGTCCTAATGGCTGGTATGACAGCCGTCCAGTAACGGCAGAGGATTACAAGGCCGGGTGCTTTAACGCACAGGAAAAGATAGGAAATCTAGGCTTTTATTCCAATATTATTGAGAATCATGACGAGCCGCGGGGCGTCAGCCATTACCTGCCGGAAGGGCAGGTATGCGATGCATCGAAAAAAATGCTGGCCGGGCTGTATTTCATGCTCCGTGGTCTTCCCTTCATTTACCAGGGACAGGAAATCGGCATGGAAAATATAGATTTTCAGTCTATTGATCAGGTGGATGATATTTCCTCCCTGGAAGAATATCAGGTGGCATTAAATGCCGGCAGGTCCCAGGAGGAGGCCCTTCAGGCTGTAAGGAATTACAGCCGCGACAATGCCAGAACACCTGTGCAGTGGAATAACAATCCTCATGCCGGATTTACTACAGGAACTCCATGGCTGAGGGAGAATCCAAACTACTGTACCATTAATGTGGAAGCTCAGATGGGCCGCAATGGTTCAGTACTGGAGTTTTACCGCAGTCTGATTGCACTTCGAAAAGATCCGGAATATGAGGACAGCCTGATTTACGGCGCCTGCATTCCCTATCTGCGGGAGCAGAAAAATTTGATGGCTTACCTGCGGAAGGGGGAGAAGCAGACCTTGCTGGTGATGGGAAATTTCCAGAAGGAGCCGCAGAAGGTAAAGCTTCCAGGGAAATATGAGAAGATTTTGCTGAATAATATGGATGAATTGACCGAGCAGGATGGAGAGATCTGCCTGGAGGGATGGCAGTATTTGATTTTGAAGATGAAAACGGAATAGATGCAGATGATTGGCAGCAGGGGAGCAGAAGTTTCTCTGCTGCTTTTCTCTTGCTTCCAGAATGGCTCTTATTGTGTTTTAGTAAGTTTTAATGTATAATGAAGGTCATAAAAGAGGAAATAAAAATTTCCAATATATGTTAGATTAAGGTTTCAATTGCCTGGAGGACACTATGAAAATAACCGTATTATGCTACAAAAAATGCTCCACCTGCCAGAAGGCCTTAAAGTGGCTGGACGAGCAGAAGATCACCTATGAGGCAAGGCCAATCAAGGAGGAGAATCCCACAAAGGAAGAGCTGCGCACCTGGTATCAGAAAAGCGGGCTGCCGCTGAAGAAATTCTTTAATACCAGCGGAAATCTCTACAAGGAGCTGTCTTTAAAGGACAAGCTGCCCCAGATGACAGAGGAGGAGCAGCTGGAGCTTTTAGCCACAGACGGGATGCTGGTAAAGCGGCCGCTGGTAGTGGCAGAGGATGTGGTGTTAACTGGATTTAAGGAAGCAGAGTGGAAGGAAAAGCTACTTCTGTAATCGACATATTTCGTAAGATGCGTTTCGGAAGATTTCCAGGGGAAGGCTGGAAGCTGACTGCGTTCAGAACCTAAGGCTGCTGGCTGACCAAATCATCCAGCGAAGCAAAGTGATATCCCATTTCCTCCCATTTGGTCAGCAGTTCATCCAGAATCTGACCATTGGTTTTTGAGGTGCTGTGAAGGAGAATGATGGCGCCGGGATGGACGCGGGTCAGCAGCTTCTGGAACGCCTCTTCCTTTGTGGGCTGCTTATCCTCATACCAGTCCACATAGGCCAGACTCCAGAAAAAGGTTTTGTAGCCCATATCCTTTGCCATCTGCAGGTTTGCTTCGCTGTATTTGCCCTGAGGCGGCCGGTAATATTTTTTCATCTGTTGGCCTGTGGTTTGCTGGAACAGATTTTCTAAGTCAGTTAATTCCTTTTCAAAGGATTCCTTTGTCGCAATTTTCGACATATCCGGGTGGTGGAAGGTGTGGTTTCCCACATTGTGGCCTTCTGCCACCATTCTTTTTACCAGCTCCGGGCTGGTTTCTAAATAATTTCCCACTAAGAAAAAGGTTGCAGGTGCGCCATGCTTTTTCAAGGCATCCAGAATCGCTTCGGTATTCCCGTTCTCATATCCGGCATCAAAGGTAAGGTATAAAATTTTTTCGTCAGTATCCTGGGCATAATAGGCGTTGAATTGTTTTAAATAGTCCATGGAAGCATTGGCAACCGGCGGTTTTCCTTCCTGCTGGAAGCTTAAGCCCCAGTTGCCTTCATTGGAAGCATTAATATTTTTTGATATGCAGGTAACTCCATAAGCCGCCAGATTTCCAGCAAGAAAGGAAAAGAAAAACAATGCTGCAGCAGCGGTAAGTTTCTTTAAAGTTCTGCGGGATGGCAGGGAAAAGGAGTTATGCAGCTTATAAGATGACAGCAAAAAGGAGTTATGTGGCTTATAAGATGACAGCCTGGAGGAGAAATGGTTATGAAAAAGATTTTTACAGAAGAAAGAAAATCGGTTCATAGGCAGATGTCCTGATCTTAGAGGATTTGATTTATTTTACGAACCAGCAGGAAATATTATGATTGCAAGATAGAATATTTTGCTTTCCATGTTCTTATATTTGTAGTAAAATGGAAAATATAGGTGAACTTTTATCAGTGGCGGAACATTAACCCGCCGGGCGCATGATCGTTAAGGGGGTCTATGATGCGGATCACATCCATTCACATCAAAAATTTCAAGTCCATCCGGGATATGGAAATAAAAGGGATTGAAAATGCTTTGATTCTGGTGGGAAAAAATAACACTGGAAAAACCTCAGTAGTAGATGCCATACGGGCGGCCTTCGGCTTGTATCAGGTTTCAGAAACAGATTTTAATGAAAAGAAGCAGAAGATCGAAATCGATATCCGCCTTCAGATCACAGAGGAGGATCTGCATCAGCTTCACCGCCGGGGCCGGGTCAGCATGTATAAGCGGTATGAGGTGTGGAAGCGGGATTTTTGCAGCAAGCTTCCTTCTTATCAGGACGGGATGTTGTCCTTTACCTGCATGATCAACAGCCGGGGAGATGTGCGCTATCATGATGGATTTAAGAAGGATAACCGCAGGATCCCGGAGGTATTTCCGAAAATTTATTATATTGATACCGATCGGAGGCTTTCTCAGTTTCAGGAGGATATTCTTATGTTTCGGGAGGATGTGCAGTTAGAGCAGCTTCGGGCCAACTGCTGTATGTTTGATTCGGCCAAAACCTGCAGCCAGTGCTTCCAGTGCGTGGGGCTGATGAATCAGAAAAAACCGGAACAGCTTACGATTTTTGAGACGGCAAGGCTTTTGGAATATAAAATGTATCAGCTTAATCTGAAGGAGTTTGAGGAAAAGCTGAATCGAAATTACCGGAAAAACGGCGGCTATGACCGGATCCGTTTTACCTTAACCTGCAATCGGAGTGAAACTTTTCAGATCAAGGCGGAGACAATTCGGGAAAGCGGGGAGGAGATCCGGGACAGAGAGGCGGAGCATGACAGTCCTGCTGAAAAGTCTGGCGGCAAGGCTTCGCCGGTGGAGTATTTAAGCAATGGTATGAGAAGTCTTTATATGCTGTCCATGCTGGAGACTTATACAGATGAGGAGGCCAGAATTCCCAGTATTATTATTGTGGAGGATCCGGAGATCTTTCTCCATCCTCAGCTTCAGAAGACTTCCAGCGAGATTTTATATCACCTTTCCAAGAAGAATCAGGTAATTTTCACCACTCATTCGCCAACCCTTTTATCGAATTTTACCAGCAGGCAGATCCGCCAGATCATACTGGATTCGGATTATTATTCCGTGGTCAATGAGAAGGCGGATATTGATGTGATACTGGACACGTTAGGTTACGGAGCCAATGATCTTTTGAATACGAATTTTGTATTTATTGTGGAGGGAAAGCAGGATAAAAGCCGTCTGCCTTTGCTTTTGGAAAAGTATTACTCTGAAATATATGACGAAAATGGACGGCTTCAGCGAATCTCCATTATTACCACCAACAGCTGCACCAATATTAAAACTTATGCCAATTTAAAATACATGAATCAGGTGTACATAAGGGATCAGTTCCTGATGATCCGGGATGGGGATGGGTTAGATGCGGAGGAGCTGGCAGGTCAGCTTTGCCGGTATTATGAAGCAAGAAATGGGGAGGATGTGGATAAGCTTCCCCGGGTGACCAGGCGGAATGTGCTTATTTTAAAATATTATTCCTTTGAAAATTATTTCCTCAATCCAGGTGTGATGGCGCAGTTAGGAATCGTGGAAAGTGAGGAGGCGTTTTACCAGATTTTATTTCATAAATGGAAGGAATATCTGTGCCGGATGAAGAGCGGACGGAAGCTGATCCAGGTGATTGGACGGGATTTGGAATCGCCGGATGATATGCGGCTTCACATGGAGGAGATCAAGATCCACCTAAGAGGGCATAATCTGTACGACATTTTTTATGGGCGGTACAAGAAGGAAGAAACGAAACTGCTGAGAAGGTATATTGAACTGGCTCCAAGAGATGATTTTAAGGATATTCTGGATGGAGTGGATCAGTTTGCCTATTTTGACAGCAGAAAGGTTTAAAGAAAACGGGAAATATAGAAGGGGAGAAGCAAGACTTTATGGATCAATATCAGATACTAAAGCAGTATTTCGGCTATGACACGTTTCGGGAAGGGCAGGAAACGCTGATCAACGGCATTTTAGAGGGAAGGGATGTATTCGGCATCATGCCTACCGGATCAGGAAAATCCTTGTGCTTTCAGATTCCCGCATTAATGCTGGAGGGGATCACCCTGGTAATTTCTCCCTTGATCTCCCTGATGAAGGATCAGGTAGGAAATTTGAATCAGGCCGGAATTCACGCAGCATATTTGAACAGCTCGCTGACAACGAATCAGTATTTTAAAGCATTAGAATTTGCAAGGCAGGGGCGTTATCCTATTATTTATGTGGCGCCGGAACGGTTAATGACTGACAGCTTTCTGGATTTTGCGTTAAATACCAGAATTCGTATGGTGGCAGTAGATGAGGCACATTGTATTTCCCAGTGGGGGCAGGATTTCAGGCCAAGCTATTTAAAGATTGTGGAATTTATCAAGAGGCTTCCAGTGCGCCCTATCGTCAGCGCCTTTACAGCGACGGCAACCCAGGAGGTCCGGGATGATGTGATCGATATTTTGGAGCTGCAGAATCCAACTGTGATTACAACCGGATTTGACCGGAGCAATCTATTCTTTGGGGTGATGACGCCCAAGGATCGGTATGGGGCAATACGAAATTATTTGGAGACTCATCCAAGACAAAGCGGAATTATTTATTGTCTCACAAGGAAGAATGTAGAAGAGATTTGCGAACGTTTAATCAAAGACGGATTTTCGGCAACCAGATATCATGCCGGACTTAGCGATGAGGAGCGCAGGAAAAATCAGGAGGATTTTATTTATGACCGGGTTCCCATTATCTGCGCCACGTCAGCATTTGGAATGGGAATTGATAAATCGGATGTAAGGTTTGTACTGCATTATGGGATGCCGAAGAATCTGGAAGAATACTATCAGGAGGCTGGCCGTGCCGGCAGAGATGGTGAACCTTCAGAATGTATTTTATATTATGCCGGGCAGGATGTGATTACCAACCAGTTATTTATTGAGAATAACAGAGAGAATCAGGAGATGGATGTGATTACCCAGGAGCTGGTAAAGGAGCGGGACAGAGAACGCCTGAAAAAAATGACATTCTATTGCTTTACCAATGAGTGTCTTCGAGATTATATTTTGAAGTATTTTGGGGAATATGGCAGCAATTATTGCGGAAATTGTTCCAATTGTCTGACGCAGTTTGAAGAGGTGGACATTACAGAGATGGGGAAAGCTATGATTGGATGTGTGGAGAGCAGCAGGCAGAGGTATGGGGTTACGGTGATCCTTGATACCCTGCATGGGGCCAATACAGCGAAGATCAGGCAGTATGGCATGGATCAGAATCCTTATTACGGAGAGCTGGCAAAGGTTCCTGTTTATAAGCTGAGGCAGGTTATGAACTATCTTCAATTGCAGGAATATCTGGCAGTTACCAATGATGAATATGCGGTTGTAAAGCTGACGGCACGTTCCAGGGAGCTTATGGAAGCAGACCAGCCACTGCTTATGAAGATGGCGAAAGAACAGGAACGGATACCGAAGGCGGACAGGAAAGAACGAAAACGGAAGGGAAGCGTCAGCCTGGATGACAGAGATGAAAGCTTATTTGAAAAGCTGAGAGCATTAAGGATGGAGATTGCCAGAGAAGAAAAGGTGCCTCCGTATATCGTATTCTCGGATAAGACATTAACCCATATGTGTGTGGTGAAACCGAAAAATAAACAGGAGATGCTTACGGTTTCTGGTGTGGGAGAGTTTAAGTATGAGAAATACGGGGAACGGTTTTTAAAATATGTGACAGATTATGAGAAGGAGCGGGGCGGTTCATCCTGAATCGCCCTGCTTGCCGCTTCAAGGAAATAGACAGCCGTTCCATATGGGAGAAAATCGAGCGCAAAACAAAAAAAGAGGAAATTACGGTTGACAAATCAGTTGGCCTGAATTAATATACAACTGATATATCAGAAAAGAGAGGACAGACCAGATTTTCTGAAGAGGTGGATGAGGGGATCTGCTGTATTGAGACAACGGGGAGAATATTCTGGGCGCGAAAGAGAGGAGTCATATGGCAGAAAGGGACTGTGTAAAAAGGGATTGTACCGCCAATGCTTATCAGCGGCTAAAAAAGGAAATTATATCCGGTAAGCGGCTGCCAGGAGAGATTTTTAATGAGAAGAGTTTTGCGGAGCAGCTTGGAATCAGCCGCACACCGGTGCGGGAAGCGGTTCTGCGTCTGTCTCAGGAGGGGCTGCTGACCATTATGCCCCGGCAGGGAACCATTGTGTCTCATATTTCATTTCGTGATATTTGTCAACTTTATCAGGTACGAAAGCTGCTGGAGCCGCAGATTGTGAAGCTGGCCGCAGAAGCGGTTGATCAGAAACGGTTAAAGGAATGGATCGCTTTTTTCCAGTGTCAAAGCCGGCAGCCGGATGATGCCTGCCCAGTGAGCCGATTTCCTGAAAATATGTCTGGAAATGTTTTGGATGACTGTGACGCCCTGTTCCATATTTTTCTTGCGGAAAGTACGGAAAATCGTTTTTTGATTCGGGAAATGGAAGAACTGATGACGCAGACACAGCGGATTCGGTGCCTGTCAAATTCTGTCAGGAAGGACCGTTTCCAGGCCGCGAAGGAGGAGCATATCCAGATTGCGGCTGCGCTGGAAAAGAGAGACGGGGAGGATGCTGCTAGAAGGATGCTGGAGCATTTGGAGAATTCAGAAGCAGGATACAGCAAGATTTACGACCTTCATCAGATCGACTGGTATTAGTAT
>JAUNOF010000148.1 GCA_030537215.1 Lachnospiraceae bacterium
AACAAGCATCCTTCTTATCTGAAAAATAAGGTAAAAAATCACTTGCCAAATAAAAGAAACTGTGCTATCATATTACATGTTGTAAGCATGGATCGTCCTGATGCAGCAAAATCAACAAAATAGCCGGCTTGTCGGAATGGCAGACGAGGTGGACTCAAAATCCATTGATGGCGACATCGTGCGGGTTCAAGTCCCGCAGCCGGCACTCCTTGGCAGGGGCAAGAAACCGTAATAATTCTTTCTATCATGAAGAATTCTACGGTTTTTTCTTTTGCGGGAAAAGCAGGAGTGATTGTAACTGTTCAGTAGGTCTGCGCACTTGCTGCGCTGACCGTAAGATAACCTTGGCCAGAAGGCAAAAATCCCATCGGCGAAGCCGATTTTAAATGGATTTTTGCTCGTAACTGTGAGGGTACTGAACAGTTACGAGTGATTTATAAATTCAAGCTACAAAGGAAATGGAAAACGATGAAAGAGATGTTTTCAAAGAAAGAATTGGTAAGGCTTCTATGGCCTTTAATCGTGGAGCAGATCCTGACGGTATTGGTAGGAATGGTAGATGTGATCATGGTGGCGGCAGTAGGAGAAGCGGCGGTATCCGGTGTGGCTCTGGTAGATTCCATCAGCGTTCTGGTAATTCGCCTGCTGTCGGCCCTGGCTACCGGAGGAGCGGTGGTCAGCGCTCAGTATATTGGAAAGCAGCGCCCGGAGGAGACCTGCCGGGCAGCCGGACAGCTGATCTCTGTTACGATCATTTGCTCCGCCTTCTTTACTGTAGCGGCATTGGCAGGAAACCGGTATCTTTTAGGTATGATTTTCGGCCAGGTGGAGGATGTGGTCATGCAGAATGCGGTGATCTACTTTTGGCTGACTGCATTTTCTTATCCATTCCTGGCGCTCTATAATTCCTGTGCTGCACTGTACCGTTCCATGGGAAATTCCAAGGTGTCCATGATGGCTTCTCTGGCCATGAACGGAATGAATATTGCAGGAAATGCCATCTGCATTTTCGGCTTGAAAATGGGGGTAGAAGGTGTTGCCATCCCTACCCTGGTCTCCCGGATCTTTGCAGCCGTGCTGATGCTGTATTTGATCTGCCGCCCGGGAAATGTCATCCGGACCACCAGCTTAAAGCAACTCCGTCTCGACCGCTCCATGATCCAGAAAATTCTGATCGTAGGCGTGCCCAGCGGCCTGGAAAGCGCTATGTTTCAGTTTGGCAAGATCACACTTCAGAGCATCGTATCCACTTTAGGAACGGCATCCATTGCCGGGTTTGCAGTGGCATCTAATCTGGTTACTCTTCATTATCTTCCAGGAAATGCTCTGGGGCTGGGATTAATCACCATTGTTGGACAGTGTGTGGGCGCAAGCGAGTACGATCAGGCGAAAACCTATATAAAAGAGCTGCTGGCTGTAAATTATGTGCTGCTTTTCGGAATCTGCGGAGTGATGGCGCTGCTGTGCCGTCCCATGGTGGGGATCTATAACCTGTCCCTGGAGGCATCGGAGATGGCAAGACAGCTGATCTTATTCCATAGCTGTGCAATGAGTGTGTGGCCCATTGCCTTTACCTTGCCGGATGCTCTGCGGGCCGGACTGGATGCCCGGTTTACTATGGTAGTTTCCGTATTTTCCATGTGGGTATTCCGAATCGGCTTTGCCTATCTGTTTGTAAAAGTCTGGGGATTCGGCGTGATCGGAGCCTGGATGGGAATGTTTATTGACTGGATCTTCCGGGCCATCCTGTATGGCTGGCGTTTCCGCGGATTTACCAATCGGGTCAGACAGGTTTAATTTTAAGATAAAGGAAAGGAATCCACTAATGGCAGCTAAAACACAAAAGAAACCAGTGCAAAAGAAATCGGTACAAAAGAAATCGGTTCAGAAACAATCAACAAAAAAGACATCCGCCCAAAAGAAAACGATGCAGAAGAAAAAGACACCGGCCATTATTATCGTTCTGGCAGCAATTCTGCTGATGGCACAGCTTATCTTTCATTCGCCGATTCCAGATGAACTGGCTCCGATGCTTGAACAGGTCAGCGGCGGAAGGATAACAGAAAGTCAGTTTGCAGAGGCCAGGGAGCAGGCCGACAAGCTGAAGGATTCCATATCCCAGTTTTTCCCTGACGAATCCCAGACTGCTTCTGATAGGCAGACGACTCAGAAAGATGCAGCCAATGGACCGCTGCCCCAGGATATTTTAAGCAGCAGCATTCCTGTCGCTTCCCTTGCAGAGCTTCCGGAATATTCCGGTGATCCGGTGGTGGTGATCAATGACAATATTCCGTATTTCACGCCGGAGGATCTGGTGGGCACCTCCTTTGAAAGCTACAGTGCACTGGATGGTCTGGGAAGATGTGGAGTCGCTTATGCGAATATCGGCACCGATCTGATGCCCACCGATAAAAGAGAAGCGATCAGTTCGGTCAAGCCTGCTGGATGGCACAGTGTGAAATATGATTGTGTGGAAGGGAAATATCTGTATAACCGCTGCCACCTGATCGGCTATCAGCTAACTGGTGAAAATGCCAATGAACAAAATCTGATCACCGGCACCCGGTACTTAAATGTATCTGGAATGCTTCCCTATGAAAATATGGTGGCGGAATACATCCAGGAAACCGGAAATCACGTCCTGTACCGGGTAACGCCGATCTATGAAGGGGATGATCTTCTTGCAAAGGGACTTTTAATGGAGGCAAAATCTGTAGAAGATGACGGAGCCGGCATCTGCTTTCATATTTTCGCCTACAACGTACAGCCAGGTGTGGAGATCGATTATGCCACCGGTGAAAGCTGGCTGGCAGAATAAGGACTTTGCAGTGCTGGTATTTCCATAATTTTTAATACCCTTTCACCCCAAATCCCCGCTCTTCTACAACCGGAATCTCCCGCTCCTGGATATCATCGATTACAATAAACCGATCATCCTGGAGTCTGGAAATCAGGCGGCTGATCTTAGCCGCCTCTCCCTGCACCTCCATCTCCACTCTTCCATCCCAAAGGTTCTCCGCCCATCCAGTCAGATCCAAACTTCTGGCAAGGTACATTGCCTTATACCGAAATCCAACTCCCTGCACCCTGCCGCTGAAATAATAATGCTTTCTGATTACTGTTCCTGCCATTCCTGTTCCTCCATCTTCCAAATATCTTTCAAATCAGGCCTTCTATCTTGCTGAATCAAGCAAATGTTCCATAACTGCTTTCATTCTAATATACTTGCCGCAATAAGTCAAATCCATGCCAATCCCGCAGCCCTGGGCAGCAAATAAAAAGTTACTGTTCACAGAACGGCTGTTTTTAGCTGTGCTGTGAACAGTAACAATAAAAAAACCCAGCCGATCCTCCAAAGGAACCTGCCAGGTTTTTCATTTCATTATTATTCATTTTCACAAAGCATCTCTACTTTGTCTCACCTCTTCAGCCGGCCTCCGCAGCCTCATAACCGCAGGCCTGCTGCTCAAGGCTGCACTGATAGCAGCGATTTACCGCACCGATTTCCTCCAGTGTGGCAAGCATCCGGTAGACCGTGGCTAAGCCGATGGTTGGGTCAATTTTAATGGCATCGTAATAGATTTCTTTTCCGCAGCTGTACTTTCCTTCTAAAATAATATCCAAAAGAAGCAGCCGCTGCTTTGTCATTCTTTTTCCTCTGCGTTTCAGTTCATTGATTACCTGTTCCTTCTGCCACACAGACAATGCCTCCTCTCTTTCCTCTGCTCTTTCCCAATGGGCATTCTAAGATGCAAATATTTAGCTGTCATGGCTGCCGCATCCGCCGACGCTATGACATCCGCCATTGCATCCGCTGCAGCCACTGCAGCCTCCGCAGCTCTTTCCTGCTTTCTTATCCTTCCAGATACATCTGGCAGACAAAAATGCAATGCCGCAAACCACCAGAGCAGTAACAATTGTTCCCATATTCTGAATCAGCCACATGATCTTGCCTCCTTCTTGCCTATCCTGAACCTTTCGGCCGCCTTTTATGATCTCCTTCTGTTACGGACATCCAACATAAGGATAAGGCGGCGGCAGAACCTTCGATTCTGTCCTGCCGCGCTTAAAACATTCTAAATTGTAATAAGATTCTTAAGCCTTAGCCAGACCTTTTGCCTTAACGCCAACGCCGCTCTTTGCCGGACGAACTAACAGATAAATAAATCCAACCACCAGAACAGCTGCAACGATGGTTCCGATACCGAAAGTTCCTACTGTAACAAAGGTTCCGATCTGGTATATACACAGAGAAACTACATATGCCAGAACCGTCTGATAGCCGATTGCAAACCAGGTCCACTTTCCGTTGTTCATCTCACGCTTGATGGCACCGATTGCTGCAAAGCAAGGAGCACACAGCAGATTGAATACCAGGAAGGAGTATGCGGCAGCGGTGGTATAGCTGCTTGCCAGAGTTCCCCAGATCTCAGCGCCGTCCTCAGCCACCTCAGCAAAGCCGAACAGGATACCCAGGGTACCAACTACATTTTCCTTTGCTACCAAACCGGTGATTGCTGCAACTGCCATCTTCCAGTCTCCCCAGCCTAAAGGAGTAAAGAGCCATGCGATCGCGCTGCCGATATTAGCCAGCAGTCCATCGCTTAAGTCCTCTACCATACCAAAGCTTCCGTCTACGAAGCCGAAGGAAGAGGTGAACCATACAAAGATGGTGGATAACAGAATTACAGTGCCAGCCTTCTTGATGAAGGACCAGCCGCGCTCCCACATACTGCGGAGTACATTGCCTACCGTTGGCATATGGTATGCTGGAAGCTCCATAACGAAGGGAGCCGGATCGCCTGCAAACATAGAAGTCTTCTTTAAAATAATACCGGAGCAGATGATTGCTGCAATTCCTACGAAGTAAGCACTTGGTGCTACCCAGGAAGCTCCGTCAAATAATGCACCTGCGATCAAAGCAATGATCGGCAGCTTTGCACCACAAGGAATGAATGTGGTGGTCATGATGGTCATCTTACGGTCTCTGTCATTTTCAATGGTACGGGAAGCCATAACACCTGGCACGCCGCAGCCAGTACCGATTAACATTGGGATAAAGGACTTACCAGATAAGCCGAACTTACGGAAGATACGGTCCATGATAAATGCGATTCTGGCCATATATCCGCATGCCTCCAGGAATGCCAGGAAGATGAACAGAACCAGCATCTGCGGAACGAATCCAAGTACAGCACCCACACCAGCTACAATACCATCCAGGATCAGACCCTGCAGCCAGTCTGCACAGTTGATGCTGACTAAAACGCTCTCGATTGCCGGAGGAATGATCTCGCCGAACAGCACATCATTGGTCCAGTCTGTTACGATAGTACCTACTGTGGTTACAGAAACATAATATACTACCCACATAACAGCGGCAAAAATCGGCAGAGCCAGGATACGGTTGGTTACGATGCGGTCGATCTTATCCGATACGCTTAACTGATTCTTGTTTGCCTTTGCATAGCAGTCCTTAATGATCTGGGAAATATATGTATAGCGCTCGTTGGTGATAATGCTTTCTGCATCGTCATCCAGAGAATCCTCCAGCCCTGTGATCAGACGCTCCACATCTGGAACCGACTTCATGGTGTTCTGGATCTTCTCATCGCGCTCAAACAGCTTGATTGCATAGAAACGCTTCTGCTCCTCCGGAATGCTTCCGTCCAGATAGCTTTCAATCTCCTCCAGGCAGCTCTCAACCGCCTTTCCGAAGTGATGTACCGGAAGACTCTTGTTCTTCTTCTCAGCAGCAGCTACTGCCTTATTAGCAGCCTCGGTGATGCCGGTTCCCTTTAATGCGGAGATCTCAACAACCTCGCAGCCAAGGTCACGGCCTAAATTCTTAATATTGATCTTATCGCCGTTTTTCGCCACAATATCCATCATATTGACAGCCATGACAACCGGGATTCCCAGCTCCATCAGCTGCGTGGACAGATATAAGTTTCTCTCCAGGTTGGTACCATCAACAATATTTAAAATGGCATCTGGACGCTCGGTAATCAGATAATTTCTGGCAACAACTTCTTCCAACGTGTATGGGGATAAGGAATAAATACCTGGAAGGTCCATAATCACAACATCCTTATGGCCTTTCAGCTTTCCTTCCTTCTTTTCTACGGTTACACCAGGCCAGTTTCCTACAAACTGGTTGGAACCGGTCAATGCATTGAACAAGGTAGTCTTACCGCTGTTCGGGTTGCCGGCTAAAGCAATTTTCACAGACATTTTTCATTTCCTCCTCTTCATTCCCATCTGGCAGACACTGGCTTGAGAAGCTTCCAAAAAAGCCATTCACATGGCATCTTCCAGTTTAACGCTTCTAACCCAGTTAGATTTTTCTAACCAGAGGTCTCAATTTTAGTTAGACCATTCTAACCCTTTATCAAAAAATAAAGGCGGCCTAACTCCATTTTGCCTAACATGAAATCAGCCCTGAACCTCTATCATCTGTGCATCTTCCTTGCGCAGCGACAGCTCATAGCCCCTGACGGTTACTTCAACCGGATCTCCTAATGGAGCCACCTTTCGAACATATACTTCTGTGCCTTTGGTAATTCCCATATCCATGATACGGCGTCTCACAGCGCCCTCGCCGTGGAGCTTAACCACTTTTACGGATTTTCCGCAGCTTACATCTCTTAATGTTTCCATGACGGATTCTCCTTTTTACACATATATTTTATTTGCCATCTCACGGCTGATTGCAACTCTGGATTCCTTTACGTTTACAATCACATTGCCGTTGATTTCTGAAATAACAGTTACCTCACCGCCGGTTACAAACCCTAAGCTCTCCAGAAACCTGCGGGTTTCTTCCTTACCGCCCACTTTCTTGATCTGGTTGATTTCGCCAGCTCTCGCCATCGTTAAAGGCATCATTACCGCTCCTCTCCCTTAGTTAGTCAAGTATGATTTGGTTAGTTGAGAATAACTTTCACCTACGTTTGGTATAATAGCATATTTCAAAGTTAGTGTCAACTAATTTTTATAATTTTTTAATATTTTTGTCAGAAATTGTTTTTTCTGCATTTTTATTTTTCCTGTCCAAAATATGACACAATTTATTTCGAATTTCGTAAGCTTTTCTTCAAAACCTGTCCATGTTTTTCTGATATGATAAAAATGTTATAAATGGCATTCCGCTTCATCATCAAAATACAGCAGTTTTTACGCAAAGGAGAGGATCATATGATGAACCGCAATATTATAATCGCTGCTGCTTTGTCCGCAGTTGTGATCGCAGGTGCTGTTTTTGCAGTTGCCTGCTCCAGCCGGGAAACACCGGAACCGATCGATCTATCTACCATCCATACTGCATCGTCAGACTCCAGCTCTGCCCAGACTGCAGCACCCCAGACCACGGAAGCTCCCGTAAAGGTTACGTTAGAAAGTCCAGGCGAATCCTCTGCGGCAGTATCCAAGGGAGAGAGTATTTCTTACGAAATCTCTCTTTACACCGATCCAGACAATAACATCTCCATCCGCTATCCTACCATTTCCAACATGACCGATAAGACGAAGCAGGAGCAGATCAATCAGCTTTTGAAGGACAATGCACTTGCTGTTTTAAAAACCTTTTCCGAAGATTCTGGAAGCCTTACCCTTGACATCAGCTGTCAGGTTTCTTCCATTTCCAGGAAACGGATCTCTGCCGTTTATACCGGCACCGCATCGATAGAAGGAGCCGCACACCCGGTGAATCTTTTCTATACCAATACGGTGGATTTAACTTCCGGCAAGGATCTGGGCTTCAGCGACTATACCGATCCCTATACCATGGCGGGCTATCTGATGAGTGATGACGTTCAGTTCGACGGTCTGAGCGGCGACCGGCTTTCCAGCGCATTAGCGGAACGTGCTGCTATGAACATTGAATTCTACACCGACATATTCCAGCATGCTGATTTCCCGCTGGATGCTGACGGAACCTGGCCCTCCTCCTTCAGCTATGAAAAGCAGGGGGAGATCTACTTCTCCATCCCGGTTTCCCACGCACTGGGCGACTATGTGATCGTAAAATTCACTCCGGAGACCAAGTAGAGGCAGGCCGTTTCCTGCTAAAGCTTTTTTGAAATAAACTTACTTTCATAATAAATCCCGCCGTGGAGAATTC
>JAUNOF010000016.1 GCA_030537215.1 Lachnospiraceae bacterium
GGTGTCCTCCATATGCCGGGAGATCTGCTCGTACTGGGTGCGCTGGAGAGAGAGAACCCCGCAATGGGTTCTTGATATGATGAAAAACTGAAAATATATAAGATTCTATATTGAAACGATTAACAAAAAATTAACACAAAATCAGTGAAAAAGGGTGTGACATTTCCGGATTCCTGCGGTATAATACTAACAGTAGTAAAAGGGAGTAGCTTCCACTGCAAATCATACAGCAAGTGGATTCTTAAGCGTCAGAACGATTGAAGGGCAGGCTGCGGCCTGAGTCAGTCCGCTGGGAATTGAAATAGCAAGACTTTTATTACAGGGCTTTTGTTCTGTAATAAAGGTCTTTTTCTTTTTTCAGGCGAAAGCATGGGGCAAGGCAGATAGGATATTCTGTGGAAATTGGAAATATCTGCCTGGATTCAGACGAGAAGGAGGAACATGTATGGAGTATTTGTTAGAAGGAATCATGAATGTAACGTGGCAGCAGCTTGTGATGTACGGAGTGGGAATTCTGCTGATCTGGCTGGCGGTAAAGAAGGAGTATGAGCCGTCTCTGCTTCTTCCCATGGGCTTTGGAGCGATTTTGGTGAATCTGCCTGCCAGCGGTGTTATTAATCAGGTCATGTCCGGCGTAGGTGAAGTGAACGGTGTGATCCAGTGGCTCTTTGAGGTGGGGATCGAGGCGTCGGAGGTAATGCCGGTGCTTCTCTTTATCGGCATCGGAGCTATGATCGACTTTGGTCCGCTGTTATCCCAGCCGGTTATGTTTCTTTTTGGAGCGGCGGCACAGTTCGGTATCTTTTTTGCAATTTGTGCGGCAACGCTGATGGGGTTTGATTTGAAGGATGCGGCGTCCATCGGCATTATCGGTGCGGCAGACGGTCCTACCTCCATTCTGGTATCCCAGATCCTTCACTCGAAATATGTGGGAGCGATCGCTGTGGCGGCTTACTCCTACATGGCGCTGGTGCCCATTGTACAGCCCTTTGCCATTAAGCTGGTAACCACGAAGAAGGAGCGGACGATCCACATGGAGTATCAGCCGGGAAGCGTGTCGAAAACCATGCGGATCGCGTTTCCCATCGTAACCACCATCATTGTCGGTTTTATCGCTCCCGCCTCTGTGGCGCTGGTTGGTTTCCTGATGTTCGGCAATCTGCTGCGGGAATGCGGTGTGTTAAAGACCTTATCCGATACAGCGCAGAATGAGCTGGCCAATCTGATTACCCTGCTTTTAGGTATCACCATCTCTTTCAGCATGCGGGCGGAGGCATTTGTCAATGTGGACACCATTATGATCATGGCCATCGGCCTTCTGGCCTTCGTCTTTGATACCATCGGCGGCGTGGTATTTGCCAAGTTCATTAATCTGTTCCGGAAAAAGAAGATCAATCCCATGATCGGTGCGGCTGGTATCTCCGCATTTCCTATGTCATCACGAGTGGTTCAGAAGCTGGCAGCTCAGGAGGAGCCGGGAAATATTATCCTGATGCATGCAGCCGGGGCCAATGTGTCCGGGCAGATCGCATCGGTGATTGCAGGCGGGATTGTGATTAATCTTGTGACCAGATTCCTGTAAGGGAGCCATGGATTTTTCCTCGTAACTGTGCGGGTGCTGAATAGTTACGAAAAATGGATGAAGCAGAGAAAGGAAGGGATTTATTATGATGGAAAATTTCATGATATCGCTGGAGATCATGGTAAAGGGGATGGGCGGAATCTTTGCAGCCTGTCTGATTATTATGGGAGCTGTCTGGATCATGAGCCGGATGAGCGGGAAGAAATAGATACAGGGCAACTTTACCAGAAATGAATTGTCAAGAGCGGTTTTCCTAATTCGGGAAGAATCAAAGCCGTAGAAAAATTGAAGCAGCTTATATGTAATTTTTAAATCGCATATAAGCCGCTGAAAGAAAACGATTTAATCGTGCCGCTGCTCCATATTATCATAGGTTTCGCAGAACCTGGCGGCAAAGGAGGGCTGTCTGCCTGCTGCATACAAGTGGCAGGTATCTCCAAAGGAAAGCATGCGGAAGGCTGCGATCCCTTTTCTGCGTTCTTCTGTTGCTACCGTAGTGACGGAGGAAGGAGCGGCACAGAAGCCATGCCATAGGATCATCGGTGAGATGCCCAGCAGATGGCTTAACAGCACGCATTCCACGCCGAAGTGGCAGAACAGAACGATGGTATCTTCATTGGGATGGGAGGCGCGGTAGTATGCTCCCTCACGGTCATAGCCGTGGGAGGCCAGGAGCCGGTCAAAGGCCTTCGTTACTTTGCAGTAGGTTTCCCCCACCTGTGCTTCTTTCATGATATCCGTGGTGTACCATAAGGAGGGGTCAAAGTAGCGAGGCTCCTTCGTCCAGTCAGCAGGAAGCCAGTCCCAGACAATGCTGTTTCCCGCTTTATCCGGGCGCTGGATTCTGGGAGGAAATTCCTGAAGCCAGGAGCAGATCCTGGCTTTCCGATGCATCTTTTTCAGCGTCAGGGAAGCTGTGTCCTTGGCACGTCCCAGCGGTGAGACATAAAAGGCCTGTACCTCCAGCTTAGAAAGGCGGCGGGAAAGCAGCTTTGCCTCCTTCCATCCGGTAGGGGTCAGGGAATCGATAGTATAGTCCGGGTCAGCGTGTCTTACAATTAAAATTTTCATATGAAAGCTCCAGTCTTAAGTTGTAATTACAGATATTATAAGCAGAAAGCTAGTCATGTGCAAGGGGAAGCTGTCACAGAAAAAAGTACAAAAAACAATGGTCATCCTGATTGCATTCACCGAAATATAACCGTATAATTTATCATATGAGAATTCTGCGGACCGAAAATCTGCAGATGCAGCATAATGAGAAGAAAAGGGGAAGCTATGGAGCAGGAGAGAGCAAAACGGGTAAAGGAATCGCTGACGGAGCAGGCCTATGAGGTGAGAGCCAGATATACCAATGCAGCCGGGCGCTTATTCGGAGGGAACCTGATGTCCTGGATCAACGAAACCGCGTCTATCGTCGGCAGGCGTCATGCCAATACCACTGTGGTGACGGTGGCGGTGGACAGCCTTCAGTTTACTAAGCCGGTGCTGCCGGGGCAGACGGCGGTTTTAGTGGGACGGGTAACACATGTGGGAAACAGTTCCATGGAGGTGCGGGTGGATACCTTTGTGGAGGACTTAAATGGGCGCCGTCAGCAGGTAAACCGGGCTTATATGGTGCTGGTATCCATGAAGGATGGAATCACATGCCATGTTCCGCGTCTGATCCTGGAAACGGAAGAGGAAAAGCAGGAATGGGAAGCTGGAGAGAAGCGTGATGAGCTACGCCGGCAGAGAAGAAAAGAAGGGTTTTAGCTGCCGGGAAGATAGGAAACGGGTTATGGATTTCAGCAGGAGAAAAGGAAGGGGAAAAATATGGAGCAGAATGCAGAACAATATGCAGAGAATTATCCCAATGTAAAACGCGTCTCAGATTCTCTGACCGAGCAGGCTTATATGATACGGGCACGGCACACCAATTCCGCCGGACGTCTTTTCGGCGGCAATCTGATGGCATGGATCGATGAGATCGGCGGAATGGCAGCCAGGCGTCATGCAGGTTCTCCAGTGACCACTGCTGCGGTAGACAGCCTGCAGTTTACAAAACCGGTGCTGCCGGGGCAGACGGCGGTTCTGGTGGCAAGGGTGACTCATGTGGGAAGAACCTCCATGGAGGTTCGGGTAGATACCTATGTGGAGTATTTAGATGGACGGCGGGAGCTGGTAAACCGGGCCTATCTGGTGTTTGTCGCAGTGAAGGGGGATAAGCCCTGTCCGGTTCCTGGTCTGCTTCTGGAAACAGAAGAGGAAAGACTGGAGTGGGAAGCCGGAGTCAGGCGGGATGAGCTGCGCAGGCAGAGACGCAAGGAAGGCTTCTGATTGCAGCGGTATGGGCTTCGGGATCTTGTAAACCGTGTATAAGCAAGGAGGATCATTGTAATGTTAGATATTTTATTTGTTACAGATTTTGTCTGCCCCTACTGCCTGGTGGCGAAGGAGGCCCTGGGGCAGGCGCTGGAGGAAATGGGAATCCAGGCAGATATCCGAATCCAGCCTATGGAGCTGACAGAAGAGCCCCAGGAGCGGGTAGATACGTATCATGATGAGAAAAGAAAAGCCAGATACCAGGTTTTGGTGGAGCCGGCCAGACAGCTTGGCCTGGATATGAAGCTTCCGCCGGCGGTGTCTCCCCGCCCTTATACCAGGCTTGCCTTTGAAGGCTGGCATTTTGCAGAGGAGAAGGGCTGGGGCAGGGCCTACAGCGATTTGATGTATCGAGCCTACTTTATCGAGGAAAAGGATATTGGTGATCTGGAGGTTTTAGTACAGCTTGCTGAAAGAGCCGGCTTAGAAACGGATTCCTTCCGCCAGGCGCTGCTTGCTGGCGTTTACTCAGAGAAGCAGCGGGAGGCCTGCACATATTCCAGAAAGGTTCTTCAGGTAACAGGAGTTCCAACCATCTATGTAAATGGGCAGAAGGTGATGCTTAAGGATTACACAAAAGAAGAGATGGTCCGGATCCTGAGAGAAAAGACCCGGGAGAATGGGAAAACGGAGAAGTAAAAGAAGCGTTTCCTAGCAAAATAGAAAATAAGTGATAAGAGGGTAAGATTCCTGGAAACAGGAGTCTTATTTTTTTCGGTCATAATGATCCTGGCTGGATAAAAAAGGGAAAAAATACCCCGTATATTCAACTTGTAATTCAATGACTTTTTCTGTTTCTTGTAGTAAAATATAGGTGATGATTCAAATGTAAGATTTGGACGAAGGAAGGATGGGATCAATGAAACGGACAGAGAAAAGTACATTGGAGGACACCTTATTGCAGCTGGCGGCAAGATTCCGCGAGCAGGCATTCTGCCGTTATGTAAAGGATTGCCCGGAATATAAACGGCTTTTGGAGCTTGCCTGTGAAGCGGATAAGGCTTATTATGAAATGGAATTGACAGATCAGCAGCGGGAGCTGATCGATGGACTTTTAAGCACCCGGTCGGATGCGTCAGAATGTGAGCTGACGCTTACTTATGTGGCAGGGATATTGGATGGAATTATTTTCCTGCGTGATTTTGGGTTTCTTGATATGTATATAATGGAGAAGAGTGCTTGATTGATTCAGATTGCTGTTACCACAGACTATTGAGAAAAAGCCGTCAGTTACCCACTTGTCTTTTTCTCTCCGATCCGATATAATAAATTAGGTTAGTCAAAGCTAACTTCATTTGAATAAATCATGCGGACTCCTCATAGAAAATCACAGGCAGCCTGGTCTGCCTGTTCACTGGAAGGAAGTCCCGCCTTCCAGTGAGGATCGTCTGCAGCGGATCGAAAGGAGATTTCAGAGTGATGGAGTATTTAGAGATTGAGAAGGTAATCGGCAGAGAAATTTTGGATTCCAGAGGAAATCCTACGGTAGAGGCGGAGGTGATCCTGGCAGACGGTACTGTTGGAAGAGGTACTGCGCCAAGCGGAGCATCTACCGGTGAATTTGAAGCATTAGAGCTGAGAGACGGCGATAAGAGCCGCTATTTAGGGAAAGGCGTTTCTAAGGCAGTAGAAAATATTAATACTGTGATCTGTGATGCAATTACCGGAATGGACGCATCGGATATTTATGCAGTTGACCGTGCCATGATCCAGGCAGACGGCACTAAGGATAAGTCCCGGCTTGGCGCAAATGCCATCCTTGCTGTTTCCATCGCCTGTGCCAGAGCTGCAGCAATTTCCATGAATATTCCGCTGTATCGTTTTTTAGGCGGCATTTCCGGAAACCGTCTTCCAGTTCCTATGATGAATATTTTAAACGGCGGCGCACATGCAGCCAATACCGTTGATGTTCAGGAGTTTATGATCATGCCGACAGGCGCTCCCAGCTTTAAGGAAGGACTTCGCTGGTGCGCAGAGGTGTTCCACGCCCTGGCAGCTCTGTTAAAGTCCAAGGGTCTGGCTACCTCAGTTGGCGACGAGGGAGGATTTGCGCCGGATTTAGCAAGTGATGAGGAAGCAATCCAGTACATTCTGGAGGCGGTAAGAAAAGCAGGCTATGAGCCGGGAAAGGATTTTGTTCTTGCCATGGATGCAGCATCCAGCGAGTGGAAGGGTGAGAAGAAGGGCGAGTATGTACTGCCGAAGACCGGACTTCATTTTACCTCTGAGGAGCTGATTGCTCACTGGAAGAAGCTTGTGGAGAAGTACCCGATCATTTCCATCGAGGATGCTCTGGATGAGGAAGACTGGGAAGGCTGGCAGTTATTAACAAAGGAACTGGGCAATAAGGTTCAGTTGGTAGGAGACGACCTGTTTGTCACCAATACCGAGAGATTGAAGAAGGGAATCGAGCTTGGCTGCGGTAATTCGATCCTGATCAAGTTAAATCAGATCGGCTCGGTATCCGAGACCCTTGAAGCCATTAAGATGGCCCATCGTGCGGGATATACAGCGATCGCATCCCACCGCTCCGGCGAGACGGAGGATACTACCATTGCAGACCTGGCAGTTGCTCTGGATACCTGCCAGATCAAGACCGGCGCGCCAAGCCGTTCAGAGCGTGTGGCCAAGTACAATCAGCTTCTGCGGATCGAGGAGGAGCTGGGTGATGGCAGCGTATATCCAGGCTTTGAGGCATTTCATGTAAGCCGGTAGGCAGCATCAATCAGGAGTGCAGTTCAGTAAGCGCTTCCTGTTTTGCCGCACAATGATCCAATGTGATGATTGTGCGGCTTTTTTATTTCATAGAAAAGTGCGTTCTGCGAAACAAAAAACGTTTCATACAGCGATGGGAACCTTTCCTCGTTGTCAGTGGCATGTGCGCTGAGGAATATTTTTACCGGGAGGGATTGACAAGCCGTTCAAAAACGAATATCATTCCTATACAACCTATCGAAATGATGGGATAGTGGATGAGCACAGGAAGGATTTGTTTGGATGAACGAGCATGGTTTAGAACTTACATGGAAGGATATTGAATCAATGGAGGATGGAACCTACCAGCTGGTAGACATCCGAAATGAGACATCTGCGGCATACGGAATGCTTCCAGGTGCGGTCAATATTCCGCAGGACAAGCTGGAGGAAGGGCTGGAAGGAGAACTTCCGGCGCTGCCGTCTCATAAGAAGGTGATTCTTTACTGCACAAAAGGCATTTTCAGCCGGGATATGGCACAGCGGCTGCGGGAGCTGGGAGTGGACGCCTACAGTCTGACCAGCGGATATATGGGCTGGCTTTTAGAGGATATGAAGCGGGAGCAGGAGAAGGATGCAGGAACAAGGGAGCTGAGGCAGAAGGCTGCCGCACAGGAGGATCTGGATCAAGCCAGAGAGGCGCAGAAGAAGGAGAACGAGAAGGAAGGCGGGAACATCCTGACGAAGGCAGAAGAGGTGGAGAAAAGTATCCGCAAGCGTTTTCACAAGGACTTATTTTCCAGATTTGCCCGGGGAATCAACGACTATGAGCTGGTTCAGGAGAATGACCGGATCGCAGTCTGCATCTCCGGAGGCAAGGATTCCATGCTGATGGCCAAGCTGTTCCAGGAGCTGAAGCGGCATAATAAATTTCACTTTGAACTGGTATTTCTGGTGATGGACCCAGGCTACAGCGCAGTCAACCGCCAGGTGATTGAGAATAATGCCAGGCTGCTGAATATTCCCATCACCATCTTCGAGTCGGATATTTTTGAGGCGGTTTATGATGTGGAGAAATCTCCCTGCTACTTATGCGCCCGGATGCGGCGAGGCTATCTGTACAGCAAGGCAAAGGAGCTTGGCTGCAATAAGATCGCCCTTGGCCATCACTATGACGATGTGATCGAAACGATTCTGATGGGAATGCTGTACGGCGGTCAGGTACAGACCATGATGCCCAAGCTGCACAGCACCAATTTTGAGGGAATGGAGCTGATCCGCCCTATGTACCTGATCCGGGAGGAGGACATTAAGCGCTGGAGGGATTACAATCACCTGCATTTTATCCAGTGTGCCTGCCGCTTTACGGAAAACTGCTCCACCTGCAGCCCGGACGGCGTCCAGGTGTCCAAGCGGATGGAGGTAAAGCATCTGATTGCAGAGATGAAAAAGATAAATCCATTTGTGGAAAGCAACATTTTCAAAAGCGTGGAGAATGTAAACTTAAGCACGATCATTGCCTACAAGGATCAGGGAAAACGGCATCATTTCCTGGAACGGTACGGAGATGGAGGAGCAGAGCAGGAAGCTTCTGAATAAACACACGGTATGAATGAATTTTGGGATTCAGCTTCATGAAGGAGCAACCGTGTGTTTGACAGAAAGAACAGGGAGGCCAGATGATGACAAAGGAAATGATGGTTGGAATTTTAATTCCGTTTGCGGGAACGACCTTAGGCGCCGCCTGCGTATTTTTCATGAGAGGGGCTATGAATCAGCTGGTGCAGCGGGCATTAACCGGTTTTGCAGCCGGAGTTATGGTGGCGGCGTCCGTCTGGAGTCTGCTGATCCCGGCTATGGAACAGGCAGAGGGGATGGGAACCTGGTCTTTCCTGCCGGCGGTCATCGGATTCTGGCTGGGAATCCTGTTTCTGCTGCTTCTGGACCGCGCAGTCCCTCATCTTCACATGAACAGCAAGGAAGCGGAGGGACCGAAGAGCAGCCTTCAGCGTACTACCATGCTGGTACTGGCGGTTACGCTTCATAATCTGCCGGAAGGCATGGCTGTGGGGGTGGTGTACGCAGGCTTTCAGGCAGGAAATGCCGGGATTACCGCCCTGGGAGCGCTGGCGCTTTCCCTGGGTATTGCGATCCAGAACTTCCCGGAGGGCGCGATTATCTCCATGCCTCTGCGGGCAGAAGGGGCCAGTAAGACGCAGTCATTCATCTATGGAGTGCTGTCCGGTGCCGTTGAGCCGGTGGGAGCGCTGCTGACGATTTTGGCTGCTCATTATGTGATCCCGTTCCTGCCTTACCTTCTCAGCTTTGCAGCCGGCGCCATGCTGTATGTAGTAGTGGAAGAACTAATTCCGGAAATGTCAGAAGGGCAGCATTCCAATATTGGAACGATTTTGTTTGCGGCTGGCTTTACGGTGATGATGGCGCTGGATGTGGCTCTGGGGTAAGAGGCGACGGTTTTGACGCGGACAAAAAATACAGTTGTAAAGCAGCAGCTCCTCTCATATGTTTGAGTAAACGTACATGGAAACCGTATGGAGCAGAATGAAGCAATGCAACGGAGTATTTGAGGGCGGCGGAGTCCGGGGAATCGGTCATGTGGGAGCTGCCTGGGAGATAGAGCGGGCAGGTTTTCGGTTTGCAGATCTGGCAGGCTCCTCTGCAGGGGCAATCGTGGCAGCTCTGCTGGCTGCCGGCTACAGCAGCCGGGAATTGAAAACGGAGATGGAATCCCTGGATTATCTGAAACTAAAGGGAAAGGATTGGATCGATTACTTTGGAACGGCGGGGAAGGCCCTTTCCATTCTCCTGCGTCTGGGCATCTATCATACCGACTACCTGGAGCAGTGGATGGAGGAACTGCTGCTTCGAAAGGGCGTTCATACCTTTCGCGATATCGAAAAAACGGGAAGACGCTTAAAGATCACAGCCAGCGACCTGACAGCCAGGAAGCTTCTGATCCTTCCTGATGATTTAAAGGAGCTGGGAATCATTCCAGGCTCCTTTTCCATTGCCGCTGCCGTTCGGATGAGCGTCAGTATTCCTATCTTTTTCCAGCCGGTGCGGCTGAAGGATCAGAGGGGGAAGGTGCATCTGATCGTGGACGGCGGCCTGCTCAGCAATTTCCCCATCTGGACATTGGATGACGGCAGCGCCGGCCAGAAGCGGCCCACTCTTGGATTTCGGTTTTCTGACGGAAAGCAGGGAAGCTGTGCCTGCAGTCAGACCTGCAGGGCGGAAGGAAATCTTGTGGATTATTTAAAGTCGATTGTTGCCACCTGCATGGATGCCGTCGATCACAGCCGCGTTATGGACGGAGATCAGGAGCGGACCATACAGATTCCAACTCAGGTAGAAATCGGAGGATCCGTGAAAAAGATCGGTGCAGTTGATTTCGACATCAGCCAGGAGGAATGTCAGGCATTATTTGAAAATGGAAAGCGGGCGGCAGCAAGATTTTTGAAAACCTGGGATTTTGCAGATTGGAAGCGGCAGTATCGGTGAAATCGTATGAGAAAATGAGAAAAAAACGCAATTGAAACGAAGCTCTTGACAGCAGGACAGACTGGTGCTACATTGATAATTAGATTATCGATAATCAAATTATCAATGTAGCTATTTTTGTTTTAAAACAGGAGGAATTGACATGGCAAAAGCAGACCACTCCATTGATCCGCGGATTTTGGAGAGCGCAAGGCAGGAATTTCTAAAATTGGGATTTGAGAAGGCATCCTTAAAGACCATCTGCGAAAAGGCCCAGGTTACAACCGGAGCGCTGTATAAGCGGTATAAAGGAAAGGAAGAGCTGTTCTGTGCGGTGGTGGCGGATACGGTGGCGGATCTGAATGAGGTGCTGCAGGTGAAAAGCTCCGTGAAGCTGGATGCGCTGCCCGATGAGGAGCTGATTCGGGCATGGGATATGGATGAGGGCTATATGAATTGGTGGTTTCAGTATTTGTATGACCGCCACGACGGCTTTGTGCTGCTGCTCACCTGTGCAGAAGGAACCTGCTATTCCCATTTCCAGCACGATTGGGTGGAGAAAATGACGGAGTCAACGTATGCCTATTACCGGGAAGCTTACCGGAGAGGTCTTAGTGCTGTGAACATATCTCAGGAGGAGATGCACATTCTGCTGACCGCTTTTTGGGCTACCATCTATGAACCGTTCATTCACGGCTATAACTGGGAGCAGCTTCAGGAACACTGCAGGCTGGTATGCCGTATGTTTGACTGGCATGGTGTGCTGGGATTTTCTCCTGTGAAGTAACAGAAGGACGACCTGGCGGAAAAGAACCGGAGAGCGGGCCGTGGAACGAAAGGCTGCAGGCTCAGCGTCCGATATACGTTCCAGTGAAGGTACTGGACAGTTGCGAAATGGTTAAAGGAGGTAAGTGCTTTGTTTCAAAAGGTTTTATTTTATGCCGGAGAGTATCGAAGAACCACATATGCGGCAGCGGTGGTTCTCCTGGCAGCTGTATTGTGCAGTGTTGTGCCGTTTTTGTTCGTGTATCAGTTGATTGACCCGCTTTTAAATCACCAGAGGCTTTCTGCAGGATATGCGGCTGGGAGGATCGCAGCCATCGCCATCTTCCAGCTTTTGTATGCGGTGCTTTATGTATATGGACTTTCTCTATCTCATCTGGCGGCTTATCACACTCTGGAGAATTTTCGGATCTCGCTCCAGGGGAAGCTGGAGAAGCTGCCGCTGGGGGCTGTCCAGGAAAAGGGGATCGGCGCGGTTAAAAAAATGTTTATAGATGACATCGAATCCATCGAGCTTCTTTTGGCTCACGCCCTTCCGGAGGGAATCGCCAATCTTTCTATACCAGTGTTTGTGTTTGCTGCCATGTTTTTCGTGGACTGGAAGCTGGCGCTTCTATCTCTGTGCTCCCTGCCCTTCGGGATGGGGGCCATGATGATGATGTACCAGATCGGCTCCAGAGATATGAAAAATTATTATGCTGCGGCCCGCAGGATGAATAATACCATCGTGGAGTATATCAACGGTATGGAGGTGGTAAAGGTTTTTAACCGGGATCGGGTCTCCTACCGCCGGTTTGAGGAGGATGTGAAACGCTATCGGGATTTTACATTGAAATGGTATCAGGCCTGCTGGCCCTGGATGGCGCTGTACAACAGCCTGATTCCCTGCGTGGTGCTGTTTACACTGCCGGTTGGCGGATATCTGGTGCTGAAGGGACAGTCGGAGCTGTCGGATCTGGTTCTGGTTCTCTGCATGTCCTTCGGAGTAGGCGCGCCTCTTCTCCGGGCGCTGAGCTTTTTATCCACTATGCCGCAGGTGAATTATAAGATCGACAGCCTGGAGCAGATGATGGGGGCGGAGCCCATCAAGCAGAGTGACAGGCCATTTTCTGGCAGCGATCATTCCGTTTCCTTTGAACATGTTCGTTTTTCTTATAAGGAAGAGGAGGTGCTTCACAACGTATCCTTTACCGTGAAGGAGGGAACGATGACCGCGCTGGTGGGAGAGTCGGGAAGCGGAAAATCCACGCTGGCAAAGCTTCTGGTGCATTTCTACGATGTAGGCAGCGGTTCTATTCAGATCGGCGGCCAGGATATACGGGATATGAGCCTGGAAGCGCTGAATCAGGAAATCTCCTATGTGTCTCAGGAACAGTTTCTGTTTAACATGAGCTTGAAGGAAAATATCCGTCTGGGAAGACTGGATGCCACCGATGAGGAGGTGCTGGAGGCAGCAAGAAAGGCGCAGTGTGATGAATTTCTGGCAAGGCTTGAGAATGGGATTGATACCATGGCAGGCGACGGCGGCAAGCAGCTCTCCGGCGGCGAGCGTCAGCGGATCTCCCTTGCAAGGGCTATCTTAAAGAACGCGCCTGTTATCGTTTTGGATGAGGCCACAGCATTCATGGATCCAGAGAATGAAGAGAAGATGAATGCAGCAATCGCACAGGTTATTCAAGATAAAACCGTGATCGTCATTGCCCACCGGCTGAATTCCATTCGAAATGCAGACCAGATCTGCGTCCTGGAGCATGGGAATCTGGCCGATGCAGGTACTCACGGGCAGCTTCTGGACCGCTGCCAGGCTTATCAGAGGCTGTGGCAGGCAGCAGAGGGCAGCGCAAGGTGGAAGGTCAGCGCAGGGAAGCCCGATGAAGGGAAAGATGGTGCAGAGAAAGACGGCGCAGGGAAAGCTGGTACGGGGAAAGCCGATACAGGAAAAACGGATACAAAACAAGCCGTCCATAGGGAGGAAAAGGAGGGAAAACAGGTATGATCCGATTAATGAAACGAATTTTGGAGGCTTCCGGCCCTTATAAGAGACGAATCCAGACAGCATTTATCTTTTCTTTTTTAAAATCCCTGCTGGCAAAGGCCCCCGTTGGTCTGGCGTTTCTGGTGCTTTCTGCATTTTACTACGGAACCATGGATGAGAGACTGTGCCTGTGGAGCGGAGCTGCCATGCTGCTTTGTCTGCTTCTCCAGGTATTGTTTCAGAATCTTTCTGACCGGCTGCAGTCGGCGGCTGGTTTTATGATGTTTGCCGATAAGCGTATGCAGTTGGGCAATCACCTGCGGAATATGCCTATGGGATATTTTACAGAGGGAAATATCGGCAAGATCAGCTCGGTTTTATCCACAGATATGGTATTTGTAGAAGAAAACTGCATGACGATGCTGGCAGATATGATGAGCTATCTGTTTGCACAGGCTATCATGATGCTGTTTCTTCTGGCATTAGATTGGCGTCTGGGGCTTGCGGCGGTTGGGATCCTGCTGCTGGTGGTTCTCATTGCAGACGGGATGAATCAGGAGAACTTGAAGGATTCTGTCATTCGTCAGGAGCAAAGTGAAAATCTGACGAAGGCAGTGCTGGATTTCATAGAAGGCATTGGAATCATTAAGACCTACAATCTGTTGGGAGAAAAGTCCAAAGAGTTGTCCGACAATTTCCGGGAAAGCTGCCGCACCAGTATTCATTTTGAAGAGGCGGTTTGCCCGTGGCAGCGGAAGCTGAACACCCTTTACGGCATCGGCGCTGTGATGATCATTGGGTTTTCGGTATATCTGATGAACATAGGTTCTCTGGAGGTAACACATTTTATCGGAATTATGCTGTTTGTGTTTGAACTGTATGGTCCGGTTCGGGCTTTATATATGCAGAGCGCGCGGCTGACTGTAATGGATAGCTGTATGGACCGGATGGAAGCAGTATTTGCAGAACGCCAGCTGCCCAATGAGGGGCGAAGTGCCATTCCAACGGCTTATGAGGGACCGGCGGTTGCATTCCAAAATGTCAGCTTTGCTTATCATACTGGCGGGATGGCTGGTACTGATGGGAAGATTGATACTGGCGGGATGGCTGGTTCCGGTAGGGAAACTGATTCCGCCGGAAACGGAGATCAAAGAGAGGAGAAGGAGGTTCTTCGCAGCATTTCCTTTACCATCAATCAGGGACAGATGACCGCCTTGGTGGGACCCTCCGGCGGCGGTAAATCCACCATTGCAAGCCTGCTGACCCGATTCTGGGATGTGAAGAAAGGGCAGGTGCTGGTAAAGGGAGTGGATATCCGGGATGTGCCTTTGGCAGATCTGATGGATCAGATCAGTATGGTATTCCAGCGGGTCTATCTGTTCCAGGATACGATCTACAACAATATCAGTATGGGACGGCAGGAGGCATCCCGCGAGGAGGTCATAGAGGCGGCAAAGAAGGCACGATGCTATGATTTTATCATGTCGCTGCCTGATGGCTTTGACACTGTGATCGGGGAAGGAGGAGCCACCTTATCGGGAGGTGAAAAGCAGAGGATCTCCATTGCACGGTGCATTTTGAAGGATGCACCGATCGTGATCCTGGATGAAGCCACTGCCAGTGTAGATGCCGATAATGAGAGCTACATCCAGGAGGCCATCAGTGAGCTTTGCCGCGGAAAAACGCTGCTGGTCATTGCCCACCGGCTGAATACCATCCGCCACGCAGACCAGATCCTGGTGATCGCAGATGGGCGGATTGTCCAAAAGGGAACCCATGATCAGCTGATGGAGCAGGACGGCATTTACCGGAACTTTGTGATCGTTCGGGAGAACGAGAGCGGGTGGAACCGGAATTGAATACCTAGTGTACTGACACGTTCATATTTCAAGCTGTCAGCAAAAATGGCATACCGGTTGATAAGGAGGCAGAATTTTGGAAAAATCGGTTACTCCATTGAAAATGACCCCATGATTCCAGCCACCATTGCCGCGGCGAGTCCCGGGATCAGAAGCCATACGGCATCTGCAGATAAGCCGGCTGTGATCACGCTTCCAAGCAGTGACATAACCAGGCCGCCGCCGCGAAGGGATAAGGAGAGAAGGGACATCATGCTGGCACGCTGTCTATTCTCGATTGCGGTGTGGAATACGGTGTTTTCAATCAGATCACCTGCTCCTGCAAAGGTGTAGAACAGAGCAAAGACCAGGAAAAACAGCCAGACCTGCCGAACATATCCAAGAATAGCCACCGACAGGATCACAAGGAAACGAAAGAGCCAGTACAGCCGCCAGATCCCCTGCCGGGAGAGGCGGCTGTTTCTGCGCTGGAGCCATAATGCCGTCTGTTTCTGTCCAAAGCTGTTGCCGACACATCCCAGGAAGACGGCAAAGCCGAAGATCCATTGGAAATGGGGCGGGAGAAGGGTCTGCAGCCTGGGCTGCCAGTAGAGCTCCAGAGTGCCGTAGGTCATTCCCAGAGCAACGGCTGTCAGAATAACGGCAGATACCGGACGGCTGTGCTCCAGACAGTCTCGGATTGCCTGAAGCTGCTGGTTTAACTGGGCTCGGAGAGGGGGAGCTGAGCTGGCAGTTTCCGGCCTGATTTCCCGGACGAAGCAGGCCGCCATGATAAAAAGAAAAAGATAAAGAAGAAATTCTATGATCAGAAACCCACGGTAGTGATCACCTAAGGCGCCCAGAAAGCCTCCGGTAATCGAACCAAGGGTTGTGCCCACATTGGTAATGACTGCCATTTTGCTGTTGATTGTTTCAAGTCCCTGACTGCCGTGGCGTTTCATGTAGTTCTCTATTTCCAAAGCTTCAATTGTACCAGAGCTGAAGGCGCGGGATGCACCGGTGATTCCGCAGATGACTGCCAGAAAAAGGAAGCGGTCACTGAACAGCAGAAGCAGATAGGAAAGGCTCATACAGGCAGCGGACAGGAGATAGACTCGTTTTCTTCCCATCAGATCCGACATGATTCCGCTGGGTAGCTCCAGAAGCACTACTGCCGCTGTAAAAACGCCGGTGCAGATGGGCAGGGTCTCCATCGTTGCCCCATGACTCAGGTAGAGGAGGGCCAGGACCGGCATGGTCATGCCGGTTCCGAAGGCATTAACCGTAAAAAGAAGGATGTGGCTGAGACTCATTGGGGATTCTCCTTTTGCGATTTTGCTGCGGATTTTTTTTCGGGCGGCGTTGTTTGCAGTTCTTTTTTTCGTACTGCGTCAGCGGATGGTGAGTGGGGAAATGCCACAACGCCATATTCCCAGGGAATGGTATTTTCGCCAGGAGCAGAGTGGGCTTCTGTAAATTCATGAATCATGCGGAATAAAGAATGGGCATCTTCCAGGCTTAAATGAATCACGCCGGTGGTGAAGTCACCGGCTTTTGTCACATTGGAAGTAGGAAGAGTCTGCTTTAAATTCTCCTTAAAATTATTCCACAGGTCAGACATAATGTAGTCCATCATGGCGTAGCGTTCCGCCGTCAGGTCATCATCATTGGCACAGCCCAGATTGACCATTACAGGAAGCGCCTTGTAGAATTTTGCCTGAATACCGTGGATAGATTCGGTATGGTCTAGGGCGACCAGACCAAGCTGTTCCAGCTGTTTGATATGATAGGAAACGGAAGATGGAGATATATGGAGGATGTCAGACAACTTCTTTGGTGTCATGGGCCCTGTAAGCAGCAGGGTTTTCAACAGCCGCTGGCGCTGGGGATTCATGTAGATATCGAACTGTTTCTGGGTGGTGAGGGTGATGGTTGGGTACATGGCTGGATCTCCTTTTGCAGTTGTTTGATGATGGATGATAGCTGTTTTGACAGCAAAGTATCTAATAAATGTTACAAATAATATAACATTACATATTTTGTAATGTCAAGCATAAAAATAGGCCCCGTAAGCAGCAAGGCTTTTAACAGCCGTTGGCGCTGGGGCTTCATGTGAATATCAAGCTGCTTACAGGGTGGTGTAGTAGTGCTGTACAAATCGAAGAAAACGCCGGACATGGGGCTTTAAAATGCGGTGTTTGTTGTAAACAAGATAAAAGGTTCGCTTGTGAGCGGATTCTTCCAGAGGAAAGAGGAGAATCTGCTTTGTTTTTTCCAAATCCTTTACGGAGCAGGCGGACAGGATGGAGATGCCCAGGCCGGATACGATGGATTTTTTGATGGATTCCAGATCATTCATATGGGCCACCACATTTAAATCGGAGGCGTTTAGATTGTGTTCCTCCAGAAACAGATCCAGCTCCTTTTTCGTTCCCGAGCCTTTTTCCCGCAGAATAAAAGGCTCTTTGAGAAAGTCGGAGAAGGATGCGCCCCGCCGGAAGAGGGTTAAATAGCGCTCATTGACAGCGGTGGCAACTACCATAGAATCCTGGTAAAAAGGAAGAAATTCACAGGTGTCTGAGCTGATTCTGGCACCTACCAGGCCTAAGTCTACCGTGCCTTGAAGTACTTTCTGTACAGCATCTTCGCTGTCCGACTGACTGACATGAAAGTGAATATTTGCTTCATTTTGGGCAAATTTTCCCAGAAGCTCAGGAAGCAGATAGGAAGACGGGATGGTAGAGGCGCTGAGTTCAATCAGCTTCCATTGATTTCCGGTAAATTCCTCAATTAGATGATTCCGCATATTTAACATTTGAACGGCGCAGTCATAGAGCTGGCGTCCCCGTTCCGTAACGGTAAGCTGGCGTGTCGTGCGGATAATCAGCCGGGAGTTCAGTTCCTTTTCCAGTGCGTGAATGTGGGCGCTGACTGTAGGCTGTGTCAGATAAAGGCGCCGGGCCGCCTCGGAAAAACTGCTGTAGTCCACCACAGCTGCAAATACTTCTAATTGCTTGAATTCCATCGTTTTTAAAACCTCCTGTCTTCTTTCTGTATAGTGTAGCACAACTTATAGATAATATCTATAAATAAGATATAAATATTTCAATATATAATTAGAAGAATTCGGTAGAATATGTTAAAATTTTGTCTGAAATGGTAGAAAACCGGATGGCGGCAGGAGGGAAAAAATGGAACACCGATTACCTCGAAGAGGCTGACCGATGTCCAGCTTTTCACCCAGTTATGGAATCGGCTTCTTCCGCAGCGGGGAATGATTTAAATACAGGAGGGGATATGTATCAGGTAGGAATTGATATCGGATCCAGCATGGCAAAGGCTGCGGTCCTTGATCATGACAGGATTGTGAAAACGATTCTTCTGCCCACAGGCTTTTCCGGCAGGGAAACGGCAGATCAGATTTATTCCATTCTGGAACAGGAGGGAATTACTAAGGCAAATGCCAGATACGCAGCCACCGGGTATGGCCGCGTGTCGGTGCCTTATGCGGACCGGACGGTAACGGAAATTACCTGTCATGGAATCGGCGCCTGGAGGCTGTTCGGGCAGGATGGAGTGGTAATTGATATCGGCGGTCAGGACACCAAAGGGATTGCAGTTAAAAATGGCCGGGTGATGAAATTTATTATGAATGACAAATGCTCGGCAGGAACAGGTAAATTTCTTGAGATTATGACAAATCGGCTGGGCGTGACCATAAGGGAGCTCTCTGAGCTGGCAAAGGAGGGACGGCACATTACCATCAGCTCCATGTGCACGGTATTTGCGGAATCTGAGGTAATCAGCCTGATCGGAAGAGGAACACCCAGGGAGGATATTGCATACGGCGTTATGGAATCGGTGGTTACGAAGGTGGCCCAGTTGATTGCACAGGTTCCCGGCCAGCCGTATTTTCTCACAGGAGGGCTTTGTCAGGAGGAATATCTGATCCAGCGGCTGGGAATCGCCCTTGGGGGAACCGTGACCAGTATGCCCATGGCAAGATTCGCCGGTGCGGTGGGAGCTGCTGTGCAGGCTGGGAAGCAGTAAGACAAACGAGGATCGGCTGAAAATCCATAAGACTGAAACTTTATAAGATGATAAAACGATGAGGCAAAAACAAGCAGTTGGAAACCGGAAGGAGGAATGGTTATGGAACCAAATGAAAACATGCTCCCCAAAACGTTTGATGAGTTTGTGGATGCAAGAAAACAGGGATTTATGAGGGCAAAGGAATTTAAGGATCATGGAGGCAAGCTGGCCGGCTGTCTCTGCTCGTACACCCCCCAGGAGCTTATGGACGCAGCAGGAATCGCAACGGTAGGCCTTTGCGGAACCAGCAACGAAACCATACCGGACGCAGAGCGGGTGCTTCCGAAGAATTTGTGTCCATTGATTAAAAGCACCTATGGTTTTGCCTATTCAGAAAAATGTCCGTACACCTATTTTTCGGATATTATTATCGGGGAAACTACCTGCGATGGAAAGAAAAAAATGTACGAGCTGCTGAATGAAATCAAGGATACCTATGTGCTGCATCTGCCTCAGAGCCAGAACCGGGAGTATGCAAAGGAAATCTGGTATCAGGAGATCCTTCTTCTTAAAAACAAGCTGGAGGAAACCTTTCAGGTTACGATTACAGATGAAAATTTACGAAAAGCCGTACATAAGAGAAATCAACTGCGGCGGGCGCACCTTGACATGTACCGGCTGCAGGAAAGCTGTCCGCCTGCCATGAAGGGGACGGAAATGATGATTGCCCTTCAGCAAGGAACCTTCACCTTTGATCTTGACCAGCAGATTGCCAACGTAAGACAGCGGGTGGCCGGAGCCAGGGAGGCTTATGAGAACGGAAAACGGCCAGTTTCAGAGGATGCCAGACGGATTTTGATTACTGGCTGTCCCACTGGCGGTGTGATTCAGAAGGTGGGAGCTGTGATTGAGAACTCCGGAGGCGTAATCGTCTGTCTGGATGACTGCAGCGGAGAGCGAACCAACATGCTGATGGTGGATGAGAACGCCGATGATATTCTGCGGGCCATTGCAGACCGTTATCTGGCAATCAACTGCTCGGTTATGACCTCCAATGACGGGCGGCTGGAAAATACCAGGAAGATGATTGAAAAATACCAGGTAGACGGAGTGATCGAGGTAGTGCTTCAGGCCTGCCACACCTTTAATATCGAATCCTTCCGGATGGGACGGATGGTAGAGGAGCTGGGAATTCCATATATGAAGCTGGAAACGGATTACTCTACTACAGACAACGGACAGATCGAAACCAGGGTTGCAGCATTTCTTGAGATGCTGTAATGGTGAGGAAACGGAATAAAAAACTTGTGGTAATTGCGGAAGGGTAGCTGCCTGGTCTGCCACTAAATATCATGGTAAAATAACCGGGAATATGGTAAAATGATGCCAGGGCTGATGGCAGGAATCATATGCCTGCATGTTTTCGCCCAAAAGGCAGCAAAACAGATTGTGCGCCGTTACAGATGAAGTTCGGATGGCGTATTTGCATCAGGAATGAGAACCGTCCAAAGTGCGGAGTGGGTTCCTGGTAAAGATGGAGGCAGATGATGGCGACAATTAAAGAAATTGCAGAGCTGGCAGGGGTTAGCACCACAACCGTTTCTAATGTGATCCATGGGAAAACGAAAAAGGTTTCCCCGGCAACCATACAGAAAATTGATACGCTGATTAAGGAACTGGGATACGTTCAGAAAATGGGGCTTCGTGTGCTGGCCAATGAAAGTTCTCAGTTGATTGGGGTAATCATCAACAGTCATAAAGAGTTTAAGGATTCCATTCTGGGGGACCCGTTTTATGGGAGAATTCTGGGGTTTATTGAACAGTACGTGCAAACGCTGGGATATTATGTGATGTTTTATTCTGCAAAGGAGATTGATCAGATTTTTCAGATGGTAATCGGATGGAATATCGATGGCGTTATTGCCATTTCGTTCAGCAGGAAAAACTGTGAAAAGATTTATCAGTTGATCAAAAAGCCTATGGTATCCATTGATGCATATGGAGAGCTGGAAGAGGAAGAGAGCCGTCAGGTGCTGAACATCGGACTGGATGACGTCAGCGGCGGGTATATGATGACAAAATATCTGCTGGAGTGCGGATATCAGCATATTAAGGTCTGCGCCGGGAGAGATGGGGGAGTTGACCACCTGCGTTTTCTGGGGGCGCAAAAGGCGGCTGATGAATGGGGGAATAAGTCTCAGAAGCTTCAGTTTGTGCCTCTTGGCATGAATTGGACGAAACGGAAGGAAAATTATGGGTGGCTGATGAAGCGGAAGCAGCCGGAAACGGTGCTGTTTTTTGTGTCGGATTTATATGCGTTGGAAGCAATCAGCTTTTTCAGCAGCCATGGGCTGTCAATTCCCAAAGACATAGGGATTGCAGGATACGATGATATCAGCTTTGCTCAGATCTCCGCTCCCAGGCTGACAACCGTCCGGCAGGATGTGGAAAAGAAGGCTCAGATGGCGGTTGAGATGCTGATGAAACAGATACATGGCCAGGAGATCGGCCGGGAGATGGATCGAAAGCTTCCAGTTACCTTGATGGTAAGAGAATCCACAAGGATTCAAAGGTGAAAAAAATATCCAACGGGGAGCGATTCCCATTCTGCTTTTCGATTTTTAAGAAAAATCGCACAATTCGAAAAAATTCTTTTTTCTCTTAAATTCATTCCCGGGGGTGAAGCAGGAATCAGGCCGCCTGCCCCGCCGGGAGATTTTGTATTATTCCCATATGATTTTTTTACATACTGTCTGCCAATGAGCAGATTTTGCTGCACCTGATCTGCCAGGAAAAAGCGGATGCGGGAGGTTTTTTGTGTTGCTCAAATTTTCCTAAAATTGGAAATAGAAAATAGAAAATTTGTGCAAAATGCTTAAAATAAATGTTGTTTGTTCATCTAAAAGAATGGTTATCTACATAACCTATTTACAGAACGAAAACCTGGTGATATAGTGTAGGCACAGTAAGTTATGTACATAACCTTAAGGGAACCAGGAAGGAGAAAACAGATAATATGAAGCAGATTTTAATTGCCACACACGGGAAGATGGCCTCCGGAATCCGCTACACAGCGGAGCTGATCGTGGGCAGGTCAGCAGAGATCACCACCATCGATGCTTATGTAAACCCCGAAGATGATGTGGAAGAGCAGTTTCGAAAATATTTTCAGGCACATCAAAATGACCGGATCTTTGTTTTTACAGATCTGCAGGGCGGAAGTGTAAACCAGAAGCTGATGGCGTATGCAGAAAATGATCGTGTTATGTTAATTACCGGAACGAATCTTGCTATTTTGATCCAGGTGATGCTGGCCGATGAAAACTTGACCAGGAGAGAGCTTGAAATCTACATCCAGGATGCGAGACAGGAACTTCGGCTGATGAATGCGGAGAAGGAACTGGAGAAGAAGCCGGAGAAGGCAGCAGAGAAGGAGCTGGAGATTTTGGAGCAGCCAGAGGACCCAAGGCCAGAATCGGTCAGCCGGGAGCAGCCGGTTCAGAATACAGAGTCTCATGCAACCATTTCCGCTTTGCGGATTGACGATCGTCTGATTCATGGGCAGGTTGCCATGACATGGACCCGGCAGTTGAAGGTAAAGGGGATTCTGGTGGCCAATGATGATGCAGCCAATGACAATACTCAGAAGATGGCGCTGAAGATGGCAGTTCCGGCGGGAATCAAAGTACTGATCAAACCGGTTGAAGAAGCCATCCGGGTTCTGAATCATCCCAAGGCATCTCAGATGCGGATTTTGGTGCTGACCAGATCGGTAAAGGATGCTTTGCGGATCAGGCGCCAGGTTGGGGAGATTGAGTTTTTAAATCTGGGAAATACAGGAAGATTTGACGGAATCGATGTTTCGCAAAAGACGGTCTTAACATCTACCATTATGCTGACAGACGAGGAAAAGGAATGTCTGAAGGAGCTGGCCCGGCTGGACCCGAAGCTGTGCATGCAGCAGGTGCCAAATGAAGAAAAGAAATATGTAACGGATATTCTGGATAAGCTGGAAACTGGAAAATAAGAGAATCATCTGGAAGACAGGCGAAGAAAGCTTATGGCCATAAACATGATAAAAGAAGGAGGAAATTAATATGTTGCAGGCATTTCTTGTGGCGCTGGCAGTATTGATCTGTGTGGGCGGCGCAGAACTGGCGGGATTTACAATGCTGAATCGTCCCATCGTGGTGGGGCCGTTGGTCGGATTGTTTTTAGGAGATATCCATACTGGTGTTATAATCGGTGCGGCTCTGGAAGCGGTTTTTATGGGGGTTGTGAATATCGGCGGAGCTTCGGCGGCGGAACCTGGCATCGCCACGGCAGTAGGAACCGCATTTGCTATTATGCTGGGAAAAGGAGCGGAAGTTGCCCTGACCCTGGCCCTTCCCATTGGAATTTTGGGACTTCAGATAAAAACGGTTTTATATATTTTTATTGTCGGCATGTTTGCCAAGAAGTTTGACCAGCTTGCGGCCCATGGGGAAGAGCGGAAGATCGTTCTGCTGCATTACGGTTTGTGGCTGATAAACTGGATGCTGTATTCTCTGGTTGCTTTCCTGGGAATTTTGTTTGGATCCGATGTGATCAGCGCGTTTTTGGAGGCGATTCCGGCAGTAATCATGAATGGCTTAACGGTATGCGGCGGGTTGCTTCCTGCAGTGGGCATGGCAATGCTGATGAAAATGCTTTGGGATCAGAAAAACTGCATGTTTTATTTCCTTGGCTTCGTTCTGGCGGCCTATCTGAATCTGCCTCTGATTGCCCTGGCTGTGTTAGGCGTGATTATCGCGGTATCCATGGGAATGAATGAATATAAAATGAACCAGCTTGTTCTTCAGCGGGGAATCGGGGCAGGAAGTATCGGTGAATACCAATTAGATGAAGAAGAGGAGGAATTTTTTGCATGAGCAATTTAACGAAATCCATACCAGTAGAAGAGAGAAGCATGTTAAGAAAAATGTTCTGGCGTTCTTTTACCTTATACGCAGCAGTAAGCCCGGCAAAGCAGGGCGCCTCCGGATTCTGTTATTCCCTGATGCCTGCCATTAACCGTATTTATCAGGGCGATGAGGAGGGGAAACAAGCAGCTCTTGTGAGAAGCATGTCTTACTTTAACACAACCATTCCCCTGTCCACCTTTATTATGGGTCTGGTAGCGTCCATGGAAAAAGAAAATAAAGAGAAAGAAGGATTTGACACCAATTCCATTAATGCGGTGAAATCCAGCCTGATGGGACCCCTTGCAGGGATCGGAGATTCGATTTTCTGGGGTGTGCTTCGGGTGATTGCCGCAGGGATTGCGGTAGGACTTGGAACGGCAGGAAATGTACTGGCCCCTGTGGTCTTTCTGCTTCTGTTTAATGTGCCGGCTCTTCTCATTAAGTATTACGGAACCTTCTTAGGCTACAAGCTTGGATCCGAATATATTCAAAAGGTTTACGCAAGCGGATTGATGAACATTCTGACAAAGGCGGCCGGGATTGTAGGGCTGATTATGGTAGGAGGAATGACGGCCAGCATGGTAACATTCCGCTCCGCATTTGAATTAAAGGTAAAGGGGCAGTCGGTTCTGAATCTCCAGTCCATGCTGGATCAAATATTCGTTGGGCTGGTGCCCTTAAGCCTGACGCTGCTGTGTTATTATCTGCTGAAGAAGAAAAATGTCAGCATAACCGTGTTGATTATCGGCGTTATTGTGCTGAGTATCGTATTATCCCTGCTTGGAATTGCGTAACCGGAAATCCGGCGCAGAAAAATGGGGGATGACAACGTGCCGGCGGCACAGAGAGGATTAGGAGGAACGTGAATATGAATGACAAAACTTGGTGGAAACATTCTGTGGTTTATCAGATTTATCCCAGAAGCTTTAAGGATTCGAATGGAGATGGATTCGGTGATCTCCCGGGGATTATTGAAAAATTGGACTATCTGGAAAAATTAGGGATTGATGTTATCTGGCTGAGCCCGGTTTTTGACTCGCCTCAGGATGACAACGGGTATGATATCCGGGATTACCGCAGCATCTATGCAGGCTTTGGCTCGAATGAGGATATGGAGGAGCTGATTCAGAAAGCCCATGAACGCAAAATCAAGGTGGTGCTTGATCTTGTGGCCAACCATACCTCCGATGAGCATGTATGGTTTGTAGAAAGCCGGAAATCCAAGGATAATCCATACAGTGATTATTACATCTGGAAAGATCCAAAGGCAGATGGAGGAGAACCCAATAACTGGGGTTCCTGCTTCTGCGGAAGCGCATGGGAATATTGCCAGGAGCGAGGACAGTATTTCCTGCATTTCTACAGCAAGCGCCAGCCGGATTTAAACTGGGAAAATCCGAAGGTACGGCAGGAAATATATGATCTGATGAAATTCTGGATGGAAAAAGGCGCTGACGGGTGGAGAATGGACGTGATTGCTTCCATCTCCAAGGACCAGAATTACCCGGATTACCCGGAGCGGGAGAATCAGAAATATTATACCGGAAAGTATCACAGCAACGGCCCGAGGCTTCATGAATTTCTTCATGAAATGAATCAGGAGGTGCTTTCTAAATACGACTGCATGACCGTAGGAGAGGCACCTGGTTCTACGCCGGAGGTGGCACGCCTGTTTACGGACCCAAAGCGCCAGGAGCTGAATATGATTTTTACTTTTGAGCATATGAATATTGACCGGGTTCCTGGCTCTGTGAACCGCAAATGGGAATTGAAGCCATTTGATCTGCGGGAGTTAAAGCAGGTGATGTCCGCATGGCAGAACAAGCTTTACAATCAGGGATGGAATGCCCTGTATTTCGAGAACCATGACCAGCCCAGGGTAATATCCAGATGGGGAAATGACACGACATACCGGGAGGCCTGCGGAAAAGCGTTTGCAACGGTGCTGCATGGAATGCAGGGAACTCCTTATATTTATCAGGGAGAAGAAATCGGAATGACCAATGTAGCCTTTAAGCTGGAGGATTACGAGGATATTGAAGTCCGAAATGCGTACCAGGAACTGGTTGTGAACAATAAGACCATTTCAGAGGATCAATTCCGAAAGGCTGTCTGGAACAAAAGCCGTGATAATGCCAGAACGCCGATGCAGTGGGATGACAGTGAACATGCAGGCTTTACCACGGGAAAGCCCTGGTTCCAGCTTAGTGACCGATATCAGGAGATTAACGTAAAGAAGGCATTGGAAGACCAGAATTCCATCTTTTATTACTATCGGGATCTGATTGCCCTGCGGCATCAGGAGCCTCTCCTGACCGAAGGGAAGTATCAATTGATCCTGGAGGAGGATCAGCAGATCTTTGCTTATCTGAGAAGCACCGATCAGGAGTGCTGGCTGGTTGCAGCAAATTTGTCGGAAACCTGCCGGTCTTCCCAGATCCTGAAGCCATTTGGAGGAGAACGGGAGGAAATCAAGATCTGCAATTATAAGCGAACCTCTCTGGATCAGGAACTTCGCCCCTATGAGGCATTTATGATGAGAGTGCGGTAATCTTCCTTGACAAAACCACCATTTATCCAGTATTCTTTTGTAAAAGCCCTTTCATAAAATTTAAGTAAGAAAAGGAATGTTACATTATGAATATTTACGATATAGCCAGGGAAGCCGGGGTATCCATTTCCACCGTTTCCCGGGTGATGAACAACAAAGGGAATGTAAATCCGGCTACCCGCCGGAAGGTGGAAGAGATCCTGGAGCAGAACAATTATATCCCAAGCGCCATTGCCCGCGGGATGATGAGCAAATCTCTGCGGAAGGTGGCTGTTTTGACCGTGGATATCCGGGTGCCTCACTATGCCAGAACCGCTTATACCATTGAGCGGGAATTCAGCCGCCGGGGCTTTGAGGTCAGCCTCTGCAACACCGGAGGCGAGCTGGAGGAAACGGCTAAATATCTGCGGTCGGCGCTGGAGAAGCAGGTGGACGGAATCGTCCTGGTGGGCTCCGTTTTTAACACCATCTGCAAAAACCAGGAGATTGAAGGATACCTTCGGACAACTCCGGTGGTATTAGCCAACGGAAAGCTGGAACTGCCCAATTCGTATTCAGTTCTGGTAGATGACTGCTACGGCATTGGGCTGGCGGTGGATCATCTGATGCAGAAGGGACATCGGGAGCTTTATTATGTGAAGGATATGGATACGGTCAGCGCAAGGCTGAAATGCGAAGGGTTTATCAGCAGCCTGGAACGCTATGGGGTCAAGGACGGAAAAAAGCATATTGTAAATACGGTTCCCAGCGTGGAAGGCGGCAGGAGGGCGGTAGAGCATTTGATTCAAAAGGGAGATCCTTTTACTGCCATCGTCTGCGGAGAGGATATAACGGCGACAGGGGTAGTGAAAGCGCTTTTGCATGCAGGACTCCGGGTGCCGGAGGATGTGGCGGTTACTGGATTTAATAATTCCGAATACGCCAGAATTTGTGAACCCCAGCTTACTACCATTGATAATAAGCCGGAGCTGGTAGCTATGCTCAGCGTGCAGCTTCTTACCAGCTTGATTGAAAAAACAGAGCTGTATTCTTCCTGTACCATACAGCCGGAGCTGGTGAAGGGAGAAACCACATAGCAGGCTGAAAGAAGAAAGGGATAAAAGAAGAAAACTGTAAAAAAGAGACAAAAGGGAATAAGGCAGCAGAAAGTCAGAGATATGGTTCGGAATGAAACCGGAAGCATATCCCTGGCTTTTTATTTCATAGGAAAGTGCGTCCTATGAAATAAAAAACGCTCCGCGAGGATCGCACTGCGGCGGATTGGAATTATGTCGCTAATGCGACCCGCCGCAGGCGGAGAAGTTCGCCAGCATGTATTCTGTGAAAACATAAGACTTCTTAAAAGGAGTGAGAAACCGCTTTCATATTGTTAAAAAATAATCAGTATTTTGCACAAAAAAACTTAATAAGAATTGACTGAAATGACGAAAAAATAATAGAAAAACAAAAGAATATTGACAAAACAGGCTAAATGATTATAATGAAAATTAAAGAAAGCGCTTTTATTTATTTTCAAAAAACTTTCACACAAGGAGGAAATATCATGGAATATGTGATTGGAGTTCTGCTGCTCATCTCGTTTGTCGGACTGGCGGTTTATGCAGTGCGGGGCGGAAATTTAATGATGGGTATGCTCATTATGGGTGTTATCTGGACGGCCCTTCCGCTGATCGGCAATACATTTGCCACAAATCCAGAGTTTATTGCTGCTTATCCGGGCGTTACGGATATCTCGTTCGTAGATGCTATTACAAAAGTGTTCCAGTCAGGTCCGGAGGGCTGGGGAAGTGTTCTTGTAAACGTAGTATTCGGCGCATGGTTCGGCCGTGTGCTTCTTCAGACCGGTATTGCAGATACCTTGATCCGCAAGACCGTAGAGCTGGGAGGAGATAAGCCGGTGATCATCTGCGTGCTTCTTTCCGTTGTTACCACCGCCATTTTCTCCACTCTGTTTGGAGCCGGCGCAGTGGTTGCCATCGGCGTGATCATCCTTCCTATTCTGATGAGCCTTGGCATCCCAAAAACCTTGTCTATCGGTTCCTTTATGATGAGTGTAGGCGCCGGTATGTATCTGAATCCGGTTCTTTCCGGGCAGTTCCTGGCCTTCTTCCTGGATGAGAACGGCAAGCAGCTGATCACCTATGATGATCCGGCGCGGCTTCGCTGGGCCATGGTTGGTCTGGCTGTGCAGCTGCTCCTGGTGATCCTGATGTGCGTATTTACCCTTGGCAAGAAGAAAACGGTTCATGCATGGAGCGCTTCGGCGGCAAGAAAGTCCCGCCCCGGATACGTTCCTTCCATCGCCCTGATCGCCCCCATCCTTCCGGTTCTGCTGCTGGTGATCTTTAATGTTCCCATTATCCTGGGATTTGTTCTTGGAAGCTTTTACGCCCTGTTTGTCTGCGGCAAGCTGAAGACCTTCCGGGGTGCATGCCGGATTCTGAACAAGGATTTCTTTGATGGTGTGGTGGATACGGCTCCCCTGGTTGGATTCCTGCTGATGATCCCCATGTTTAATAAAGCGGCGGAGCTTTGCGTACCATATTTTAATGCGCTCCTTGGAAATGTCATTCCCAACAATACCTTGATTATCAGCCTTGCCTTTGCGCTTCTGGCTCCTCTCGGTCTGTTCCGCGGCCCGTTTACCCTGTTCGGATGCGGAGCGGCAACTCTGGGAATCTTAAAAGGCATCGGCTTCTCAACTCCGTATCTGTATGCTTTGATGGTGATTCCGTCCATTACCATGAACGTTTCCATCTGTATGACCCAGAGCTGGATTGCATGGGGAATCAGCTATGGAAAGGTATCCACAAGAGAGCACCTGAAGAAAACACTGCCTGTTGCATGGATTATCTGTGCTGTGATGCAGGCCATCACTTATGTAATGTTTGGTTAAGGAGGCGTCAGAAATGAGCAATCGAAAAGTACGTATGGGCATCGATGTAGGCGGAACACATACCAAGGCCGTTGCCATTGATAATGCTACTCATGAAATAATCGGAAAGTCTTCCGTAAAGACCACCCATGATGACAAGGCCGGCGTGGCTACAGGCGTGGTACAGGCATTTCAGAACTGCCTGAAAGAAAATAACATTAATCCAAAGGATGTAATCTTCGTTGCCCATTCCACCACCCAGGCGACCAACGCCCTGATCGAGGGTGATGTGGCCCAGGTAGGCGTAGTGGGAGTAGGGCCGAAGGGACCGGGCGGATGGATTGCCAAGGTTCAGACCAACATGAAGGATATTGATCTGGGCTCAGGACGTTTTATCCGGCTCCACAACCGCTTTATCTGTGATGAAAAGCTGTCCGACCAGACGGTGACGGACACCATCAAATCTCTGGTAAGCGAGGGCGCTCAGGTAATCGTGGCTAGTGAATCCTACGGCGTGGACGACATGGAGAATGAAAACGGCATCTGCAGCATTGCAAAGGGAATGGGGCTGGAGGCTACTGCGGCCAGCGAGATTACCAAGCTTTACGGCCTGACCCGCCGCACCCGGACGGCTGCCATTAATGCTTCCATTCTGCCGAAGATGCTGAATACTGCCAATTCCACCGAGCAGAGCGTAAGAAGCACCGGGGTGGAGGTGCCGTTGATGATCATGAGAGGCGACGGCGGCGTTATGGAAATCAACGAGATGAAAAAGCGCCCGGTGCTTACCATGCTGTCTGGTCCTGCCGCGTCGGTTATGGGAAGCCTGATGTACCTGCGCGCTTCTAACGGCGTGTATTTTGAGGTGGGCGGAACCACCACCAATATCGGTGTAATCAAGGACGGACGTCCTGCAATCGACTACTCCGTTGTAGGCGGCCACCGCACCTATATCAGCAGCCTGGATGTACGTGTTCTAGGTGTGGCAGGAGGCAGCATGGTACGTGCAGACAAAAGCGGAGTCAAGGATGTAGGGCCCCGTTCGGCTCATATTGCAGGCATGGATTATGCGGTATTTACCCCGGAGGAGGAGATTGTTGATCCCAAGCTGGTATTCTTCAGCCCGAAGGAAGGGGACCCGGACGATTATGTGGCCATCCAGTTAAAGAGCGGAAAGAAGATTACCATCACCAACACCTGTGCGGCAAATGTGCTGGGGCTGATTAAACCGGAATATTTCGCGTACGGCAATGCAAATGCAGCCCGGAAGGCCATGAAGCCTCTGGCCGACTATATGGGAAAGACGGTAGAAGAGGTTGCCCAGCAGATCCTGACCAGAGCTTACGAGAAGATTCAGCCCATTATTATGGATCTGGCCGAGAAATACCGTCTGGAAAAGGATCAGATCAGCCTGGTAGGCGTAGGCGGCGGCGCAGCCTCCCTGATCGGCTTCTGCTCTGACAAGATGGGACTTCGCTATTCCATCCCGGACAACGCAGAAGTGATTTCCTCTATCGGCGTGGCGCTGGCCATGGTGCGTGACGTGGTAGAGCGTGTCGTTCCCAATCCGACGCCGGAGGATATCCGTTCCATCAAGGCGGAGGCGATTGACAAGGCAGTGGAGAGCGGAGCGGCCGCCGACAGCGTGGAGGTACATATTGAGATTGACCCGCAGACCTCCAAGCTGACGGCCATCGCCCTTGGCTCCACCGAGGTTAAGACCACCGATCTGCTGAAGGAGTGTACGGCAGAAGAAGCCTGCCAGCTTGCGGCAGAGGATTTGAAGGCAAATCCATCGGAGATCCGTCAGGAATGTGCTACCAAAAACTTTTATGTGTTCGGTATGGACCGAAAAGGCAGGCACCCGGTTCGTATTCTGGACAAAAAGGGCTTTATCAAGGTGCAGCGGAATGACGGAAAGGCCATTCTGTGCAAGGCCGGAAGCTACCGGAACGTAGTTTCCCAGTTGTGGGAGGAGCTGGCGATTTATCAGCAGGATGCGATCCTGCGGCCGGATTACTACATCTGTGCCGGAGCCCGTGTTATGGACTTTGCCGGATCTACCGATATGGATAAGATCATGATGCTGATGGAAGTGGAGATGCAGATGATTAATCCGGCAGATGATATTATTATTGTCGGTGCAAAAAACAGCCTGTAACTGTGAAGGTACGGAACCGCTGCGCGGCCGATGTCCAAGGCAGATAAGCCCGGTACCCTGCCGGAACGATTCTGACAGGCAGGAGCCGGAGGAAAGGAGCGCCCCATGGGAATGAATAAGAGATGGAACCGACTTGCAGACGCCTTTGCCGGAAGGGGAGCCATTCCCCCACAGCCGGAGTATCCGGAGGTTTCCTTGAAGGAAATGGCGGATACATTAGCCGGATTCACGGAAGAAACCTGGGGCGGTTACGCCTTCAGCCGGGAGCCGCTGGAAGGAAAATTTACCCCCGCACAGAAGGCGGAGTACACAGCAAAAGCCAATGCCTGCGGGCAGCAGTGGGCGGAACGCATGGCGGAGGTTTACGGTACCCGCAGTCCCCGCCTTCTGGCAGAGCGGATGGGAATGAAAATCGAAATGACACAGAGGCCGGTGGGCGGCGGACTGGTTCTGTTTGCCCAGTTTGTCCAGCCCGATGAGATTACCATTTTTACAGACTGTATCCAGCGGGCGGCAAAGCTGAACGAAGGAATCGGCTGCCCTCTGCTTCAGAAGGAGCTTCTCACCGACACGCTGCTGGCCCATGAGCTGTTTCATGGGGTGGAGGAGCGGTACGAAACAGAGATTTATACCCGAACCGAAAAGGTGGAGCTGTGGAGAAAGCCGTTTTCCAACCGATCTTCTATTGCCTGCCTGTCTGAGATCGGGGCCATGGCCTTTGCCGCCCAGCTTCTGGGGCTTTCGGCGTCGCCTTATATGCTGGACGTGCTGCTGGTATACTCCTACGATAAACAGGCGGCCCTGGGCCTGTTCCAGGAGATCTGCCGCATCAGCGACTCAATAAACCAAACATCAAGAAAGAGAGGATATTAATATGCTGACAACCAACCTGCTGCTGGGAGAAAAATATGATTATCTCAGTGAAAAATTTAAGAAAGCCTTTGCATTTTTAAGAGAAACTGATCTTGCTGCACTTCCGGTTGGAAATGTGCCCATCGACGGCCAGGAGGTATATGCAAATGTACAGAGCTACACCACCATGGCACCGGAGGATTGTCCCTTTGAAAGCCATCGGGCTTATTTTGATCTGCAGTATGTGGTGGAGGGGGAGGAGTGCTTCGGCTATGAGCCGACTGCTAATCTGACTCCATCTATGGAATATGACCCGGAGCGGGATCTGATTTTTTATCAGGAGCCTGCTCAGAGCGGATGCGTGATCCTGAAGGCAGGAGATTTCGCAATCGTTCCGCCGGAGGACGGTCATGCGCCGAGACGTATGACGCCAAATGGAGCCTGCCCGGTAAAGAAGATCGTGGTTAAGGTTCGGGTGTAGCATTGCAAGCTGCAATCATAAGCCCAGCGCATCCATCCCAGTTGTGAGATGCCCCTTGTCAAGCAGACAGGTGAAATATCTAAAATTTAGTGCTGGTGATACCTGCATTTCGATTTGAGATGCAGGTATTTTTCTATGTGATAGCGCCAGAGAAAGAAGGTAGGGCTGTTTCACGAAGAAATACAAAAATAGAATAAAGCTTTTTAAAAAGCCAA
>JAUNOF010000149.1 GCA_030537215.1 Lachnospiraceae bacterium
ATCAACCTTCCTCAATAGCACCGGTAGGACATACGCCTGCACAGGTACCACAGCTAATGCAGGAATCTGCATCAATAACGTACTGGCCATCACCCTCAGCAATAGCGCTTACTGGACATTCGCCAGCGCAGGTGCCGCAGCTAACACAAGAATCATTAATTACATATGCCATGATAAAATCCTCCTTATATGATATATATTTGACTATATTCTATAATAAATTATGGAATTATTCAAGTGGAAAATGGTGGCGGAACTGTATAAATATCGAAACATGGTTTGAAAATATTTACAGGGAAAAATAGGAGAAAAGAAGGAAATCCATGCGCATTCGCGATTCCTCCTTGTCAAAATCCGCAAATGGTATTATAGTGGTAATAGCACAATTAGAAGGAGGTAAGATACGATGCAGATTAGTAAAGATATGTTAATCGGTGACTTAGTTCGCATGCATGAGGCAATTCCGGCAATGTTAATGAGAGCTGGAATGCATTGCTTAGGCTGCCCGTCTTCTCAGGCAGAGTCCCTGGAAGAAGCCTGCATGGTTCATGGTATTGATTGTGATACCCTGGTTGCAAATATGAACGAAGTACTTGCAACTTTATAAGAAAATGCAATGGAAGCAAAGCAATAGCGAATGCTTTCGAAAGCAAAAAACGGCCGTACTCTCAAGGAAGAAAAACCTGGGGTGAGGCCGTTTTTTGCTGCATCTTAATGGTTCAGCAGCCTTACAGCTGCGCTGCGTCAAAGCTTACAGCAAGGTAAGCGCCTGGATCGCATCGTGCCGAATGATGGGTTCATAATGCTCCTCATAGTAAGCTTCTGTGGCATAATCGTGATGGATCTTGGTTCCGTATTCTGCCAGAGCATTGCAGATACGGCTGAACTCCAGGTGATTTGCAGCTTCTGGATGCTCTTCATCAGCGGCATGGGATACTGGCCGGTGGATGACCAGATAGTATTGGCCGGATTTTGGGTTTTTATAGAGAATGCTTTTGCCATGAAAGGATGGCTCGACCACTTTTGCAGCGTCTGCAGCCAGATCCAGGGATGGGAAGCTGAAGATGCGGAGGCTGTCGGTCAGGGAAGCTTCTTTTTCTTCTTTGTCTGCAGGCGGCTGGATTCCGTCTAAGTCGGAGTCGGCGGGAGCTTCGATTGATGGAAGCTGGGAGCCTGCGGCAGATTTTAAATACTGCATCAGTCCGTCTGCGCCCTCTAACAGTTCGCTTGCTAAATCATTCAGCAGGTTATCTTCATCCTCCGACATAGGGGAGAATTTGGCGAAACGGGTGTCTACCTCCTCTGGGTCTTCCATCTTGGTGATGACCAGCATAACGCTTTCATTGGACAATGGGATGGCTTCCACCATCAGAGGAATGTCGTCGGCTTCAAAGCCAACCTCATTAGATGCTTTCTGAATCATTTCGCGAAACAGATTTTTTGCTTTTTCTGTGCCATAAGCCAGTTCGGTTAAGTTTAAGTTTCGGGCGCTCAGATCAAAATTATTTAAGGTACAGCGGATTTGATTTTCACTAATACGTTCTATTTTCATTAAGAATCACTTCCTATCCTGTCGATTTCACGGTATACGGTCGAACGGAATCACGATACTGGGATTTCGCTCGATATTAGCTGGTGGTGGAAGAATGATAAACCTCTCTGCGGCTGTTCCATACTGGCACAGTCACACTTCTTCTATATTAATATACTATACTATATCACAAAATAGCAATTCCTATGAAAAAAAATTTAGAAAAATATAAGAGATTTAAAATTAGCTATTGTAAAATTATAGAAAATATAGTAAAATATTCCCATGAGATGATGCCGGAGAAGGAGGTGGCGCGTTGGGGACACCATTTTATCCGGAAAATACCGGTTATGCCGGGTGATCGGCAGAGGAAGGACAGGGACCGTATATCTGGCTCTTCATAAGGAGCTGGAGGAGTACCGGGCGGTCAAGGCAGTTGCGAAGAGCAGCCTTCGGTATGAAACCTTTCGGAAGGAAGCTTTGCTGTTAAAGGAGCTGCGCCATCCTGGAATTCCGGTTATTTACGATATTGAAGAAGATGAAGCGTATAGTTATCTTGTGGAGGAATATCTCCAAGGCGAATCTTTAGAAACCCTGGTAAAGACCCAGGGACCTCTGGCCCGCTGCACCGTACTGAAGTACGTGATTCAAATTTGCGGCGTGGTAAATTACCTGCATTCTGCAGGGACAGAACCCATATTACATTTGGATTTACAACCGAAGAATCTTTTAGTGTGTCATGAAACCATAAAACTGGTTGATTTTGGACAGGCGGCAGGGCTTACAGAAGCAAATAAGGCTACAGCGCGGTTTGGAACCGTTGGTTTTGCAGCTCCCGAACAGTATGACTGCAGGATGAAGTTGGATGAGCGCACAGATATTTATGCCATTGGTGGACTCCTTTATTTTCTGGCAACCGGAACTTACCCAGACAGAGAGGAACCTCCTGTTCTGCTGGGAATGAGGATGTGGAGCCGTGAAGCGGGGCGGATCGCAGCGGCGTGTTTGGAGCCGGTAAAGGAAGACCGTTATGGATCTGTCAGCCAGTTAAAGAAAGATTTAGAAAATTTGTTGGAGCGGCCGGTATCATCTCTGGTTGTGGCAGTGTATGGTTTGGAGCCATGCGTTGGTACGACCCACATTAGTCTGGCGCTTTGTGCATACCTGTGGAAGCTGGGGCTTCCCAATTTATATGAGGAATGCCATTCCTCGGATCATATCCGGAGGTTAGCAGAAGTACAGGGGCTTCCCATTGATTCTTATGGAAGCCTGCAGGTATTTGGGTGTGTGCTGAAGCCTTGCTATGGAAGGCAGGTGAGATTTCGAAAGCATCAGTATCCTATTGTAATTCAGGACAGAGGTGTTTGGGGAAAGGGGGAAGGGTTTTTATGGGATGAGCTGCCAACGGTTCAGCTGGTGGTGGCTGGGGGAAAATGGTGGAATCTGGGGATTGAAAAAATGGAGGAAAATGGATGCGGAATTTTGCGGGACAATACGGTGATTCTCTATAATTTTTCAGACCAGCAGATCCCGGTAAAACGCCCTGAAAAAGAGGGAATTCAAAAGAAGCGGTTTCAAAAGGGGCAAAACCGGAGCCAGCTGCTTCGAGTCCCGTTATTCTCCAACCCATTTTGTCCGGACCATCAGGCAATGGAGTGGCTGGGATTGCTTTGGAGTCTGATAGAAGGCTGTGCCGAAAATGGTGCAGGAAGCAGCAGGGGCAATTCCACAGGAAATTTTATGGAAAATGGCCTGAAGAATCGGAACGGCAAAAGGGCAGTGCTGCAGAAGGAAACATGGCTGCAGAGGACATGGCGGAAGGTACAGCGGCTGTGGGCAGCTGGGGAAATCAGCAAAGACAGCCCTGAAAAGCGGGAATGCAGTCAAAACCCACAGGCAGAAATGGGAGGTGAGACCCTCATATGGAAGGCAGAAAGCCGCAGACAGTAGGCATTATGGGAGCAGGACCAGGATGCGGTGTTACGCATTTTGCAGTGCTGTTTGCCAATTATCTGACGGCAGTGGAGCGAAAACGTACCGCTATTCTGGCGTGGGACGGCAGCCGGGGACTGGAGGAGCTGGCCGCCGTCTGCACAGGAGGAAAAATGGGATCCAATCCCATATCCATTTTGAAGGTGGATTATTTCCCGAACCATGGTGCGGAAGGGTTGGCTTGGTGCCTGCAGAGGGATTATGATTGTGTTCTGCTGGATTTCGGCAGTGCACAGGATGGAGGAAGAGCCGAGTTTTTGCAGTGCGGACTTCAGTTTTTTCTGGGAGCGTTGAATGAGTGGAAGCTTGCTGAACTGATGAAGCAAAAGGATTGGATGCAAAAGGGAAAAGGGCGTTGGACATTCCTGGCAGCCTTTGGGAGCCAGGAGGCGAGGCGTGAAGTTAAAAGGCGATATGGCCTTTGGTTTGAACCAATTCCATATGCCCCGGATGCATTTTCCATCGAAGAGGAGACGGCAGCATTTTTTAAGGGGATCTGGAGAGATCAGGGATGAAGGTACACAATATATTGCAGCAGAAGGAAGTTAATATGTCACGATAGAGGCCTCCCTGTGTGACCTGATTTCAGCCGGAAAAAAGTATCTTACGAGAAACTGCGCAGCAGATTCTCCAAAAAGGCGCCCATGTTGCGCCGTCAATGGGATTACCGGGATTGCAGAGCGGTTCCGGTATTATCCTTTCGAGGAAAATCATATGGAGGAAAGGTATGGGAGAGGACAGAAGGAGGAGGAAATTTCACAAGGAACAGCATGATTATGTGAATCAGCTAAGGAATTATCGGAGGCAGGGAATCCCGATCTTTATCGATGGAAAGGCAGCATGTCAGGAACGGGATTGGTATAAAATCTTCGAGGTTCGGGATGATGGGGCAACCTATATGGCTGATTTTGTCACCATTGAAAAAGGAATCGTGTCGGAGATCCATTTTGATCTGGTGTATCTGGATCTGGATGCCAGACAGGCATGGGAGGGCCAAAAGCGCCTGGAGGAAGACCGGAGGAGGGCGCAGATGCAGCATTATCAATCGGTCATTCAGAAAAATCAGAGAATTCGGGATTGGGAACAGGATGACAAAAAGCAAGATGATAGAAAACTGGAGGAATAAAAAGAACAAATAAAATGCAAGAAAGGAGTAGGAGCCATTTTAGCCTGTAATGTTCCGATGTGTTTTTATCGTTTCAGAAGGTTTTTTGGATGAAGTGCCATTAAAGTTCAAAAGTTCAAAAAAAAGTAAAACTTTCTTTCTATGTTCTATGGTATAATTGAATCATATGCAGGGAAAAATTTCCCGCTTTTTAGGGAAGCCTGTGATGGAAACAGATAGGAAGGATGTACAAACGATGAAAAAAGTAGTCCCAATCTTGCTGATGATCGGATTAATCCTCTGTGTGCTGATCGGAGGTTTAGGTTATACAGCATACAAAAAGTATGCTCCTGTCAAGGAGCGGGCTGATTTAACAAGTCTGTACGGTGCGTCAGGAGATGAGGTTGCACTGTTTCTGGATGATGAACTCCAGGAAGCAAAAGGAAGCTTTCAGAATGGACAGGTTTACCTGCCGGTCTCATGGGTCAATCAAAACCTGAATGAACGATTTTACTGGGATGCCAATGAACAGCTTTTGGTGTATACATTGCCGGAATCCATCGTATATATGGACCAGAATACCAGAGGAGAAAGCGGTGCACCAGTGATCATAACCAGGGCGGACGCATTGGATGAAGCTGCAGAAGCAGATGCGGAAGAGAATGTTTATCTTTCGGAGGAGCTGATTGCCGAGTATACCGATGTGCGGTTGACAGCATTTGCAGAAGATGGGGTTCATCAGGCTGATGATTCGTCTGAAAAAGACGCTGGAAATCAGACTGGTGAGAAGGCGGGAAGGAAAACGGAAAATGCTGCAGAGACAGACGTTAAGCGCATGTTTGTGGACCGAAAATGGGAAGCAGAGGAATGGACCGCATTAAAGTCAGCAGGCGCAGTCCGGGAACGAGGCGGAATTAAGAGCCTGGTGGTGGTTCAGGAGCCAAAGGGCGCAAAGGTAAGAGTGCTGGAAACGATGGAGCGCTGGGCGAAGGTACGGACAGAGGACGGTCATATGGGATATATTGAAAAACGCCGTCTGGGTGACAGTGAAAATGTGACATACATCAGTACCTTTGAAGCGCCGGTTTATACGAATATTTCCATGGAAGAAAAGGTTTGTCTGGTATGGCATCAGGTAACCAGCATGGAGGCGAACCGGACGCTGACAAGGCTTCTCAATCAAACTAAAGGCATTAATGTGGTTTCTCCTACCTGGTTTGCGTTGACAGACAATGAAGGAAATTTTACTTCCCTGGCTGACCGCTCTTATGTGGATTCGCTCCATGACCAGGGGATCCAGGTCTGGGCATTGATCGACAATTTCAGCAAAGATGTCCAGACGGAAATCCTGCTGTCCAGGACTTCCGTTCGCCAAAAGCTGATCAGCGGCCTGATGGAGCAGGTGGAAACCTATGATCTGGATGGCTTGAATTTGGATTTTGAAAGTCTGAAGGAGAGTGCAGGCCCTCACTATATTCAGTTTATACGGGAGCTTTCTGTGGCATGTCGGCAGAAGCAGATCGTACTGTCGGTGGACAATTACGTTCCTGCGTCCTATAATGCCTATTACAACCGGAGGGAACAGGGAATTGTGGCAGATTATGTGATTATTATGGGCTACGATGAACATTATTCCGGCGGGGAGGCAGGGCCGGTGGCATCCTATCCATATGTGAAAAATGGAATCGAGGGGACCTTAAAGGAGGTTCCAAAGAACAAAGTTATCAATGCGATCCCATTCTACACCCGGGTCTGGAAGGAATATGCAAATGGTACGACCAGTTCCGATGCACTGGGAATTGCAGACGCCAAGGCATGGGTGGATTCCAATCAGGTTTCTTTGTACTGGCAGGATGAGATCGGTCTTTATTATGGTGAGATTTCCAATGCAGAGGTCAGAAAGGAGATCTGGCTGGAGGAGGAAACCTCCATCGGACTGAAGATGGACCTGATCCGGGATTATGATCTGGCAGGTGTGGCCTGCTGGAAGCTGGGATTTGAACCGGCCAGTATCTGGGAGGTTGTGAAGGTAAATGAATAGGCCAGTATCCGAGAAGTTGTGAAGATCAATGAGCAGGCCAGAATAAGTCAGCAGGAGGAATGCATTTCATGAAAGATAGAAACAGCAAAAAGGTCTGGAGGCGGATATGCAGTATCGGGTTGGCTTTGTGCCTGACAGCTTCCGGCTGCGCCCGGAAAGGGCCTGGGGATTCATCTTTACCTGTGCCGCCGGAGGAGCCTCAGACAAAGCCCACTGCAGAGTCAGGGGAAACAAAGCCTACCGAACCCATCGAAGAGATCATAGATCCGTTTCCAGATTCGGAAACTTCGGAAGCGATGGAGGTGGTGCCGGGCTTGAAGATCCTGATTGCTACAGACATGCATTATCTGTCAGAAGAGCTTACGGACAAAGGAAGCGGCTTTATCCAGATGGTGGAGCATGGGGACGGCAAGGTTACGAATTACATTTGGGAGATCACGGAAGCCTTTACCCAGGAGGTGATCCAGGAGAAGCCGGATGTGCTGATCCTGAGCGGTGATCTTACGCTGAACGGGGAGCTGAAAAGTCATCAGGAGTTTGCACAATATCTGAAACGGATCGAGGATCACGGGATTCCGGTGCTGGTGATCCCGGGAAATCATGATATAAATAATGTAGGAGCATCCAGCTACATAGAGGGAAAACGGGTCCCGGCAGAGATCACCACTCCGGAGCAGTTTTATCAGATTTACCGGAATTTTGGATATGATGAAGCCATCAGCCGGGACCCGGAATCCTTAAGCTATGTTTACCCTATCAGCGATACGGTTTGGGGGCTGATGCTGGACAGCTGTCAGTATCGGGATGGAAATCTGGTTGGAGGAATGATTGACACAGAAACGTATGAGTGGATCGAGGAGCAGTTGGATATTGCCAGCGAGGCTGGGGTGATGCTGCTTCCGGTAAGTCATCATAATCTGCTGGATGAAAGTCAGATCTACGAGGACGACTGTACCATCGAGCACAGCGAACGGCTGATTGAAATGCTGGTGGGATGGGGAGCGACCTTATATCTCAGCGGCCATCTCCATGTGCAGCATTATGCCAACAGCGATACGGAATGGGGCGGTGAAAGCGGAATTTATGAGATGGTCACCAGCTCTCTGGCCACGCCTCCCTGCCAGTATGGCGTTTTGTACTTTCAGGATGATGGAAAGTTCCAGTACCACACCCAGATTCTGGATATGGATACCTGGGCGAAGGCATCTGGCCAGACCGATATTAATTTGCTGGAGTTTTCACAGTACCGGGTTCCATTTTTGGAGCGGGTCTTTTATAATCAGGCCCATGACCAGCTGATCAAGAGGACAGATCTTGGCTTTTCCGATACCCAGATGGGACGAATGTCTGAGGTATATGCCAAGGCCAACTGCTATTACTACTGGGGCCGTGCCGTGGAGATCGCGGAGCAGATTCAGGAGAGTCCGG
>JAUNOF010000150.1 GCA_030537215.1 Lachnospiraceae bacterium
AAAACTTTTTTAACATTTTTCATTTTACCTATTGACATTTCTTAGCTGGACTTTTAGGGAATACAATCCCACAGATACCGTCTGCCTGCTCCCGCTGCTGATGATCAGCAGCGAGTACAAAAATTCATTCCAGGCATTGATGAAAGCAAAAATGGCGGTAGCAACCAGTCCCGGTGCAACTAAGGGCAGTGCAATATGAAAAAAAACACCTGGCCTGGTCAGCCCGTCGATCATCGCCGCATCCTCGATATCCCTGGGAACCGTGCGGAAATAGCTGACCAGCAAATACGTACAAAAAGGCACAGTAAATGACAGATAAGCCATCAAAAGCCCTGGAAGGGAATTTGCCAGGCCAAGATTAGACACCAGGATAAAATAAGGAATTGCCAGCAGAATCGGAGGAAACAGATACGTCATTACGATCATTCTGGTAAAAAACTTTTGTTTTTTTCCTCCGAACCTGGTGATTGCATATGCCGCCAAGGATGATATGGCCATTCCCAGAATCGTAGAAAGAGAGGAATACACCAAGCTGTTCTTCACGTAAATCAGAAAATCCGTTTTGCGCAGCAAATCCCGGTACCAGTAAAGGGAAAACGTTTCCGGCAGCAGCGCCGCCGTGTTTGATACGATCTCATACTGACCCTTTAGGGACGCAAAAATCACAATTACCAGCGGCCCCGCCGCCATAACAGCCGCCGCCGTTAAAATCAAGTAGGACACCAGCAGGCTTCCATTTCGTCTCAGCCATCGATTCACTGCTCCACCTCCCTCTCCCAATGATCCAAAATCTTAAAATAGATCAAACATGCAGCCGTTAAAAACAGCAGCAGCAATATGGTAACTGCCGAGGATCTTCCAAGAGAATACAACGTCCATCCCATACGATAGGCAAAAATCGGCACCGTCACCGTTGAAGTCCCCGGTCCGCCTCCAGTCAACAGGAAAATCAAGTCAAAGCTGTTAAAAATCCAAATTGTCCTGAGGATAATGAGAAGTCCTGCCACTACCCTTACAAAGGGAAGAGTAATAAATCGAAACCGCTGCAGCCCGCTGGCCCCGTCAATCTGGGCCGCCTCATACAGATCCCTTGAGATCGTCTGCAAGCTGGCTAAAATATTTACCGCAAACAGCGGAACCCCAAACCATACATTAATCAGACTGACCGTTATCATGGCAAGCTTCGGATCAGCCAGAAACTGGATCGGCTGTGCGATCAGCCCCCACTGGATCAGCTTTGCATTTACAATTCCATACAAATCATTTAACAGGTACGACCAGGTAAATGTAACAATTATCATTGGAAATGCCCATGGAATCAAAACCAGGGTACGAAACATTCCCTTCAGCCGTTCAATCCGATTCAATGAAAGCGCCACCGCAAATCCCAAAACTAACTGGAGAGACAGTGATATTACCGTGTAAACAATGGTATTCCATAGTGCCTGATAAAACTCAGGATTGCTTAATACCGCCTGATAATTACGGAATCCTACAAACGTTACAGCCTTCCCCAGCAGATTTTTATTGGTAAAGCTGTAAAAAATGCTGATACCGATGGGATATGCCAGCAGCAATATAGTAACCAGAAAAGCCGGCGCTATAAATACTCCGCACATGTGGCGATTTACAAATTTCCGTATCATAACATACCACCTCCATCTTTTAAGCTGTTCCCGCAAAACGGACATTGAAAATCTTCTTCGTTCTGTCTCCACTCTGCATGATTCCAGACTATTCCATCAAAATCTCAATGGCAGCGTTCAATTTATCATTTGCCTTTTTCGCCGCATCTTCAGCCGAGGTGCCATTTAACACAATATCCTGCAGGCACTCTTCAATAATCCCCTGGCTTGTAAGCGCCGCCGCTGCCGGAGTCAGCCCGTAATCCATTCCAATAAATGTTCCTTTTTCAATTCCTTTCTGAATATATTGAATCTCCTGCTGGAACTTTTGAATCGTTTCGTTATCATAAAACTCTTCCGCCTCGGCTGCCTCGGATGTGGCCGGAAGCTGTCCCCCTGGAATTAAATGCAGAAAATCAATATAGCGATCCTTCTCAAAATGGAAGCGAATAAAATCGTATACCGTTTCCGGATATTTTGTTTGATTCCATCCCATCAGACCAATTACAAATGTAGTATCTCCCAGGGTTTCCCCGTCTGGCCCCATAAACGGAACGGCTGCTATTTTGTCCAACAATTGAGGGGAATTTTCCTTTACTCCATTAATGTGGAAACCAGAACCAAAGGCAAAGGTTGATTTTCCTTGGAAGAATACATCATTTTGCTCTGACAGCCCATAATTCACCGAGCCCTCCGGAGAACCGGCCCGATACAGATCCGCCATCAGCTGAATTGCTTTTACTACCTTGGGATCAGTCAAATTTCCTTTGTTGTCTTCTGTAATTAAAGCTGCGCCCTCTGCTTTTGCGAAACAACTGAGAAGCTGCGCGCACATCTGATCGTTTTTTGACATAGCAATGGTAAAGCCATATCGATTCGGCGGGTCCGCTACCGTTTCAACTGCATGTAACAATTCCTCCCAGTTTCCAGGAACCTGTAAATTATTCTCCTCCAGCACATCTTTCCGATACCACATCACGTAAGAATGCAGATAATAAGGAATTCCCAGGATCGTATCCCCATCTGAAAAATTCTCCAGAGGTTTTTTTAGAAAATAATCCTCTCCTAAAGCATTGATCAATGGATTCATGGGAAGAACTGCGCCTGCCTGTTTAATTGCAAATAAATTGTCCGGATTGATACTGCTCACATCCGGCAGCGCCCCCGCTGCCAGCCCAGCTGTCCATTTCTGGGTAAAAACATTCCAGGGATATACCTCCACATTGACGGTAACATTGGGATGCTCCTCCATATATGCTTCTACCATCTGGTCAATATAATCCTTCCTGGCTCCCTCCGTAAATGTATGCCAGTAGGTAATGGTTTTTTCTGTACCATCGTCCGTAATCGCCGCCATAGCATCTGCGGCATGATCTCCAGTCATATCATCAGGCTTTCCTTGTAAATTTTGTTCTCGTTCCGTACCCGATTCATTCATGCTGGTTTCTGCAGGCTTTGCCTGCCCGCTTCCATTCCCGCAGCCCGCTATCGAAGAAAATACAATCAAAGCTGCCGCTGCTGCTGCAAAAAGTTTTCTTCTTCTCATAAGTTCACCTATCCTTTCTGAAAATTATCCGTAAATTGCTGCAAAGTTTACATTCATTAATACCAGATTTATTTGGGGAAGCTTCCTTGATTGCATTTATTTTATCAGATAAATCAAATATTATTAACTCAAAAAACAGATATAAATGGTTATATTTCCGAAATCTATTGTAAATTATTCCATTAAAAAAAGCCCTTGAAAATCAAGGGCTTTCACCAGGCGCTGTAAGCGCCGCTGCAAAATAACTGCTGCCTTTATTCTAATGTAATCATTTTTTCCTTTACATTGATGCTTCCAGTCTTTACTACCTTCCGGTTAGGATATTGATCCGAATTGGCAATTAAGACTGCTGTAGTCGTACTGTAGCCTGCTGCCTGAATCTTCTTGATATCAAACCGAAGCAGCTTCTGTCCCATCGTCACCGAATCTCCCTGTTTTACCAAAAGCTCAAATCCGTCGCCGTTCATTTTTACCGTATCTACGCCCACATGGATCAAAAGCTCCGCTCCATCGGTTCCTGTGATGCCGATTGCGTGCTTGGTATCGGTTACTGCGGAGATCGTGCCGTTGCACGGCGCCACAACCTCACCTATTTCCGGCTCGATTCCTACACCATCTCCCAGAAGTCCGGATGCAAAGGTTTCATCCGGAATCTGCTCTCTGGCAATCACATTGCCTTTTACCGGAGCATACAGAACCTTTTCCTCCGCCTCAGCGGCGTCCTGTGCTCCCTGTGAAACGGCTGCAGCCTGTGCTGCTGCTCCAGATGCACTGCCTGCCTTCTGCACTGCCGCGTTTCCCGGATTGCCGCCTTCTGCACTCTCTTCCTTCCAGATGACCCAGGTCAGGGCAAATGCCACTCCGACGGAGATCACCATCATCAGTATGTACTGCACCGGCATATTCAAGCAGAGCAGGATGCCGAAAATACCCGTCACTCCAGTTCCGCTGGCACCCAGCTTCGCAATGGAGGCAAATAACGCGCCGCAGGCACCGCCGGCGCAGCCGCAGATAAATGGCTTAAAGTACCGCAGGTTTACACCGAAAATTGCTGGCTCTGTGATTCCCATAAATGCACTGAATGCAGACGGAAGAGCCATGGATTTTGTCTTTGCATTTTTCGCTTTCAGAGCAACAGCCAGTGTGGCTGCACCCTGCCCCAGGTTTGCTGCAGATGCCAGCGGCAGCCAGTAGGTAACGCCAAACTGCGCCAGCTGTCCCACATCGATGATGGTATACATATGATGTACGCCAGCTACTACCGTAGGCGCATAGAGAGCGCCCATTACAAAGCTTCCCACACCAAGAGGCAGTGCAATTAAAAACTGAATGCCGCTGATAATGCTGTTCTCAATTAAAACGAATACCGGACCGATAATGGAGTAAGTCAGATAACCGGTGGCAAATACACTTACCAGAGGAGTTACAAACAGATCAAACATTTCCGGAACGATCTTATGCAGCCGCTTTTCGATAAAGCACATTACCCAGACCGCAATAATAACCGGGATCACATGCCCTTGATAACCAATCAGATCAATCTCATACAGGCCAAACCATACGCTCTGCTTAACCAGAACGCCTTGGGTGGCTACCGTCCACGCATTCTGCAGGTCCGGATGAATCATCAGCATACCGATAACGGCACCCAGATACGGATTGCCTCCAAAAGCCTTTGCCGCACTATAGGCAATCAAAATCGGCAGGAACGTATATGCCACATTGCTGAACAATTTTGCAAATACAAAGATAGAGCCGCTGGTATCCAGCGCCAGGAAGCCGTTATTTACCATGAAATTCAGCGCTTCCATAATTCCCATCAAAAATCCGCTTGCCACGATGGCCGGAATAATGGGTACAAAGATATCTCCCAGAGTCTTAATACCACGTTTAAATACATTCTGCCTTGCAGCGGCCGCCTGCTTTACTTCTGCCTTTGTGGCCGCACTCAGACCTGATACCTGCAGGAACTCATCGTAAACCTTATTTACGGTGCCTGTTCCCAGGATGATCTGAAGCTGGCCGGAAGCGAAGAATACGCCTTTTACGCCATCAATCTCCTCCACTGCCTTGCTGTCACATTTGCCATTGTCTGCAATTACCAGGCGAAGTCTGGTTGCACAATGGGCCGCTGAAATCAGATTTTCTTTTTTGCCGACTTTTTCGTAAATTTCTTCAGCAATCTTTCTGTAGTCCATAATTTCCCCCATTCTGTACCGGTTCGGCACGATTATTTACCTTTAAACTTTAAACTACTACCTTCATTCCATCATAAGCTGCAAGCATACCATGAGCCTGTGCAAACTGCTCCAGCTCCCCATGGGTCATCTCTCCATTATGAGAGAAATGATTGATCACCCTTACGGTATGAGAATCAATGGATCCCTTCTCTTCCAAGATTCGGGCGAACTCAATATCATCCGGCAGCCCCATATGATATCCGTCGATCTTCTTCTTTCCCATAGTAGCATCCATGGAGATCAGATCATATTTATGGTCAAAAATACAGTCCCATGCCTCCTGGCTTAGATTCAGTCCTGTATCATGCCCGTATAACAAGCACTTTCCATCCTTTTCAATGATATAGATCAAACAGGTTTCCCTCTTATCATGATCGGCCGGCAGCGGAATAATATGATATCCGTCTGCTGTAAAATCCTCAAACGGCTTTAACCGGATAAACTTTACGCTGTCATCCAGAGGATGTACCTTAAAACGATCAATCAGCACGGCATCATAAAAAGCCTTTTCCACTGCCTCATTTCCATAAACATGGAGCATCCCTTTCGCATTATGGCCGAAATGCTCATGACGATGGATCAGCTCTACCGGGAAGAAATGATCCATATGAGAATGTGTAATCAGTAAATGCTGAATCTGGCCCAGCTTCAGCGAATACTTCAGTGCATGAGTATAAGTATCCGGCGGAAAATCGATCAAAAGCGTATTGTCAATAATCGCCTGGGTCCTGGTCCGCAGATCCTTCCCTCCAAGCTCCCTTGCCCTGCGGCAGATCTGGCAGTCGCAAAAAAGCGCCGGCCAGCCCTCCGCGGCTGCTGTTCCTAAATATTGTATCTCCATAGCCTCCCCCTTTCTTTTCGCTGCACGGAACGGTTCCGTACCCTTGCAGTTACTAACAGTTACCCCTGCACACAAATATCATATTTCTTTATATTCATACATGCAGTTCCATCTGTGTCAAACAAAATCCCATCCGCCTCCAAAGGCGTATAAAAAACAGAAGACATGACCTTTTCCCCATCATTGGCAAACACCTCAACTGAGTATTTATCCAGCAGGATTCTTAATTTCACAATTTCTTTTCCATCTTCTCCTGTCATGGGAATCAAATCCATCTTCCGGCGGCATATAACATCCCGGTCGATCCCGGAATGGGTCCGATCCACCGTCAATATTTTTCTTCTATGGTTGTACTGCAGCAGCATCTCATAATCATCATTCTGTGCAAACCGAATCCAGAAATGTTCAAACGAAAATCCAGTAATCTCCACCAGAAGCTCCAGAACTCTTCCTCGGATTCCCTCCAGCACAGTAGATTCCTGAATCAACTGATTCTCATAGCAAACCGGATTTCTGCGATACTGCTCCAACTCTCTCACCGGCTCCTGGTACACTCTTCCCTTTTTAAATGTCAGCTCTCTGGGAATCGTCATCATACCCGACCATTGAAAAGCAGCCGGACTGATCTTGGCATCCCAGGACTGCATCCACCCGATTAAAATGCGGCGTCCGTCCTTAGCCAGCAGCGTCTGCGGCGCATAAAAATCTAAGCCATAGTCAACAGAAACCACCTGCTCCCTCTCAAACCGATGGGTCTTCTGATCATACTTCCCTGTCAGAAAAATGGAGTTATTGCCATTGTGAAACTCCAACCCTCTTGCACGCATGTCCTGTGGAGAAACCATCAAGACGTGCCTCTCTCCAAGGGGGAAGAAATCCGGGCATTCCCACATCTTTCCATACTCTCCGCGGCTTTGGTCAAGAACCGTAACAAACTTCCATTGCTCCAGGTTTTCTGCATGGTACAGTAAAATCTGTCCCGTTCCGTCCGGTCCCCGGCTTCCTACCACCAGAGAAAAGCCGTCCTCATCCTTCCAGATCTTCGGATCCCGGAAGTCCTCCAGACTGCTTCCATCCGGGGTACTCTCGCTGGTAATAATCGGATTTTTTTCACTCTTTTGGTAATCTATGCCATTCCCCTTAGCCAGGCACTGCACTTGTCTGTAATAGTGAAATCCATCCTCCAGGTACCGGTCTATCACTCCTGTATATATCAGCACATGCTCCCCATCCGCTTCAATCCCGCTTCCTGAGTAACAGCCTCCCTCATCATAGGCTTCATCCGGCGCCAATGCAGCCGGGAGAAACTCCCATCGAATAAAGTCATCACTTACACAATGTCCCCAGTGCATGGGCCCCCATTTCTTGCTGAATGGATGGTACTGAAAAAATAAATGGTACCGGTCCTGAAAAACAGAAAATCCGTTGGGGTCATTTATCCATCCGGTGGGAGAAGAAACATGAAAAGCCGGCCTTTCTTCCTGAGGAATATCGTGAATCTGCTTTCTTTCCATCATCCGAACCTTTAAAAGCTGTTTACTGATCAATTCTCCCATATTTCACTGCGCCTCCCTTCTAAAATCGGTAACTTAACCAGTAAAGTAACCGGTTACTTTATGTGTTGTATTTTACCATTTAACCAGCTTATCGTCAATACCTGATTTTTTATTTCAGCATTTTAACCGAAATTCAGGAATCTCATTGTGCAAGACTAACAAAACCGGTTACTTAACCAGTTTCTCTTGATGATATTTCCATTTTATGTTATATTAATGATATGATACCAGGGTCAAAAGGTCGGAAATCCGATGCAAGCTTGCTTGCAA
>JAUNOF010000017.1:0-30518 GCA_030537215.1 Lachnospiraceae bacterium
ATTGACTTTATTGCGGTGAATTATTACAATAGAAGAAGGAAAAAGGGGGATTGGGGATGAATACACAGCGTTATGTTTTTAAGGATGTGTTTCGCGCAGTTGGAATCATATTTGTGATCGTAGGAGTTGCCTTCGTGGCTGTGACCTTTGGATTGGTTTACAGCTCCTCTCAGTTTTATTCTAATGCAGTTCGGACGGAGGGAACCATCAGCCGGATCTCCTCCAGGGAGATCTATGTCTCTTATGAGGCAGATGGAGAGGAAATGGTAAGCCCTCTGGGATTTTATACCAATACGATGCGGGTGGGGGATCCCATCACGATTTATTATGCGGCGGATGACCCGGCCAGGATTCAGACCAAATCCTCTGAGCTGCTTGCCCTGATTTTCGGGATCGTAGGGATTATTATGCTGGGAACCGGAACGGCATTGCTGATATACAGCATCCGGAAAAAGGCCCAGGGACAGCGGCTGAAGGAGACAGGAATGCGCCTGGATGGAGAGATCATAGGCGTTGCAGTAGATCCAAGGATTTCCAGCAATTACCGGCATCCATATGTGTTGCAGTGCCAGTGCAGGACTCCGGACGGCCAGCTGCGTCTGTTCCAGAGCGGGCCCATCTGGTACGATCCCACGAAGCTTCTGACTTCAAATTATGTTTCTATTTACGTGGACCGGAATGATTTCCGGAAGTATTACGTGGATCTTTCCCGGGTATTGCCGGATTACCAGTGATAACCGGAAGAAACAAGCAATGTAACTGTGAGGGTACTGAACAATTACAAGCAATTGAGATCTTGATACAGGAGAATAAAAAGCATGAAACGTGTTCTTCAGAACGTTCTTCAAAACCTGCATATTTCAAAGCAGACGGTTATCATTGTACTGGTGCTTGTCATTGCAGCCGGTTTATCCTTAACGATCGGCATGATGCTCCGGCACAAACGGGCTAAGGAAGAGGCGCAGCATGCGGCCCGCAGGATGCGGGAGGAGGCGCTGGACCGGGTTCTGGCCAATCCTCTGGAGGAGAAGAAGGCAGAGCCTTTTGAGAAAAAAAGACGTCCCTTCCAGGTGGAGTATTCCAAGGACCCGAATAACAGGCCGGCAGAGAGGCTGGGAAAGGATATGTACCAGCTTACGGAGATTACGGAGCTCTCTCAGAGAAAGTATATGTTCCGTTATCAGGAGCCGGTCCAGATTGGAAATCAGTTCGGCAATGTAGTGATCCTGCCGCGGAATGTAAATCCCAGCCAGGTATATTGCCAAATTTTTTATTATAAAAAAGAAAATTATTTAAGAAGCACAGGAATGGTAGAGGTGGTGCTGCAAAGAAAGGGGAAGGTGGTAATCGTTAATCAAAACGGACTTAAGCTGAAGTCCGGCGATTGCTTTACTGCAGGAAGGACCTCTTATCAGATTGAATTTATATAAACGGCAGTCTGGCAAAAGAAAATTTGAGAGGGGACAAAGGGTATGAGTGTAGTATTATCTGTATACAGCCAGAGCGCATATAAGGAGTTTGTGCTCCCGCCGATCCATAACGCAGAAACTATTCTGATCATTGACCGGAAAATTTTTCATCTTCAGGAAGATATTGAGCTTCATCTGGAAATGATCGATCAGAAATGGTCCTTTCTGCCGTCCTGCACCTGCCGGATCCGGGGACCGCAGGGGGACTGCAGGCTGCGGGATCAGGCCAATTACCGGCTGGAATCTGCCAGGGGCGAGGTATTATCTACTGTTGTGCAGATGAAGCCCACATCGTTCTATAACTATTCCAAATATGATTTTTCGAAAGAAAGGCAGCTTACCGTGGGAAGCGGCATGGACTGCGATATTTTATATTCCTATCAATATTCTGGTTCTCAGTATATTTCCCAAAAGCATGCCGTGATCCATCGGACCAGAGAAGGGGTGGTGCTGGAGGACAGCAGCAAAAACGGCGTTTTTATTAACGATGCCCGTGTCAGAGGCACCCAGCGTCTGGAGTTTGGGGATAATATCCATATCTGGGGCATGGATATGGTGTACTTAGGCAATGTGCTTGCGGTGCGTCAGGGCAGCAATGTAAAGGTAAACAGCCAGAAGCTGCGGCTTTGGAGCGGTCAGGTAGCTTTGGCAGCAGGAAAGAGCCGGCCGGCAGCCCGCCAGATCTATCACAGAGCGCCCAGAAATCTGGAGGTGCTGGAAACGGATCCGGTGGAGATCGAAGCGCCGCCAGCTCCAAAGGAGCCTGGAGATACGCCCATTATGATGACCGTGGGCCCGGCTATGACCATGGCAATTCCCATGCTGATGAGCAGCGTGATCGCCATTATGGGCGCCCGCTCTACCGGAGCCCAGGCCAGCACCTTTATGTATACTGGAATTATCACATCCCTGTGTTCTGCAGTGATTGGTGCAGGATGGGCGCTGAACAATATCCGGTATGGCAAGGACCGGATGAAAAAGGAGGAGAATCACCGGTTTGAGGCTTACGGGGAGTATTTGATCAAGTGCGCAGATGAGATCAAGATGAAGTACGAGCACAATATCCAAAGTCTTCTTACCATGTATCCGGCAGCGGAAATCTGCGCATCGAAGCAAATGCTGGAAAATAATACCATGTGGGGAAGAAACAGCACTCACCAGGATTTTTTGTTCCATCGTCTGGGACTTGGGGATATGCCTTTCCAGGTGCAGGTTCAGATCCCCAAGGAGAAGTTTACGCTGATCAATGATTCTCTGGCAGATAAGCCCAGATTTATCAAGGAAAGCTATCAGATGCTTCATCAGGTGCCGATCTGCCTGGATCTTTTGAAGGAACATATCATAGGCGTAGTAGGAGGCACAGACAAAATCGGCGCATATCCGGTTGTGTATGCCCTGGTGGCTCAGATTGCAGCCCAGAACTGCTACACAGATGTGAAGATGGCATTTTCTTTCCAGGAGGATCAGGGTGAGAGCGGAAGCCGGTGGAAATTTGCCAGATGGCTGCCTCATGTCTGGTCGCCGGATAAAAAGGTGCGCTATGTGGCAAGTAATAAGAATGAAGCCACGGATGTGTTCTACGAGCTGACCAAGGTGCTGCGATTTCGGAGCGAGGAGACCAGAACTTCTTTTGATAAGGTAAGGATCTACAAGCCCCATTACATTTTATTTGTGGAGGATCTTTCCTTCCTGGAAGGAGAACTGATCTCCAAGTATATCTTTGACAAGGAGAAATCCTTTGGACTGACGGTAATCCTGATGGCGGAAAGCCATGAAAATCTGCCGAATACCTGTGAATGTATCATTCAGAATGACAATGAATTCCGGGGAATCTACCATACCAACACAGGAGAACGGACTGCGGTGGCCTTTGATGTGATGAATCAGCTGGCTCTGGAGGTGATGGCCAGACGGATGTCCAATATCGAGGTCAGCGAAACCGAGGTGGGCGGCGATGTGCCAAATGCCATCACCTTTTTCGATATGTTCGGGGTGTCCAGCCTGGAGGAGTTCCATGTGGAGGAGCGGTGGAAAAAGAACCGTACTTATGACAACATGAAGGCGCTGGTAGGTCAGCGGGCCGGCGGTGTTCCCTGTTATCTGGATGTCCATGAGAAGTATCACGGACCTCACGGTCTGGTGGCAGGTACGACAGGCTCTGGCAAGTCAGAGACTCTGCAGACCTATATGCTTTCCCTGGCCATTAATTTCAGCCCGGACGATATCGGATTCTTCATCATTGACTACAAGGGCGGCGGTATGGCCAACTTGTTTAACGGACTGCCCCATATCCTGGGACAGATCTCCAACCTGTCGGGCAACCAGGTGCGGCGTGCCATGGTGTCCATTAAGAGTGAAAATAAAAGAAGGCAGAGAGTCTTTAATGAGCATGGCGTGAATAATATCAATGCATATACCATGCTGTATAAAAACGGAGAGGCGGCAATGCCGGTTCCCCATATGTTTATCATTATTGATGAGTTTGCGGAGCTGAAGCGGGAAGAGAGCGACTTTATGAAGGAGCTGATCAGCGTGGCCCAGGTAGGACGAAGCCTGGGCGTGCATCTGATCCTGGCCACTCAGAAGCCAAGCGGCACCGTAGATGACAATATCTGGAGCAACTCCAAGTTTCGCCTGTGTCTGCGGGTGCAGGACCGGCAGGACAGTATCGATATGCTCCACAAGCCGGATGCTGCTTACCTGACTCAGGCAGGCCGGTGCTACCTGCAGGTGGGCAATGACGAGCTGTACGAGCTGTTCCAGTCTGGCTGGAGCGGCGCTGTGTATGATGAGGATACACAGAACAGCCGTCAGGTGCTGGCCATGATGCTGGCAGATACCGGAAAGGCGGCTCTGGTAGGCGGCCATGTGAAGCGGAGAAAGAAGGAGCAGGCCAAGTTAAAATGGCTGGAGCAGCTGTGCGGTTATCTGGAGGAAAGTATTTCTGAGTGGAATATGAATGAGCAGAATCAGCTGAATATGGATGGCAGCCGCATGGAATTCCTGGAAGAAAACATGTTTGAGCTGATGGAAGAGGATGGGATTGACTTCCAGCAGAATGATTACAACCGGAAGGCTTTGCAGAACATGATTTCTTTGTACGATCAGGGAAAGGAGCGGAGCGCGCTGGAAGAAAGAAGCGCAGACCGCAGGCAGTTATGCGCCAGGATCTTAAAGGAGGCGGAAGTCCAGGGAATCAAGCTTCCGGAGGTGAAGGACAAGACCCAGCTGGATGCAGTGGTGAAGTATCTGGCAGAAGTGGCGGAGCGGGAGGGTTATCAGAAGCCTCAGCAGCTGTGGCTTCCGGTGCTTCCACCGCAGCTTGTGTTAGAGCAGCTGGCCGGCTATACCGATGTGCTGTTTGACGGCACAGACTGGCCCAAGTATCCGGAAAAGTGGGAATTAAAGACGATGATCGGATTGTGCGACAACCCCACCCAGCAGTCTCAGTCACCAGTGGTTTTAAACTTTACCGAGGACGGACACCATGCAGTCTGCGGTATCTCCATGAGTGGAAAGAGCACGCTGCTCCAGTCCATCGTATACAGCCTGATCCACCGGTATTCACCGGATTATCTGAACCTTTACATGCTTGATTTTTCCAGCCGGATGCTGGGGGTATTCGAGGGAGAAGCCCATGTGGGCGGTGTGCTGTATGAAAGTGATCTGGACACCATTGGAAAACTTTTCCATATGATTGAGAATATGGTGAAGGAAAGAAAGCAGCTGTTCCGGGGAGGCAATTACAGCCAGTATGTAATGACCCATGGCGTCACTTGCCCGGTGGTGCTGATCGTCATTGATAATATCGCCGGCTTCCGGGAAAAGACGGAATTCCAGTATGATGACATCATTATGCAGCTTTCCAGGGAATGCGCTGCCTACGGCATTTACCTGCTGATATCTGGTGCTGGCTTTAATACCACAGAGATCCAGGTACGGCTTCGGGATAATATCCACCGGGTAGTCTGCATGGAGCTGATGGATCGGTTCCAGTACGGCGACTGCCTGAACCTGATGCAGATCCCGGTAGTGCCGGAACCAGGCATTCACGGAAGAGGTCTGGTGGCAGTCAATGGAGAGCCTCTGGAGTTCCAGGCGGCGCTGCCATTTACAGCGCCGGATGATTACAAGAGAGGCGAGGAGATCCGGAAGGAATGTGAACGGCTGAACCGCTGCTGGAACGGCAGGCGGGCCCGCCAGATCCCGCGGATTCCAGAGAAGCCTGTCTGGTCCCAGTTTGCGGCGCTGGATGAGGTGACGAAGCTGGCGGCCGACGACAGGAGCCTGCCGGTTGGTTATGACATGGAAACAGCCCAGATCTATTCCGTGGATCTGTCCAGAAATTACTGCTATCTGATATCCGGCAAGGGACGGACCGGAAAGACCAGCTTTTTAAAGACCTTGATGTGCAGCGCGAAGCTGAAGGGCGGAGAGCTGGTGGTGGTAGAGCTGGGAGGCCAGGAGCTTGTAAAGATGGCAGGGGACTGCGGTGCCGAGTACATTGGCTCCTATGAGAGCTACATGGAGTTTATGAAGCGGTTCGTTCCCATCTTCCAGGCACGGAACCGGATCAAGAAGCAGTGCCTCAGCTCCGGAATGGAGGAAGGAGATATTTACAGAAGGCTGCAGCAGGAAAAGCCGTATTTTATCTTTATTGCGGATCTGGTATCCTTTACTGCGGCGGCCCATGGAACCCAGGGTATGCGGGATAATCTGTGCGGAGCCATGGCAAACCTTTTTGAGAAGGGCTTCCTCCATAATATTTATTACTTTGCCTGCCTGAATCAGGATCAAAGGATGGATGTTATGGGCAAGGATGTTTATGAGAAATTTATCCGCAGTAAGGCAGGAATCCATCTGGGCGGCAATGTGAATGCACAGCGTATCTTTGATTTTAACGGCATGCCTTTTGCCGAACAGTCGGCAGTAGAGAAGCCAGGAATCGGCGCGGTTCCGCCTACAGATAATGAGCCTTACCACAAGATCAAGATTCCGCTGGTAAAGGGGAAGACTGCAGTATGATCACATTTTTATCATTTGCATCAGAAAAAAGAGAAAATGAACTGATCCGGGGCCAGCTTGGCTTCCAGGCAGCCAGATGGACCGATGAGGCATGGAATTATAACCTGTTTGAAGCCATGGAACCGCTGGAGGCTTATCTGGCAGGGGAGCCGTTAGTGGACCTGGTATGCTGGGATGTGACGCCTCCAGGGTCGGTAGAGCATCTGATGAAGCTGCGGAAGGCGTACCGTCAGGCTTTTCTTATGGTAGTGGCAGACAGCCATGTTTCACCAATGGCATATTTAAAGCCGGGCATCCTTCCCTCAGCCCTGATCTTAAAGCCCCTTGAGAAGGGCAAGGTCAGTCAGGTGATGGGAGAACTTTTGGAGGTATTTTCCCAGCAGTTTGACAAAAAGGAGCTGCCGGAAACCTTTGTGATCGAATCCAGGGAAGGAAAACAGTACGTTCCCCTGCAGCAGATCTGTTATGTGGAGGCAAGGGAAAAAAAGCTTTACATCCGCACCCGGCAGGAGGAATTCGGATTTTATGAAACTATAGAAAATATGGAAAAGCAGCTTCCGGAGTTTTTCTGCCGCTGTCACAGAAGCTATATCGTCAACATGCAGAAGGTCAAGGCAGTAAAGCCGTCGCTGAATGTGATCGAACTGCAGGACGGGATCACAGTTCCCTTGTCCCGGAGCTATAAAAAGACCATAAAGGAATATCACAAAAATGGATGATTCAATTGAAAAAGCGTATTTTTGCAGCCGGAATGAATTTTTGATTCTTCTGGGAATTGCGGGAGCTGGGAAGATCTACAGCTTTGAACTGCCGGGAAGGGATGAGGTGACGGAAGAGGAGCTGACATTAGCGCTGTATCAGCTGACAAGGAAGGGATTCCTTCAGATAAAGGAGCAGCTGGAGCCGGAGCCCGCCATCCGCCGGATTTTGGATAAAATCTGCCATGCCCGTCAGGTACTGCAGGTCATCCCCGGAAGAGGCGGCGCCCAGAAGATCTGTTATCTTTCCGGAGAACAGGCAGCAGTAACGGAGCTGGGCGGCGAAGAAAAAGAACTGCGGCTCTGCCTGCTTGCAGAAGATCAGCTGTGGCAGCAGCTTACTGCAGAAAACCAGGTGGGTCCCGTTTTTCTGGAAACGGAGACAGAAGGCCAGACCTTGCTCCGCCACGATGAGGCTGCAAGAAAGGAGCAGCAGCTTCTCTCATCCGGTCAGCTCCTTTCCGGCAGACCGCTTTCGATGCTTGAGCCGCTGACTGCGGTGACGGAGCAGAGCGGGGTTAGAGGCGCCTGGGAGCGATTTGACATAAAAGAAGGCAAGGTGCTGGAACGATTTTTGTTTCTGGAAGGCACGACGATTCCCTGGATCCTGATCCAGACCTGGGAGTCGTGTACTGCGGTGCCGGACAGCCTGGAGGCCCGTAAAGAGTTAAGGAGGAAGATAGTATGATCATGGTAGACGTAACCGTCCCATCCATTGGCCGGCAGTATAACTTCAGTCTGGAGGAGCAGGCAGCCATCTCCATGCTGATCGCAGAAATCACAGAGGTAATCTGCCAGAAGGAATGCTGCCAGCTGGCGGGAAGCATTGAAAAGCTGAATCTGTGCAGCTATGAACAGAAAAAGATCCTTTCTCCGGCAGCAACGTTAAGTCAATATGGGATCACCAATGGAAGCCGGCTGCTGCTGGTTTAGCCGAAAACTGGTCGTTCATCAGCAAATTTGTGCCGTCTGTCAGTTTTGATACGAAAAGGCAGGAAAGCGTGCTATTATAAGGTCACAAGAGTTACAGATCAGACTGCCAGGGCACAAGGCAAGGAGAGGATAAGATAAGGTGTTTGAAGCAAGTTTAGCTCCGATGGGGGAGGCAGCGGAGGATTTAAAGAAAATAGCCAATGAGATCAATACCCGGCTGACTGAGCTTTATGGACCATCGGAGGTTTTACGGGAGCTGACCTACATGGAAGAGCCCCTGCGCCGGATCAAAATGATGCAGCAGAGGCTGGACGAGAAATCAGCCCGGACGCTGAAGCTTAAGATGGCGCTGGAGCAGATCTGCCAGCAGTATCTGCACACAGAAAATGAGATCATTGATTACTGTGAGGAAGCAGCGGCAGCATCCAGGCGCAGGGAGACGGCAGGCCTTAGTGATGTTGAATGGGTGAATCAGTGGATCCGCCGGCAGATTTCGATTATGGTTGGATAACAGGGGGTAGAAAAAGTGGCGATCAATGAGATTGAGATGAATACAACAACATTGGCCGGTGATATTGACAATCTGGAGGGGCTGGTCTCCCAGCTGGAAGCTCAGATGAAAAAGATGTTTCAAGCAGTGAATGAGCTGGATCAGATGTGGGACGGACCGGCAAATGATGCTTTTAACCAGCAGTTTCAGCTGGATTATCAGACCTGCCAGGCAATGTGCGATACGCTGAAGGAGCTGATCGGCAGCTTAAGACATGCCGGTGAGAAGTATGACAAATGCGAGCAGAGCATAGATTCCATGATCCGCTCGATTCCGATATAAGGGGGGATAAAAGATGGCGATGGACAGTGCAGGAGTAGAGATCCGGGTTCAGCCGGACATCCTGAACGCCAAAGCGGAGGAGGTGTCCGGGGCGATCGCGCAGATGGAGCAGCTGTTTGAAAGCGTGCAGGCCACGGCAGCCAGGACGAAGTATTATTGGATCGGTGAGGCCGGGGAGCTTCATAGAAAGATGTTTGAGGATCAGAAGGATGATATGGTGCAGCTTCTGCAGAGATTAAAGGAGCACCCGATAGATCTGCAGAAGATTGCAAAGACATATACAGAGACGGAACAGCAACTGACAGAGGCTGCCAGCCTGATGTCAAGTAATTTGATCGATTAGGAGGCATTACCATGAGCACCAGGTCAGAGATACGATTCAATTTCAGACAGGCTCTGTCCCAGGCAGACGAGCTGGACGGTGTGGCAGACCGGCTGGAGCGGCTTTCCGGAAAGACCATGGAAAGCTCCATGCAGAAACTGGCAGCAGCCTGGAAGGGGCAGAATGCAGCTGCCTTCCTGAAGAAGGAGGATATCCTGAAGGGAGATATGAAAAAGACCGCCTCCCAGATCCATGATATCGCAGATGATATCCGGCGGATCGCAAGGCGGGTATATGAAGCCGAGATGGAGGCGCTCCGGATCGCAAGTGAACGGAAGTCATAGCCGCTTCGGCAGGAAAGGGAACATCATTTATATTATAAAGAATTTCAAGGAGGATCATGATTATGGCATCAACACTTAGAGTCAGCACCAGCGAGTTAAGAAAGAAGGCACAGGAGTTACGGGAACTGAATTCCAAGTTTCACAATGAGGTGGCAGGATTAAACGACAGAGAGACGACTTTGTGCACCATGTGGGAAGGCGAAGCAAAGGAAGCATTTAACAACCAGTTCCAGATCGACCGTGAGAAATTTGAAGTATTTTACAAGGGAATCGAGCAGTATGTAGAACGCTTAAATGCAGATGCAGACCAGTACGACAAGGTTGAGGCAGAAAATGTTTCCATTGCTCAGACCAGAAAGGCATAAAAAGGAATCGGTGCGGCAGGGTCGTATTACATAAAGAATAACAGTTAAAAAAGAAAATCAAGAAAATCAATGGAGATGAAAAGGAGATAAATTATGGAAGGCCAATTAAAAGTTAACCCACAGGATCTGATCAACGCATCCAACGACTTTAGTTCCAGAGGACAGACGGTAAACACATTAACTCAGGAGATGCTGAGTCTGGTATCCAGCCTGAGCGGCGTATGGGAAGGTGACGCAGCAGGTGCATATACCAGAAAGTTTTCTGAGTTGTCCGGCGATATCACCCAGATCAACAATAAGATCAAGGAGCATGTAGAGGATCTTCAGGAGATGGCCCAGAGATATCAGTCCGCAGAGGAAGCCAACACCGAGGCTAATACGGCAATGTCCTCCAATCTGATTGATTGATCGGGAACTTCTTGCTGATGAAGCAGGGCAGGAGACGAAGAAGCAGAGGGACCGGATGGTTATGAGTTTTAAATATGGAAAAATAAGGTAACTGTGAGGCGCTGAACAGTTACAAAATAAGAAAACAATCAGGCTTTGCACCGGGCTCCGGTGCAAGGCCTTAAGCGGGATAGGCAGGATAAAAGCAATGAAGAAAAAAGGAATGAATTGGAAAAAACTGCTGGTTTTTTCTTCGGTATTGCTCACCTTGATAACAGGAACGGCCGAGGCTGCACAGCCAGGAACGATCGTTAGTTCCCAGGTGGAGGGAGAGCAGATCGTTCTGTATGTGCAGAGTCCGGGAGAGATCACGGAGATCCAGTGTCAGGTTGGAACAGTTCCCTGTCCGGATCTTACCTATGGATTGATCGAAGAGCAGGAGGTACCGGTAAAAACGTTGCTGCTTATGGATAATTCGTTATCTGTATCACAGAAATACCGGCCGAAGATCAATGAAATCATGACAAATCTGGCTGCAAACCGTATGCAGGGAGAGCAGATTACGGTTGCAACCTTTTCGGATAAAATTACATATTTGCTGGAGAACGGCAGCGATTATTCCCAGCTGAAGCAGGCCATTGATTCGATTGCCTACCAGGATCAGGAGACATATCTGACGGATGTACTTTATGAGGTTTTGTCTGCCTGGAATCAGGATGAGGATACCACCTTTAAGCGAATCGTGATTATTTCGGACGGTGTGGATAATAAGGCCATCGGATACACCAAGGAGGAGCTGTATGAGCTTTTGCGGAAGCACCCGTATCCCATCTATACCATCGGCTGCTCCTATCAGTCCGGCAATAATAGTGAAGAGCTGAAAAATATGTTTGCTCTTTCCAGGATGACGCAGGCCGCCTCCTGGATGCTGGAGGAGAATTCCGATGCCCTTCAGATCGCCAATGAGGTGGCAGCGGGGAATCACACCTTGCGGGTAGTGGTGGCGCCGCCTTTGGAGGTTTGTGACGGTACGGCAAAAGGCGTAAAGCTGAGCATGACTGCAGGTGAGGCAGCGGTGGAAGGCTCCGTAACGGTGGATATGCCCTTTGGAACCGCACCGCCGGAAACAGAACCGGAGACGGAAGTCACAGAGCCGGAAACAAAGGAGGAAACCGAAAAAGAAACGGAGGAGGAAGAGACTGAGCCGGCAGTGGATGAAGGGGAGCTGCAGAAAAAGAAGTATATTATGTATGCTGTTTTTGCCGGGGTGGCTCTTCTGGCTGTAGCTGCGTTGATCCTGATTATTGTCTGTGCGGTAAAGCGCCGCAAGAAGGAAAATGCCTTTGAGGTGGCTCCAGGGGACGCTTTTGAAAAGGCGAACATGTATCAGAATTTTTCTGGACGGGCAGTGAGGGATACCGAGGTGGCGCCTATGGATATGGGAAATACCGCCCTGGTATGGGGACCGTCAGGAAGAACGTATATGCTGATTCTTACAGATCTGCGGAATCCGGCGAGGTCCTTTGAGGCGCCCCTGCGGTCTTCGGTGGTGATTGGACGGAGCCGGAATGACGGATGCCAGATCGTTCTGGATTATGACCGCTCCGTATCTCACCGGCATTGCCAGATCCGTGTGGCAAACGGACAGATCTGGGTAAAGGATCTGGGCTCCCGAAATGGAACGGTTCTGAATGGAAAAAGGGTGCTTCAGGAGGCTGTTCTTACCAGTGGGAGCGTTTTGACCCTTGGAAATTTAAAAATGAAGGTTGAATTGCGTTGATGAGATTAATAAGTGATGGATTTAGTGAGACTGGTATCCGGCGGAATCAGAATCAGGATGCTGTTGGGATCTTCACCAACGAGGAGCAGGGCTTGTTTCTGGTATCAGACGGCATGGGCGGTCATTCAGAGGGCCAGAGGGCCAGTCAGGAGGTTCAGGCTGCCTGTCAGCGTTGGTGGGAGCAGTATCTTGAACGCTGCCGGGAAGGAACAGAGCCAGACTTTCACCAGACCGTCCAGGAACTGAAAGAGATGCTGGCCATGGCCAGCAGAAAGATATGGGATGAGACCAGTCAGAAGGAGATCTGCGGTGCAACGGTGGTGCTTTTGTGGATCTGGAATACATCCTATGCCCTTTTGTGGTCTGGTGACAGCCGCTGTTATCTGGCAGAAGCACGGCTGCTGGGGGCTAAGGTCCATCAGCTGACCATCGATGATGTATGGGAGAATCAGCCGGAGCAGCAGAGCCGATATTCCAGGGATGAGCTCCTTGGTCATCCTAATTTTGGAAAGCTGGTCTGTGCTGCAGGTGTTTCCCCCAATTTTATCTGCACGGTACAGACCGGCATCCTGGATGGAAAAAGTTTGTTTGCCCTGTGCAGCGATGGTATCTATAAATACATGGCTCCAGGAAGTCTGGAGGACATCCTGAAAGGGGCTGTACGGCAGGATAATTTTGAGAAGGCCTTTCAAATGATACGGAATGCGGTGTATGGAAACCAGGCTCCGGATAATTTGTCCTGCGTGTTGGTGAAGGCAGAAAAGAAGGGATAGAGGCAGGGCGACAAAGCGGCTGCCGCTGCCAGGTGGTTATTCACTCCCATAAATTTGCCGTCTGTCAGCTTTTGCTGGAAGGGGGACGGAAATCCAGTATAATGAGTTCAACAACGTAACTGTGAGGATAGGGAACAGTTACGCAACAACAAAACCAATGAAAAGGGTGAACGAGTATGGATGAGTTTAAGGTAAAGGTAGGGCAGGTCAGAAGCGCTTCCGCGGAGAGCAAACAGATGGCCGGGGAATTGTCTGATATCCAGAACAGCCTTTATGGTGTGCGAAGCCGTTTAAGCTTTCGGATCAGCCACAGAGAGCGGATTGACAGACGGCTGATTCAGCAGGGGCTGGAACTGGAAACGGAAAAGAAGAAGATGAATCAGGTAGCGTCCGCCCTTTCTGATATTGCAGACCAGTATGAGAAGACGGAGAAGGAGCTGTGCGGACAGGAAAGCGGGACCGGGATTCTGGGAGATTTTGAATTTGCCCATATAATAGGGCCGCTGATTTTAGTAGGACCTGGAGGCCAGCTGGTGATTCCCAAACCGGTGATTCCTGGAATTCTGAATTTGAGAGTACCGGTTTCTCAGAAGTTTTTCCCGCTGATCGGACTGGGGGGAGATGGCTCTTCTGATCAGATCAACAGTGCCGTAAACTGGTTAACCAGTAATTTCGGAAACAAGGAGACCAAGAGAGAGCCGGTGGACAAATTTGATGCGGACACCGGAGAATTGGGAAATGTGGCCGAAGCACTGGATGATAAGATCAGTAAATTTAAAGACGATCATACCAGAGAGCTAAAGAGCAGTAAAAAAGAATATGACACAGTCACCCATACCTGGAAAACCATCGATGAAATGGATGAAAATGCGGTGGATGCCTTTGATAAAGGACTAAAAAAGGGTAAGATGGAAGCTGCTGTGAAGGCAGGTGTGGGCGTTTCTGCTGCTGCATCCATATGGGGAGCTGAAGCCGGTGTCAGCGGAAAGTACGGCCATGCGTCTGCCGAGGCTTATGTGGGAAAAGCAGAGGCTACGGCGGAGGGCTACGCAGGACTTTATCAGAGAAATCCCACCACCGGAGAGTTTGAATTTAAGCCGGGAATCGGAGGCTCCATCGGAGCCAGTGTTACCGCCTTTTCAGCAGAGGAGGAAGCTGTTCTGGGAGGAGATATGCTGGGGGTTTATGCTAAGAGCAGCCAGACCATCGGAAGAGCGGAAGCAAAAGCGGAAGGAAGCATCGGTCTTTATGATGCGGAAGGAAAGCTGAATCCAAGCGCTTATGTGGGAGTAAGTGGGGAGGCAATCGGCGGAGAGATTACAGGCGCCGTGGGAGGCAAGATCCTGGGAGCGGACGTGGGAGTATCTGGAAGCCTGAACTATGGAATCGGCGGTCATGTCAATGCAGGATTTCACGATGGTAAGCTTTCCCTAGATATAGGAGCTACTCTGGGAGTGGGAGCCAGCGTGAAGCTGGAGGTGGATATCGGCGGCACGGTTAATACAGTCTGCGATGGAGCCAGGGCTGCCTGGAGCGGCATAAAGAAGCTGAAATTCTGGTAGCTATTGACCAGGACGCTATAACAATAATTAGGATCAAACTTTGATCAGAAGAGAACAGGAGAATCAATATGGAAAATCATTTATTGCCCATCGGCAGCGTAGTACAATTAAAAGATTCTACAGCCAGTGTGATGATTGCAGGATACCTTCCTATGGGACCCTCCAGACCTGGATATGTATGGGATTATTCCGGATTTAAGTTCCCGCTGGGGTATGTTCATGACAATGAGATCTTTTGCTTTGACCAGGATCAGATCGAAGTGGTTCATGCCCTGGGCTATCAGGACAGCGAGCAGCTTTCCTTTATCCGGACGCTGGAGTACGCGGCGGAGAAGGTAAAGGCAGACGCCATGGCTCAGGCCGGAGAAGAAGACGGACAGAATGAGGAATAGGAGGAAGCAGGATGTTTGAGAAGACGTTGCCCATTGGATCGGTAGTGCTGCTGAAAGGCGCTACCAAGCGGATGATGATATTAGGATACTGCCGTTATCAGGCAGGCGACCAGACAAAGCTGTATGACTACTGCGGATGCAGCTATCCGGAAGGATTTTTAAGTCCCCAGCAGACGGCAGTGTTTGACCATGATCAGATTGATCAGATTTATGCCCTGGGATATCAGAATGATGAGCAGATTGCATTTCGCCAGAGGCTGATACAGGTTTTGGAGAATCGGAAAAACCGTGAAAATTAGCGATGAGAAGCCGGAACGCAGGAGTGGAGCCGGCTTTCCCCGCTGTCTGAACGGTTACAAACCATTACGAAAGAGGGGGAATGAGTATGTTTTGTCCAAAGTGTGGAGCGCCGTTAAAATCCGGTGCAAGATTTTGCAGTAAATGCGGATACAGCATTCCGACAGGACAGGGACCATCGGGAATGCAAGGCGGCTCCGGCCGGATACCGCCGGGAACGCAGGGAGGCGCCAGGCAGGGGCAGTCAGGAATGCAAAGCGGTGCAGGCCAGATGCCGCCGGGTATCCAGGGAGGACCCGGGCAGCTGCCGCCCCCAAGGAAAAAGAAGAGCAGGACCTGGCTTATCATCCTTTTGTCCGTTGTGCTTCTTCTGCTGATTGCATGTGTAGGCGGCGGGATCTTTTATTATCTGAATGAACGGAACAATGAGGCGCTGCTGGAATCCATCCGGTCGGAATATAGTGACGAGGATGAGGACGACCAGGATGATGCTGACGACCAGGAGGAGGAAGCTCCAGATGCTTCCGAAGCAGAAGCGGATACACTGGAGGAGGAAAATACACCAGCAGAGGAAACCGGAGAAACAGAGACGGAAGCGGCAACGACAGCTGCCGCCACAGAAGCGCCAGCAATGCTGGAGACAATGGCAACAACGGCAGCTGTGGAAGAGCCGGTTACTATAACGGTGCAGTACGGCAGTCAGACCAGCTTAAGCGGCATGGTGAAGGTCGGTGTGCAGAAGGCGACTGCATATGATTCTTCTCATGTGGTACAGCGGGATTCCGCCATTGACAACAGCGCGTGGAGCGCCTTTGACGGCCAGAGCACTACCAGCTGGCAGGAGGGCGCACAGGGCGATGGAATCGGAGAGTATGTGGGAATCAGCTTTGACCGGGAGTATCAGGTACAGGTCATTACCCTGCTTCTGGGAAATCATCGTTCCGACAGCTGGTATATCAAGAATAACACACCCAAGACCTTGACGGTTAATCTGGGAGGCCAGATTTTTATGGCAAGCTTCCCCAAGGAAAAGACAGAATTTGCCTTGGTGCTGTCGCGGCCGGTTGCGGCATCGGATATCCGGCTTACCATTGAGGATGTTTATAAGGGAACAGAGTACGAGGATGCCATTATTGCAGAAGTTGGAGTGTATGGGAATTAAATGGACGAGATGAGGGAGAGAAGCAGCAAAAGAAGAAATTCCAGAGGCGGGAATTCCGGCCGGCTGCTGCCGGTTATGTCGGTATTGTGTTTCCTGCTGGCTCTGGCATTGGCAGCGGCACTGGTACAGCTTCATAAAAAGCAGAGCCAGATCCGGGAGCTGATCCTGGAGCAGACACAGCTTCAGGAGGAGTATGAGAAGAAATCAGAGGAGCTTGCAGGATACAGTTTGGCGGCGGAAGGCAGCGAAATGTCGGCTGCCCGGGAGGAAGCAGACGGGGCAGAGGAAGAAATGCCGGAAGGAGAAGCAAGAGAGATGGCGGAAGGAGAAACAGGGGAGATATCGGCGGAAGCATCAGAGGAATCATCAGGCGAAGCACCAGAAGAAACGGAACCAATCTATTTGGAAAGTTTGTCGGGCCTGGAGCCGGGAACGATAATTCCCAGGGAAAGGCTGGATTTTTCCCACCTGGATCGGTATTTTATGTCATGGGAGATTGAGGAGGGAGATAACTTGTATCAGCGGATCAATGGGAAGTCCTACCGAAAAAATGATTATGTGCCGCTGAATACTCTCCGATATCTGAAAATGCCCCATTATAATTTTAATGGTGAGATCCAGGTTGGGGAGATGATCGTTAATCAGGATGTTATGGAGGATGTATTTCAGATCTTTAAGGAGCTGTTTCAGGCGGAATATCAGATCCAGTCCATGTATCTGGTGGATAATTACTGGACCGGAGACCCGGACAGCACCGATTCCGCCTCCATTGATGTGAATAATACATCCGCCTTTTGCTACCGGCAGATCACCGGCGGCGGCAGGCTTTCCAATCATGCTTATGGACGTGCCATCGATCTGAATCCCCAGCAGAATCCTTATGTATCTTACAGCAGCGGATCGCCTAAATGGGCACATGCCAATGCTGATGCTTACATCGCACGGGATACAGGACTGCCTCATGTAATCACCCATGATGATCTGGCTTATCAGGTATTTGCCAAGTATGGGTTCCGGTGGGGCGGAGACTGGAACAATCCAAAGGATTATCAGCATTTTGACAGAAATCAATAAAGGCAACTGTTCAGACGGCGGGGAAATCCGTGAAAAACAGCTGTCAAGCTTGCCGAGAAGAGCGGAACAGGGGGAAGAAGACTTGTTTTGTAAAAAATGTGGAATGCAGTTAAATGATCATGCCAGAGTATGCAGCCGGTGCGGAGCGCCGGTAGGTGCACAGCCGGGCAGCAGGGCCGGGCAGCCAGGGATCAGAGTCGGACAGCCGGGCCAGATGCCGCCGGCAGTTCCTCCTGATGGGCAGGGCCCCTCTGGGGGAAAGAAGGGCGGCGGAGGCCTGATTATCGGGATCCTGATTGCTGCGATTGTAATCGTGCTTGCAGCAGGAGCAGGCTTTTTCCTGTGGGTGAGGAATTCGGAAACCACTGGCGGCAGTCAGGCCACCGCGGAAGAAACAAAAGAGTCAGAGGAGCTGAAAGAAACGTTGGAAACAGAGGATCCGGAAAGCATAGAAGTTGAGACACAGGCCACTCTTCCGGAGGAGCCGCTGGCGGAAACAGAAAGCCCGGGCGCATCACAGGAAGCAGCCGCTTCCGGCAGCTTATCCAACAGCCAATTGGCCCAGACCATCACAAAGTACAACCGGGAGGCCGATTCTACCGCGTCGATCCAGATTTATGCAGAAAACTTTACACCTGGAACCCGGAATACCAGCTATGCCTGGGATAAAAATTTGTTTTATACCCTGGAGGACATTAATCCTAACAGCGGTACAGACGGACTAATCAATGGATACAACATTGCCAGAAAGATGATCCGGAATGCATCCACCGGAAATATGATGGAATATGAAATCTACACCAATCCGGCCACCGGCAAGGTCAATAAGATCGTAAGCATTGAATACTTCCAGAACTATCTGGAAATTACAGATTACTATTATGATGATTACGGCAAGGTCAGCTTTATTTTCGTGAGAAATGATATCAACTACATCCCGTCCTACGCTATCCCTACCAAGGATGGCCAGCGCTTCTACTTTAACAGCGACTGCATGGTAAAGTGGAGAGTAGTGGCAGGCGGCGTACAGACCAATTATGTGATCGGGCCGGAATCTGCTCAGCAGAATGGAAATGCCTCCAGCTGCATCCAGTACAGCAGCCTGGCTGCAGATGGAAAGTCCAGCTACGATCAGACAGAGAAGCGGATGATCAATGCGGCCTACAATACCTATCAGACCGCATTAAGTGTGGAGGGCATCAGCGAAATCACCGGATATGTCTACAATGACCAGGGAATACCGGTTGCGGGAGCCCAGGTAATGCTGGTTTTAGATGGGACCGATGAAAAGCTTTATCTGACAGAGTCGGACGAAGCCGGAAGGTATCAGATCATGGTTCCTTCCAAGGACAGCAGATATCGTCTGGTGGTGAGCAATGAGGATTGTGTGGACGCTACTGTTTATGGGATCGAGATCAGCGACCAGATTCTTTCCGATTACCAGGATTCCGTGTATCTGGTGCCCAGAAGCGACCGCAGGTATTCCGTCAATGTGCACATGTATGATGCCTTAAACTACGCCCAGGACGGCAGCGGCATGGAGCGACTTAGCCATGCAGCTATTTATATCCGGGACGGCGTAAACCACCGGGACGGAGGCGTAGTGGCCCAGGCCACTGCAAATGCAGACGGTGTGGTAAATGTGGAGCTTTTGCCGGGTATGTACACCGCAGAGGTGATGAAGCAGGGCTATGACAGCACCTATTATAATTTTGCGGCTATGGAAAATATGGATGCGGTTCAGATCAATGCATCCCCAAGGCTGGCAGAGGGGGAGGTTCGTATTGTGCTTACCTGGGGCTATACACCTCAGGATCTGGATTCTCACCTGTTTACACCTTATGACAATGTGTTTGGGGATAACACCTATCATATCTGGTACGGCAACAAGCAGGATGCAGTAGGAAATAATCTGGATGTGGATGATACTACCGGGTACGGTCCGGAGACTATGACCATCCCGGTACTGAAAAATGGATTATATAAATACTATGTGGCGGATTTTACCAACTGCAGCGGAAACAATCCGACCTCTTATGAGATGTCAGCATCCGGAGCAATGGTAAATGTGTACACCTCCAACGGCCTGACTGCTACCTTTACCGTTCCGGCTAATGTGCCTGGCGTGATCTGGGAGGTGTTTGAGATCCGGAATGGCTCCATCGTTCCGATCCAGCGCTACTATTCCAACATTGAGGATAAATCTTGGTGGCATAATGATAAATAGAGGAACAAGATTAAACAACCGTTACGTGATCCACAGCGTAGTTGGGGAGGGCGGCGGAGGTATTGTTTATAAGGCTTTTGACAGCAATCTTCAGAATTATGTGGTGGTAAAGCAAATCAAGGAGTCGGTTTCTTCTCTGCTGGAAAGCAGGGCGGAGGCGGATATTCTGAAGGGATTGAAGCATGAAAACCTGCCCAAGGTGCTGGATTTTTTTGAGGATCATGGAAAAGTCTACACCGTGATTGATTTTATCCAGGGCATCAGCCTTTCGGAGGCATTAAAGCAGTATGGCTGGTTTGATCAGAAGGCGGTGCTTTCCTGGGCGCGCCAGCTTGCCAGGGCAGTTGCTTACCTTCACAGTCAGAAGCCGCCCATTATCCACAGTGACATCAAGCCGGGAAATGTGATGTGGGATGCCGGGAGCGGCAAAGTTTGTCTGATCGACTTTAATATTTCCCTGGCCTTTCACCAGGGAGAAAAGGCCGCCACCTGGCTCAGCGGCGGCTATTCTCCGCCGGAGCAGTACCGAACCATGGAACAGTACTGCAGCTATCTGCAGCGGGTGATGGCAGGAACCACCAAAAACCGGAAAGGATCTGGCTTCGGCGGCGCTGCTTTCGGAATGGGAGCAGATGGAAGGCCAACCAGGATTTTTGACCGCAGGACACTGGCGCCGCTGGAGCCTATGTTCAACAGCAGCCGGGTAGATGAACGGTCCGATATCTACAGCTTCGGCGCCACCCTGTATCATCTGCTCACCGGCAGAAGGCCGGAGATCAATTTTCTGGAAATTATTCCCATCTCCCGGTATAACATTGGGTTGAGCGAGGGCTTCTGCCATATTATTGAGAAATGCATGGAGCTTGATCCCAGCCGGCGCTATCAAAACGGGCTGGAATTAAATCAGGCATTTGAGCGGATCTATGAGCTGGATTCCGAATATCAGGCATTTCGGAGAAATCGGTTCTGGAGCCGGGCGGCCGCCGGTCTGATGACAGCCTGCGGTATCGCGCTGCTGGCAGGCGGTGTGCTGGTACACCGAAGGGAAATGGCAGTTTGGTATCAGAACTACGCTCAGGAAGCGGAGCAGCTTTTGGATCAGGCAGATTATGAGGCGGCCGGCAGCATGATTCAGAAGGCCCAGGAGCTGGATCCAAATCGGGTGGATGGGGATGAGCTGGAGCTTCTGCTTTTGTGGAAAACCGGAGATTATGAGACCTGCGTCAGCCGGGGAATGGCCATGCTGGGAGCCAAGCAGTACCGGCTGGAGACCCAGGCAGACCGGGAGCGGATGGGCGATCTGTACTATCTCATAGGAAATGGGTATCTGGAGCTGGAACAGGAGGACCGGGCAGCGGATTACCTGGAGACAGCTCTGGACTATGTGGAGGACAACGAACTAATCTATCGGGATTATGCCATCGCATTGGCCAGATACGGCCGGATTGAAGAAGCAGAAAGGATTCTGGAGAAAGCCAGAAGGCTGGATTTAGACAGCGGCTCCATCGCCTTTGTGACAGGGGAGATCAGCTACGCAAAGCAGGATTATCTCAGCGCGCAGCAGCAGCTTCTGGACGCACTGGAACAGATGCAGGATGCAAAGCTGAAGGAGCGGACGCTTCTCTTGCTGAACCGAATGTATCTGAAATGCGGGGCAGAATATCTGGACACAGCAGTCGGCATGCTGGAACAGGAGCTGGAGCAGGATCAGAAAAAAGGAGAACTTCGGACGGCTCTTTACGAAGCGCTGGCAAAGGACTATCTGCTGCGGGCCAGAGAAAACTCCTCCACAGAGGACCAGGTGCGAGCGCTGAATTTGTACATCCGGCTTTACAATTCCGGTCAGAAAACAGCTCGTATCATGGAAAATATCGGAATCCTTTACCGAGAGACCGGGAAGACGGAGGCGGCCGCACAGATGGCAGAGCAGCTTTTGGAGCAATATCCCGGAGATTACCGGGGGCATAAGCTGCTGGCATTCCTGGAGCTGGATAAGCAGGAGAAACGGCCGAATAATCAGAGGAATTATCAGAATTTCCAGATCTGCTATGAGAATGCCAGAAGTCTGTATGAGAAGCTGGAAAACCAGGAGGATGGGGAGATGCAGCTGCTGGAGCAGATCCATCAGGATCTGCAGAGGGGCGGATGGTACTGATGGCGGGGCTGGTTACGGTTCACAGTCTGGCTAACAAGCAAAGGAGGAGGTTATGGCAGGTGCAGGCATGATTATGATAGGAGCAGGGGGCCTGTTGATCCTTGTGGGTGTTAGCTGGCTCGTTTTCCTTCTGCTCACGGGAAAAAAGAGAGAGCGGCAGATGGAATGGAAGATGAATGAACGATACTGAAAGGCAGCTATAAGATGAAACGAACAGGATTAATTACCATGGCACTCAGCCTGCTTCTGATGACTGGCTGCGGGGCAGCAGCAGATTACCGGGTAAACCGCCAGCTTAAGCTGGGCGACCGATACCTGGTTGAATTTGAATATGACAAGGCCATGCTGGCTTACTCCAAGGCCCTTATGATCGAGCCAAAGCAGATGGCAGCCTACCGGGGATTATCGGATGTGTTCACAGCCCAGAAGGATATGGGGCGTTCCATTAATGTATTGAAGAAGGGCCTTGCAGTGGCAGAGGATATGACACTTCAGGAGCGGGATGATGAGACAGAAGCCCAGATTCGGGACTTAAACCGCCAGATCGTCAGCCAGCTGACGGATCTGGGTGATCAGGCGTTTCGGAAGGCGAAGTATGATCAGGCGGTGAAGTATTATAAGGATCTGATCATCTACGATTCAGAGGAGGAGGATTCTTACTTAAAGCTGTCGGGAGCATATGAACAGATGGGCGATCTGAAGATGGCTTTGGAGGTGCTGCAGAAGGCGGAAATCGAAACCAGCACTCTGACCAGAGAGACGGAACGTCTGGAGGTGCGCTACGAGGTTAAGAAGGAGTATGAGGGTTTGCTGGAACGTCTGGGTACCCTGATCCGGGCAAATGACGGGCAGCTGGCTAAGGAGGTGCTGCTGACACCGGATTTTCTGGATCTGGTGGCAAAGCTTCAGGAGCCGCTGATTCTGCAGCAGAGCGGAGATCAGTATGTGGCGGTGTATCCGGACGGCTATGTATACATCGGTCAGATGACAGATCAGAAGCGAAACGGCTATGGAGATTATTACACCAATAACCAGGAACGGTATGTGGTCTATTCCGGAGAATGGAGAGACGACAGGCCCAATGGAAACGGAAGGATCGATACCGTAGTTTACACCAACCTGTCCACCCGGTCCCCTAATTTTTATGGAAATGGCTATTTTGAAAATGGAATCTCGGAAGGTTCCTTCAGCTTTTCTCTTTATTATCAAAATGGTGACCGATACGACTATGTATTTACCAATACCGGCGGTATTCCGCCAAGGATCGCAAGGAGAAGCAGCAGAAATCTGGTAGGTTATGCGGTCAATGACAGCAGCCATTATTTTTTAATGACCGACAGCAGTATTTTTGCAGTGCCGAATTTTGAACGAGAGGGATACAGCAGCGTTTTTGTTAATGTACTGAGGACGCAGTAACCATTATTCTTGTGAATTGTAGACAGAAGGATGGTTTCAAATTGACAAATATTTAGGCTGTGTTTATAATAAATGTAATTGTTAGGCAATTTTTGGGAGATTTAACGTTTATTCAGAAATTTAACGAGGCGGATTTCAGTATCCGCCATGGCAGGAATGAATCAGGTAATTGTTTAAGGAGGAGAATATGGCAGTTGTAAGATGTGATAAGGGTCATTACTATGATGATGAAAAGTTTACACAGTGTCCGCACTGCGGTGTGCTGCCGGTTATGCAGCCAGAGAAGCCAGTGAAACCAAAACGATTTAACTTTTTCCATAAGGATAAGGACGGAGCCGGACGCCAGGCAGGCGCTGCGGTACCTCCGGTGCAGCAGCCAGTGCCGCCTCAGGCACCGCCGGCCTATGATGACCGCACTGTGGGAATTTCATCTCCAGTAATGGGAATGGATGATAACCGGACGATTGCATTTTCTCAGAATTCAGGACCGTCTTACCCGGATGATGACAACCGAACCATCGCATTTTCCCACACACAGACGCCGTCCATAGCAGATGACGATAATCGGACAATCGCATTTAGCCACACGCCGACACCGTCTTACCCAGATGATGACAATCGTACCATTGCATTTACCGCACCAAGAAGGCAGAATGAGGACGTGGATTTAGAGGATACAGTACCGGTAGAACAGCCAGCAGCCCCGCCGGAACTGAAGGTACCAGAGCCAACCGCACAGGAAGCGGCAGTGCAGGAGACAGCGGCGCAGGAGCGGAATGTGCCGGAGCCGGAAGCACCGGAACCCGCTGTGGAGCAGCCGGCAGCAGCAAAGGAGAAGCCCCAGGCTTCTGTTTCCAGAAGCCTGCAGATGCCCGAGGGACGGTTTGCAGCAGGATGGCTGGTGTGCGTTAAGGGAGCGGAACGAGGACTGGATTTCCGGCTGTACAAAGGCTTTAACCGGATCGGAACCAGTGATCAGGCAGATATTCTGCTGACAGAAGGAGATGCGGATGAGATCCTGTGTGCAGTGGTCTATGATGACCGGAGCAATCGGTTCTATGTGGTTCAGCAGTCAGAAACGCCGGCATATCGAAACGGAGAGATGATCCAAGGGGCCATGGAGCTTCATGCAGAAGATGTCTTGCGTGTGGGAACCAGTGAATTTGAATTTATCCCGTTCTGCCGGGATGGCCGGACCTGGAATATGGATGAAGCATAAGAATGGCGCAGTGATTATGCAGATGTATGCAGCTGCAAAGGGGTATAATTGTGAAGAACAGCCGCTGCCAACGGCAGAAGTGGAGAGGGAGGATTTCATCGTATGAATTTAAAAAAATGTGAAAATGGACATTATTATGATTCTGATAAGTATACGGAGTGTCCGCGGTGCGGAAGCAGGGAAGCTTCTCCGCTGAAGAAGGAGTCCGGCTCTGCTTTGCAGAAGGAAGTTCTTCAGGGAATCACTCTTGAGCAGGGGGAACCTGAGAGGACCGTTCCCCAGCCGGAAGCGTCTTGGGAGGCTGATCCCCGACCGAATAAGATCGAGGAGCCGACATCTAAAAAGAAGATCACCGGATGGCTGGTATGCATTAAGGGCGAGCTGGAAGGGATGGTATATGAATTAAAGAGCGGAAGGAATACCATCGGCGGCACCCAGGCTCAGGATATTGTGCTGGCAGAGGATGATCAGGTGGCCAGAGGCTGTCAGATGGTGGTAACTTATGATCCGGAAACCAGAAGCTTTGTTGCTAATGCCGGAACCTCCCGGGAACTGTCTTATTTAAATGGCCAGGTGGTTTTATTTAATCAGGAAATGCATAACCGGGATATCCTGCAGGTCGGCGGGGAAACGCTTTTGTTTATTCCATTATGCGGGGAGGATTTTGCCTGGGACGAAACCGAGGAGTAGAGGGTTCGGGGGGAACATATACATAAATCATAAAAGAACACATAATGTGTAACGGACAGAAAGGAGCAAAATCATGTTTTGTACAAGCTGTGGAGGACAGGTAAAGGATGGCGCCAAATTCTGCATTTACTGCGGAGCACCGTTGGCGAAGGCGAAAAAAATAGAATACGTGGAGGCAGATCCATTCCAGCAGCAGGATCCCTGGAATGATCCGATTGCAGACAGCAGCATTTCGGGAGGAAGTATTCCTGATACTGAGATGGCTTCCTCTGGGCTTCTGGTATTACAGGATACAAAAGATGGTGATAAGATTTATGCATGTGATTTAGGAACTGCCGCGGTTCTGGGACGGGATGCAGCATCCTGCACCATGGTAATCGAGGGGGAGCGTTCTGTTTCCAGACGGCACTGCAGCTTTTACCGCAGAGGAAATGCCTGCTATGTGGAGGATCTTCAGTCCTTTAATCATACCTATTTAAATGGTACGGAGGTTAATTCGCCTATGGAAATCCATGTGGGAGACCGGCTTACCCTCGGGGCATTGGAGCTGATTGTAGTAGAATGTGATTTAAGTCAATAGGCGAGGGGAAGGTCCCTCCAGAGATGGAGGGATCTTTTGTTACATTACGGAGGTAGGAATATGTTTTGTCCGAAATGTGGAGGAAAGCTGAAGGAGAATGCCAGATTCTGCAATCATTGTGGTGCAGCAGTGGGAACTGGGCCAGCCGGAGGAAAGCCAGGCAGCATCCAGCCGTCAGGGGCCAGACAAGCCGGCCCGTCGGGAGTTCAGCGGCCAGGAGGAGCCGGATCAGCCGGCCCGGCAGCAGGCTATCGCCCGGCAGGAGCCAGTTCGTCGGGCGGCTATCAGCCAGGCGGCCCGTTGCAGGCAGGAATGGTTCCGGGCCAGCCGCCGAAGAAAAAGAGGGGAACTGGATGGATCATCGCACTCATTCTGCTTCTGATTCTGTTGCTGCTGGGCGGAGGCGGGTATGCCGCTTACCAGCTGGGGCTGTTTGACACGATCTTATCCTCATCCGGGGGCGAAGATAAGTCAGAGGATCCAGATGAGGATGAAGAAGAGGATACTGAGGAGACGGGGGATTCCGGGGAGGAGGAGCAGGAACCGGAGGAGCTTGAGGCTTCCACGGAGAATGATGGGGAAGATGACAGAAGAGAAGCTTCTGCCGCATATGGCAATGAGCTGCCGGATCTGACACAGGATGGAGAAGATATGGGCCAGAATTCTTACAGTGATCCTACAACAGCCGCAGCCATGGAGACCATGCCTGCTACCATGCCGGCCACAACAGCTGCAGCCATGGAGACGATGCCGGCAACTATGCCGGCCACAATAGCCGCAACTGTGCCTGCTACCATGGCAGGGGCAGGCGGAGCATATGGGCAGTCAATGCCGATGGAGGATTACATCCTTCCGGACAGCAGCATCAGGCCGCTGACATCAGCAGATCTTGCCGGACTGACGAAGGACCAGCTGCGGATTGCCAGAAATGAAATCTATGCCCGTCATGGCAGGAAGTTTGATTCGGAAGATCTGTCCGATTATTTTAACAGCAAGAGCTGGTACCGGGGAACGATAGCACCGGCTGATTTCAGGGACAGTATGCTCAGCCAGGTGGAAAAAGATAATTTGCAGGTCATTAAGAAGGCGGAGGAAAATCTGCAGTAAAAGCTGGCTAATAACAGCGTTAAAGGGAGTGCGAAGGAGGAAAAGCATGAATTGTCATAAATGCGGCAGTCCATTAGAGGATGGAGCGGTATTCTGTGGAAATTGCGGGGCGAAGGTGGAGTCAGGTCCGGCACAGCCGATTGGCGGACAGGCGGGAGGACAGGAGACAGTATTCTGCCCGAACTGCGGAAAGCGCCTGGAAGCAGGTGATGTTTTCTGTGATGAGTGCGGATGCAACCTGATGGGCGGAGCCCCGGCAGGTGACGGCTTTATGGATGATACAGGGAAGAAGAATTTATTCCAAAAAAATCCAAAGCTGAAAATTATCATTCCGGCAGTTGTGATCGGTGCTGTGGTGGTGGCAGGTGGAGCCTTTGGGGTAACGAGCCTGCTTGGTTCCGGTTCTTCTAAAGATGTGCCGTCTCATCTGGTTTATTTTAAAGATGATTCGATGATGATGATTAATCTGAAGAAAAAGAAGGCAGAACCGGTGGAGCTGACGGATTCCTACATAAAGGAAGGAAGAAGCGTCCATGGAATTGTAGGATCATATTTAAGCAAGGACGGCAAATATGTGACGTATATAGAGGATAATGACGGCAGCGATTATGACCTGTTCCTGGCCAAGGTATCCAAGCCGCAGGATGCTGTTAAGATCGACTCTAAGGTCAGCCGGTATACCCTGCTGGATAATCATAATGTGATTTACAGGAAAAAGGATACGCTTTACCTTTATAATGGCAAGGAGTCGGTAAAGCTGGCGAAGGATGTTACCAATTATTATCTGGACGAAAGCCAGAAAAATATCTGCTGGGCAGAGTCGGATAAGGGAGAAGTAACGTATTATTACCAGGATATTGCCCAGAAAAATAAGGCAGTCAAGCTGGATAGTGATCCGGATGACTTTTATGTAAATAAAAATCTTGACAAGTTTTATTCTCTGAAGGAAGGCACCTTCTATACGCTGGACCGGACCGGCAAGAAGGAGAAGATTGCCAAGAATATTACGGACATTCTCTCGTTCAGCCGGGATCTGGGTATGTTTTATTACACGAAGACGGAAACAAAGGAAATCCCGTATATTGACCTGGTTTATGATGATACCGGCGAGATGACAGAATATAACCGGGAACGGCTTTCCAGCGATACCTTTGAGTGGACTGTCACAGAGCTGTACTTCTTTGATGGAAAGACGGAACAGCTTGTAACCGATCAGTTCAGCGGACGGGTGGCAGCAACCGTAAATGAGAAGGGACAGTACTTCCTGTATAAGGAGGGGCCGGAGCTGGAAGAAGTTCAGGTGCCATGGTCCGTTATGAGGGAGAACTCCTGGCGTTCCAGCGTGCAGAATGCAATGGATGAGGAGCAGCAGCTGGTACTGGTTTCTGGTGTTCAGAAGGTTGGTGAGTTTGAAGATATTATCTGCCGGGATACCCAGTTCCATCTGGATTCTAAGAAGCTGTATCTGTACACGGTAGATGAGGACGGAGAGGACGGCGTCATCTGGGTAACTCCATTGTCTGGAAATGGAAGCGGAGAGCTGAAGGAGTATGATAATGATGCAGAGGATGCACGGCTGATGTTTGCCACTGACCAGGGGCTTTACTATCTGAAGGATTATGACGGGGACGGCGGCGACCTGTATTTCAACGGAGAGGAGATCGCCTCAGATGTAGCAGCAGCCAGAGAAGTGGGCGACAGTAATCTGACAGGAATTATTTCCGATTATGACACTGGAGATTCCAGCTATGCCCTTTCTCTCTGGAACGGCAAGAAGGAGACCAAGGTAGGCGAGGATGTTAATTATTCAGAATGTGCAGAGGATGGAACAGTAGTGCTGCTGTCTGATTACAGCTCTAACCGGGAAGAGGGAGATCTGATGTATTTTGACGGCAAGGAGCTGCGGATGCTGGATGATGAAGTAAGCGGCTTTTCCTTACGGCGCGGTTCTACTATAATAGCAAGATAAAAGGTACAGAACAAGGAGAAAAACATATGGCGATGGATTTTAAACAGGGCTTATCCAGGCAGATTACCAAGATCAATATGAAAACATCCACGTTTATGGAAGAGAACAAGATCAAGACCTATATCACAACGCTGGAGAATGATATTGCAGAGCTGAAGCGGCAGAGCGGAGAGCTGGGCTATAATCTGTGGGCAGAAGGCAAGCTGGATGGGGCAAAGCTGGCTCCTTTCTATCAGCAGGTTCAGGAGAAATACCGCCAGATCCAGGAGCAGGAACGGCTGCTTCAGGAGCTGGAAATGAAAAATCGCCAGGTGTTGGGCGGCAGCCCAGCCAGAATGCCTGGTGCTCCGGCTTCTGCAGCGCCGGGGGCGGCAGGTCAGGTGATCTGTCCTCATTGCGGCGATATTTGCGCGCCAAGTATGAATTTCTGCAAAAAGTGCGGCATGAAACTGCGGTAGCGGAGGAACATGAAGAAAAATAAAGGAACAGACAGACTGCTGGCTCTGCTGCTGTGCACTGTGTTTTTGCTTTCAGGATGCGGCGGGAAAAATTTTTTAAGCGGCATACGCTCCGGAGGAGATAAGCAGGCGGCAGCAACGGCAGAAACAGCAGATGCAGAAAGCTCCGGTCCAGATGAAGGTTCGGGCGGGGAGAAAATGTCTGGAGGGGAGGCTTCTGAGAAGGAAAATACAAAGGAGCTCTCTCCTCAGGAAGCCTGCCCGCCGGATCAAGCAATAACCAGAGCGCAGTTTTTGGCGGCCCTGGCAAAGCAGTTCCAATACGATCCTGCGGACAGCAGTGCTGCCTTTTATGTGGATGTACCAGAGGAGCACTGGGCATATCCTTATGTGGCAGCCGGTACTAGCCGTGGAATCCTTAAGGGACAGGAAAGCGCCTTTTACCCGGATGCCAGGATCGACCGGGCCACAGCGGTAACATGGGTGATCCGGGCTTCCGGAATCTGCATGGAGGCGGAGAACCCATACTGGGATGTGACAGATGAGGAGGCCGCGTTTGCCGCTTCCGTGGCAGCAGCAAAAGGGTTTGTGGAGCTGCCCTCGGACCGGCTGTTTCATCCAGAGGCTGCGGTAACCGGGGCGGAGGCAGAGAAGATGATCGGAGCAGCTGCAGCCGATAAGGAGCAGAAATTTCAGCTTCGCCCAGATGCCTCCAACACAGTGGAGCTTCAGGACCGGGTGCAGTGCACACGGTCAGATTCTGAGACTAACCAGCTGGCAGGCGTGGAGGCTGCGGCCAGAAGGCTGACGCTGCGGCAGATCGATGATACGGTGCGGGGACTGCAGCCGGGAGATGTGCTGTATCTGGAGCCTTCCGGCAGCTTTTCGGAAGGATTTCTGGGAAAGATTGATTCCATTCAGGTAGAGGGAGATCAGGCGGTGATGGTCTGCTCACAGCCGCAGCTGGCGGAGGTGATCAAGGAGATTGACATTTCCACCACCTTTGCTGTAGGGGCGGCAAATTACAGTGATGACGGTGATCTGCTTCCGGAAGATCATCTGGATCGGATCACAGAGCGGATCCAGGAACAAGAGGAAAACCGGCAGCGGCAGAACCAGAGCCGGGAGGCCGAAGGAACCTTAGCAAGCGTTCCGGCTACCTCCCAGGCAGCCAGCACTCAGGCAGAAGAGGAACAGACTTCGGCGGAGGAATCGGCAGCAG
>JAUNOF010000017.1:30618-32275 GCA_030537215.1 Lachnospiraceae bacterium
GCAGCCAGCACTCAGGCAGAAGAGGAACAGACTTCGGCGGAGGAATCGGCAGCAGAAACCAGTGCTGCCGGGCCTAGGACCGAAACGGAATTTGAGACCTTTGGCTATGGGGATACTTATGTGATGGACCATAACGGACGGAGGGTCTGGAGTGTTTTTGGCGGTGCGGGGGTATCCTCCAGCGTGGTCTTTACCACACCGAATTATGAGGAAAAGAAGGGCTTCTATGCCAGACTGAGCGTCCTTCTGAATGTAAGTGCCGATATTCAGATGGTAGCGGAAAATCTGGATATTACCTATTTTCATCTGGCAACCAAGGTAGATTCAGAGGTGCATGCTTTGGCTGGCTATCAGTTGGGAGGAAGCGCCTCCCCCAGCATGGCGCTGCCTACCTGCGTGATTCCGGTATCCGGCCCCATTTCGCTCCAGGTAAAGCCGTACCTGAAAATCTATGCCAACGGGGAAATGGTGGTGGAGGCTACAGCAGATTTAACCAACTCCATGGGTTTTTTCTGTGATTATCATGCTGACTTTGATATCGAGACGGTAAATGATACAAATGTAAACGTGGCATTTATGGCGGATGCGGAGGGTAAACTGGAATTCGGCCCGGAATTCGATATCGACCTGCGGCTGTGCGGGACACCGTTTTTTGACGGGGCGGCGCTTTTAAACGGCAAGGGCTTTATGGGAGTCGGCATATCGGGCAAGACCTCTGTTAAGCAGCAGGTATCCGTTTCTAATGATTCCGCCAGTTATCAGGGGCACCAGAATACACCGGATGCAGATGGAAATCTTCATGTATGCTATCTCTGCATTCAAGGGGAGGCCTATATGGTAGACCGGCTGACCATTGGGTTGGGAAGCACCATCAGCGAACCTTTGAAAAAGCTGACAGATAAAGAATTTTCCATGGAGCTTCCGGAGATGAAGCATACATTGACGCCGTGGCATTATTCTGCAGGAAAGGATTACGGTCCGGAATTTGAATTAAAGAAATGTCCTCATATTGCTTATCCGGTGACATTCGCAGCCATGGAGAAAGAAACGGAGGAGCCGATTCCAGGAGTGGAGATTACGATTACTAAGGAGGATGGGGTATTAACTACCGACAGTGAGGGAATGGCGAAGATCTGGCTGGAAAATGGGGTATATTCGCTGTCAGCAGCGGCGGAGGGCTATACACCGGAGCCTCTCACCGGCGTGGTGACAGTGCCGGCCAGAAAGGTGTCGAAGGCGCTGTACTTTGAACCGGAGCTGGAAGGGGTTGTGGTCAGTGGAAACATTGCAGAGTATCAGGGAGTGACGTATATCTGCTCCCGTGATGTGCCTGGTCTTACTGCTCTTCCGGTGGAAGCAGCCAAGTATGATTATATCTGTGGGTTTGCATTTTATGAGAACCGGCTTTACTATTGCTGCAAGACAGCAGGTACCTCAGAGATCAGCTCAGCCATTTATTCCTGTAAGCTGGATGGGAGTGATTTGAAGCAGGTGGCAGATTATCAGTTTGATTTTGAGACACGAACAGCAACCGGTCTGGCGGACTGTACCAGCTTCGTGATCCTGGATGGACGGCTATATCATGGATATCATGCAGAGGCATGTGTGGATCTGGAAACAGGGGAAAGCCGAAAGGCAGAGCTGGCCATCGACCGAT
>JAUNOF010000151.1 GCA_030537215.1 Lachnospiraceae bacterium
CAGGCTGCCATGTAATCTACGGCCTGGTAGGCTTAAAGACCCATTCCAAGATCACACTGGTGGTGCGCCGGGAGGAGGACGGCATCCGCCGCTACGTTCACCTGGGAACTGGAAATTACAATGATTCCACGGCGAAGCTGTACACCGACTGCGGCCTGATGACCTGTAATCCATTGATCGGCGAGGATGCCACGGCAGTCTTTAACATGCTGTCCGGCTATTCTGAGCCGCCCAGCTGGAATCGATTGGCAGTTGCGCCCATCTGGCTGCGGAAGCAGTTTCTGCGCCTGATCCGCCGGGAAGCCGCTCATGCCAAGGGAGGCCGGAAGGCGCGGATCGTGGCAAAGATGAATTCTCTGTGTGATAAGGAGATCATCGCAGCCCTCTATGAGGCGTCCTGCGCCGGTGTGACCATTGAGCTGATCGTCCGGGGAATCTGCTGCCTGAAGGCAGGAGTTCCCGGCTTAAGTGAGAATATCCATGTGCGCTCCATTGTAGGCAATTTCCTGGAGCACAGCCGCATTTTTTACTTTGAGAATGACGGCACGCCCCAGATCTTTATGGGAAGCGCTGACTGGATGCCAAGAAACTTAGATAAGCGTGTGGAGATTGTATTCCCGGTGGAGGATGAGAAATTAAAGGAAGCGGTATACCATATTCTGGAGGTGGAGCTGGAAGATAATGTAAAAGCACATATTTTACAGCCTGATGGTACTTATGAAAAGCAGGATAAGCGGGGAAAGGTTTTGGTGAATTCCCAGAAGCAGTTCTGCGAGGAAGCTGTTTACATGGCTAAAATGGCAGTGAAGAGGGATGATCCGGTGAGTACCCGGGTATTTATCCCGGTGGAGAGCCATAGTTAATAAGAATTAATTGGAAATGCGGTGCGGAAGTTGAAGCAATAGGCTTTCGTGCCGCGTTATTAATTAGCCGGGGGTTATTGGCAAGGGTCCGCATCGGGCGGGCAGCCTCCCTGTTCAGCGCGCTCTCGCTCTATTCAGCGCACAGCGGTACTAAGATCGCAAAAGACGCGATCTTAGTGCCGCGGGCTGAAAAGGCATTCACAGGGAGGCTGCCCGCCCGATGCTGCTGTATTGGCAGAATAAGGACTGGGGATGGCTTGGAAAAGCAATATCGTTTGAATTTGGTTTTATTTTGTAAGAGAAAAGTAAGGCAAATGCAGCCAGGATATGGTAGACTATATGGTGAGATGGTATGCTATAATAGATTGCGTGCGACGCTGCGTGCAGATAATTAATTTAACAGGATAATAAAAGTTTAATATATAATAAACAGAAGGATAAGGAGGACCTGACATGGCCGAGACTCGGATTTTAGTGGTGGATGATGAGAAGGAGATTGCGGATCTGATTGAGATTTATCTGGTTAGTGACGGATATAAGGTTTTGAAAGCAAATAATGCGGAGGAAGGATTGGCGATTTTAGAGAAGGAGGAGGTTCATCTGGTGCTTCTGGACATTATGATGCCTGGAATGAATGGTCTGGAGATGTGCAAAAAGATCCGCGAGACCAATAATATTCCCATCATCATGCTCAGCGCCAAGTCTACCGACCTGGATAAGATCCTGGGATTGGGGACGGGAGCTGATGATTATGTGACCAAGCCCTTTAATCCGCTGGAGCTGACTGCCAGAGTGAAGTCCCAGCTCCGCCGTTATACCCAGCTGAATCCTAACAGCAGTGTCCATGAAGCTGGAAAAAATGAGATCACCATCAAAGGACTGACCATCAATAAGGATAATCATAAGGTAACGGTGGATAATGAGGAAATCAAGCTGACTCCCATTGAGTTTGATATTCTTTATCTGCTGGCTTCTAATCCGGGGCGGGTGTTCAGCACAGATGAGATTTTCGAGAATGTGTGGAATGAGAAGGTATATGAAGCCAACAACACCGTTATGGTACATATCCGCCGCCTGCGGGGGAAGATGAAGGAAGATACCAGACAGAGCAAGATTATCACCACAGTATGGGGAGTAGGGTACAAGATTGAAAAATAAAGATATGAGCAGGCGCTTTTACGGGCGTATGGCTGCCAATATCGGATACAGCGCCGTGATCGCCTGTATGGTAGAAATCTTTCTGGTGACGAATCTGATGATCATCTCCAGATATTTAAAGGAGTCGGGGAAGGAGAGCACTCTGTTTTATTTCCTCACCTGGGATCAGCAGGGCCTGGTGGGAATCCTGCTTTGTGTGATCCTGGGCATCGTGGTATTTTCCGCAGCCTTTCTTTTGCTGCAGCATAAATCCATGGAATACATGGGTAAGATCTCTGCGGCTGTGCAGAATATCTCAGAGGGAGATCTAAATACATATATTGATGTGGTGGGAGATGACGAGTTTTCCGCCATGGCGGCAAATCTGAATAAGATGGTGGCGGATATCCGGGAGCTGATGGACCGGGAGCGGGAGTCGGAGCGGACGAAGAATGAGCTGATTACCAATATTGCCCACGACCTGCGGACGCCCTTGACCTCCATCATCGGTTATCTGGAGCTGCTGTCCGGCGGAAGAAGCAGCCAGCTTCCTCCTGAACTGGAAAAAAAGTACATCGATATTGCGTATACCAAGGCAAAGCGGCTGGAAAAACTGATAGAGGATCTGTTTGGCTTTACCAAGATGACCTACGGAAAGGTAGCCATGAAGGTGAGTCAGGTGGATATTATCAAGCTGCTGAGTCAGCTTCTGGAGGAGTTTTATCCCAGCTTTGCAGATAAGAATCTGACCTATGAACTGTCCTCCAATGTACCGGCCCAGATCATTATGGCGGACGGCAATCTGTTAGCCCGTCTCTTTGATAATCTGATCAACAACGCCATTAAGTATGGTGCGGAGGGGAAACGGATTCTGGTGAAGGTACATGCCACTGAGGAGATTGTGACGGTGTCGGTGACCAATTACGGCTATGTGATCCCCCCGGAGGAGCTGCCCCTCTTGTTTAATAAATTTTACCGGGTGGAGCAGTCCCGCTCTGCCAGTACGGGCGGCACCGGTCTGGGCCTGGCAATCGCGAAGAATGTGGTGGATATGCACGGCGGAACCATTCAGGTGGCAAGCGATTTAAACGGCACGGTGTTTACGGTAAAGCTGAAGGTGCATTTTGATATTAATAAGGAAAACTTTGGAAAGATCGGGTGAAAGCCTATGAGAAAAAAGAAACACTTGCAGGAATCCTGCATGGAGATGGACAGCTGCAGAATGGCCGGGCAGAAGACAGAGTCCGGCCTGGTCAGGCAGGCTGCAGGAAGGCTGGCAAGGGCGGTGGTATTCGCACTTGCCATTCTTTCGTTTTCTGAGCTTTCGCTGGCTGGAGGCAGGCAGCCTGCTGCCTGGGCCATGGAACAGGATCGTGTGGGGGAAGCAGAGCCGGGCAACGGAACCGAGCCGGTCAACTCTGCCTACGGCTACAAAAATTCACCAGTTGCCATGGAGGCCAGCTATGGTTATGACAATATGGCAAAGGGGGGGCGTTACCTGCCGGTCTATGTGACCCTGACCAGCAAGCAGTCCGGCCCATTTTCCGGAAGCGTGATGATCCGGTCCATGGAGTCCAACTATGACATTTATGAGTATGAGTACCCGGTAACGCTGGAAGGGGAGGAGACTATTCAGATGAATCTGAATATTCCTCTTGGCCTTCGGGCCGATCAGCTGTATGTGCAGCTTTACGATGAGCAGGAAAATATGATTTTAAAGAAGCGGCTGAAGATGAATATCCGCCAGGATACGCCGGAGCTGCTGATCGGAACCTTAAGCGATTCACAGGATAAGCTGGAATATCTCAATGACGTGGGGATCCATTACAGCACTCTTCAGACCAGAACCTGTGCCATGGTTGCCGGGAGTATACCAGAACAGGCAGCAGGACTGGATCAGCTGGATGTGCTGCTGATCACCAATTATGATATCCGGCGGCTGAGTACAGCACAGACTGACACCATCAAGGAATGGGTCAGCCGGGGCGGGATCCTGCTTTTAGGAACTGGAAACGGGGGCGAAGAGGCAGTAGAGACCTTTCTGGAGGGGGATCTGGAAACTGAGATCTCAGAGCCCATAGAACGGTTTGTGGATATGGGGGAGGAATTTGCCATCTATGGACCAGAGGATGTCCATCTGCTGCTGCCAACCACGAAAATCAATGTGAAGGAGGGGGATCAGGTATTTACCAGCTTCGGTCTTCCTGTGCTGACCTCGGTCAACCGGGAGAAGGGTATGATCGCAGTAGCAGCTTACGATTTTTGTGATATTGCTGATTTCTGTGAGGAGCATCCCTATGTGGATAAGCTGTTTACCAGTCTGCTGGGAGAGGAACGGATTCAGGATCTGGCAGGCTATCTTTATGACAGCGGCAACAGCCTTTACTGGGCAGTTCAAAGTATGATCAATTCCGGCTCCGTGGATAAGATCCCCAGGATTTCCTTATATTCCATTGTGATCTTCAGCTATATCCTGTTAGTGGGACCTGGACTTTACTTTTTCTTAAAGCAGAGGGAGCTGAGAAATCATTATGGAAGGTTTGTGGTGCTGCTGTCCCTCTGCAGCAGTATGATCATCTATCTGATGAGCAGTAAAACGCGATTTGAAGATACCTTTTTTAATTATACATCGGTGCGGGATTATTCGGAGGATACGATTGTAGAGTCCACCTACATAAATATGCGGACGCCCTACAACAAGCCTTATTCGGTAAACTTAGACCCCACCTATGATATTCGCCCCCTCACCAGACAGAACAGCTATGATAATACCAGGTTTACCCAGTTTACGGGGGATGAAAATGAAAATGTGAGCATTTATTATGGTCAGGATAGAACCAGGCTGACCATACAGGATGTGGCGGCATTTTCACCTAATTATTTTCGACTGGAAAAGCGGGAGGAAAATACGGCCGGCCTCCGGCTTACCGGCAAAATCACCTGCTATGACGGCAGCCTGAAGGGGACGGTCACCAATCACTTAGGGATTGATTTAGAGCAGGCGGCGGTGCTGTGCTCCAATTCCATTGTGCTGATCGATTCCCTGAAGGCAGGAGAGACGGTGACCATAGACGATCTGCAGGTACTGTATTATCCCCTTGTCAGTTCATTTGCAGCGGCTGACCGGGTGACAGGAGGATACCGGTTTGAAAAGGCAGATATCAGCTCGCCGGAATATATGAAATCGCTGAAACGCTCCAATCTTCTGGAGTTCTATCTGGATAATTCTTTGTCTGGCTATCAGTATGGAGGCCGGGTGGTGGCATTCTCGGCGGGGGAGGAAAAGGACCGCTTTCTGCTGGATCAGGGGTATGAGGTAACGGGTGTAACCATGTACACCGCATTTGTAGATGTGGATTACCGGAATGAAGATCAGATCTATCACAGCTCCTTAGAGCACCGGCCCAAGGTGATCAGCGGCAACTACAGCTACGAGAAGAACACCATGGATGGCTTGTCGCCGCTTACGCTGGAGTACTCTTTGGGACAGGATCTGGTGGTGGAACGGTTGAAATTTGTTTCTATCTCAGAGGAATTCACAGAGAACCCGAAGTATGGGGATCTGCCTGTATTTAACGGAGATATTTATTTTTACAATAATGATACGGGAAGCTATGATAAGATGGACAACAGTCAGGAGGAATTAATCGGCTGGCAGCTGGAACCTTATCTGACAGCAGAAAATAAAATCACGGTGAAGTATGCTTACGATACGCCCCAGGATTATGTTCTGGATATTTCGCTTCCGGTGATCACCGCAGAGGGGAGGCCTAACTGATGCTTAAGATTGAAAATCTGAAAAAGGCATATGGAAAATATCATGCACTGGATGGCCTGACCATGAATATCTGCCAAGGTGCACTGTACGGGTTTGTAGGGCCTAATGGCGCAGGAAAAACCACCACCATAAAAATACTGACAGGGCTTCTGGCGGCGGACAGCGGGTCGATCACCATTGATGGAGTAGATGCGCTGCGGGAACGTCAGAGTATGAAGGGGAAGATTGGATATGTGCCGGATGCCTTTGGAACCTACGATAATCTGAAGGTGTGGGAATATATGGATTTTTTTGCCTCCTGCTACGGGATGGAGGGATTGATGGCAAGAAAACGCTGCGCCTTTCTTTTAGAACAGGTAGGGCTTGAGGAGCGGATGGATTTCTACGTAGATGGCCTGTCCAGGGGAATGAGGCAGCGGCTGTGCCTGGCCAGAGCCCTGATTCATGATCCGGTACTGCTGGTGCTGGACGAGCCTTCCTCTGGCTTGGATCCTAAGACCCGTATGGAATTTAAGGAGCTTCTTCTGGAGCTGAATGAGCAGGGAAAGACGATTCTGATCAGCTCCCATGTGCTCTCGGAGCTAAACCAGATGTGCACCGATATTGGAATTATCGATCAGGGGCGCATGGTCCTTGGGGGAAGTATCAAGGAGATCACCTCCCGTGTGGATCAGTCCAATCCGCTGATGATCACGGTTTACAGCAATATGGACACAGCCATGGCGATCTTAAGGAGCCACAGCTGTGTGCGGACGATCTCGATCCGGGAAAACTGCCTGGCAGTAGGATTTACCGGAGATGCCCAGGATGAGGCGCTGCTTTTGCAGCAGTTAGTAGATGCGGAGGTGCTGGTGACCAGCTTTTTCCGCAATCAGGGGAATCTGGAGTCATTGTTTATGCAGATCACAGACCATGAGGAGAAGGAGGTGCTTTTATATGAGGGGAAACCCGGTTTATAAAAGGGAGATGACGGTCAGCAGCCGAAGCATCCGGGTTCCGGTGATCATGATGGTATTTAACAGCGTTCTGGCCTTGGTTGCTCTGTTAAACATGTATTCCATGACATCTCAGGTGAGGGTTACGGCGGAAATTTCCTATGCCAGCTTTCTGGATCTATATGTGTTTGTGGCTGCCATTGAATTTCTGATGCTGGTCTTTATCATGCCGGCCCTTACCTCTGGAAGCATCAGCGGAGAGCGGGAGAGGCAGACCCTTAACCTGATGCTGTCCACTCAGATGACACCCTTTCAGATTGTTATTGGAAAGCTGATGTCCTCTATGGTCAACATGGCGCTGCTGGTAGTGTCCAGCTTTCCTGTGTTCTCTCTGGTATTTGTATATGGCGGAATCCAGATAACGGATCTGGCGCTTTTGCTGCTTTTGTATCTGGCGGTGGCTCTTTTGTCGGCCGGCCTGGGACTGTGCTTTTCGGCAGTATGCAGGCGTTCCACGGTGGCAACGGCCATATCCTATGGCTTTCTGGTATTTCTGATCGCCGGAACCTATGCGGTGAATTACTTTATCTGGTCTATGGCCCAGATGGGAGCGGCAAGTTATGTCAATCAGATGGGAGGGATTGCCTCCCAGGTAAATTCCGGAGTGCTGATCTATCTGATGCTGTTCAACCCGGCAGTAACCTTTTACCAGATCATTGGGGCACAGGCAGGAAACCGGGAGGTATCTGCCCAGGTGATCCAGTGGTTTGGAAGCCGTTCCTCCAATCCGATTCTGGATGCCTGGATTCCGGTGAGTCTGATTCTTCAAACGCTTCTGGCCATTCTTCTTCTTGCAGTTGCCGTGCGGGCTGTGGATCCAGTAGGAAGGCATCAGGCCAGAAGCAGGAAACGTGAGGGCCGGGAAAGGAAGGGCAGGCTCTGCGCTGACCTGCCTGAACAATAACGGACTTGTCACATATTGCCCTCGTCCACATATGATATAGTACAACCATGAAAAATAAAGGAGTTCAATCATATGTGCAACGTTAATGTGAGATGTAATGGAAATCAGTCTGGAAGTAATCGGTGCGGCTGCGGCTGCGGGAACACCTGGAGATGTGGCTGCAATAACTGCGGAACCACCT
>JAUNOF010000152.1 GCA_030537215.1 Lachnospiraceae bacterium
CTGGAGCCGGGGCAGCTTCGGGTTCGTACCAAGGGAAGTGCAGGCGGCCACAATGGAATTAAGAATATCATTGCTCATTTAGGCAGCCAGGATTTTCCAAGAGTAAGGGTAGGCGTGGGAGCCAAACCGGACCGGATGGATCTGGCGGACTATGTGCTGAGCCGGTTTTCCCAGACAGACAGACCTTTGATGGAAGATGCCTTCCGGGATGCCGCTGATGCGGTAGAGATGATGATTCTGGAAGGAGCGGCTGCAGCCATGAACCGGTATAATGGGAAGAAGAGGTAGAAATATGCAGAATCCTTTGTTGGAGTTAAAGGAATATGAGGATTTAGTCCAGGCCCTTGGGGGGAAGAAGGGACCAGTCCAGGCCACGGGAGTCCTGGATTCCCAGAAGGTGCATCTGATGTACGAGCTGGGGAGGGAGTATCCCTGGAAACTGGTAGTGACCTATGATGAAAACAGGGCGAAGGAGATTTACGACGATTATCGGAATTTTACCAGGCAGGTGTGGCTGTATCCGGCGAAGGACCTGCTTTTTTATGCTGCGGATATCCATGGAAATATGATGACACGGCAGCGGATCCAGGTGCTCAAGGCGCTTCTGGAGGAGCAGGAAGGCGTGATTGTGACCACCATGGACGGCCTGATGGATCATCTGCTTCCTCTGGAACAGATTGCCTCCCATGTGATCTGGGTGGAGGGGGGACAGGAGCTTAATCTGGATCAGCTGAAAACAGAGTTGGTGGCACTGGGCTACGAACGGATGAGTCAGGTGGACGGGATGGGGCAGTTTTCCATCCGGGGCGGAATCATCGATATCTTTCCTCTTACTGAGGAATTCCCGGTGCGGATCGAGCTGTGGGATGATGAAGTAGATTCCATCCGAAGCTTTGATTTGGAGAGTCAGCGTTCTGTGGAGGAGCTGAAGGAGGTGCGGATCTATCCAGCCCAGGAGGTGGTCTTAAGCAAGGAGCAGCTGGAGGAAGGAATTGCCCGGCTTAAGAAGGAGGCCAGGGAAAGTCAGGAGATCTTTCGGAAAAATAAGCAGATCGAGGAGGGGCACCGGATCGTTACGGTTATTCAGGATTTTGCAGATAGCTTGGAGGAGGGCTGGAAGCTGGGAAATCTGGATGGCTATATCAATTATTTCTGTCAGGACACTGTATCCTTTACCCAGTATTTTTCCAGAGAGCGGACGCTGATCCTTTTGGATGAGCCTGCCAGACTTCAGGAAAAGGGCGATGCAGTAGAAACCGAATTCCGGGAAAGCATGAGCCACCGGCTGGAAAAGGGCTATCTGTTAGGTGGTCAGACAGAGCTTTTGTATCCGGTGAAGGAGGTTCTGGCGCTGGCTCAGACGGAGCGGACCCTCTATCTGACAGGACTGGATCAGCGGCTGGCAGGGCTCACGGTGAAGGATAAATTTGCATTTACTGTAAAAAATGTAAATTCCTACCAGAACAGCTTTGATATCCTGATTAAGGATCTGACCAGATGGAAGCGGGAAGGCTACCGGGTGGTGCTTCTCTCGGCATCCAGAACCAGGGCAAGCCGTTTGGCCAGCGATCTGCGGGATTATGAGCTGCGGGCGTACTGCCCCGATGAAATTGCAGGGGGAGAAGAGGAGACGGCGGTAAAGCCTGGTGAGATCCTGGTGACTTATGGAAATCTTCATCGGGGATTTGAATATCCCCTGCTGAAATTCGTGGTGATCACCGAGGGCGACATGTTCGGCACGGAGAAAAGGAAGCGGAAAAAGAAGAAATCGCCTTATCAAGGGAAAAAGATCGCCAGCTTTTCTGAGCTGGCCATTGGTGATTATGTGGTGCACGAGGATCACGGTCTGGGCATCTATCGTGGAATTGAAAAGATTGAGCGGGACCGGGTGACCAAGGATTATATTAAGGTGGAGTACGGCGACGGCGGTAACTTATACATTCCCGCCACCCGGCTGGACCGAATCCAGAAGTATGCCGGCTCGGAGGCCAAGCGTCCCAAGCTGAATAAGCTGGGAGGAACGGAATGGAAGAAAACCAAAACCAAGGTAAAGGGAGCGGTCCAGCAGATCGCAAAGGATCTGGTGGAGCTTTATGCCGCCCGCCAGTCCACCAGCGGCTTTCAGTACGGCCCGGATACCGTCTGGCAGCGGGAGTTTGAAGAGCTGTTTCCCTATGAGGAAACAGATGACCAGCTGGATGCCATCGAGGCCACCAAGGCGGATATGGAGAGCCGGAGGATCATGGACCGTCTGGTCTGCGGCGATGTGGGTTACGGAAAGACGGAGATCGCGCTGCGGGCGGCCTTTAAGGCGGTGCAGGAGAGCAAGCAGGTGGTATATCTGGTGCCCACCACCATTCTGGCCCAGCAGCATTATAATACCTTTGTTCAGCGGATGAAGGATTTCCCGGTGCGGGTGGATCTGCTGAGCCGCTTCCGCACCCCGGCCCAGCAGAAAAAGACGCTGGAGGATGTAAAGCGTGGTCTGGTGGATGTGGTCATCGGCACTCACCGGGTTCTCTCCAAGGACGTGCAGTTTAAGGATCTGGGACTTTTAATTATTGATGAAGAGCAGCGCTTCGGCGTTACTCACAAGGAAAAGATCAAGAAAATGAAGGAAAATGTGGACGTGCTGACCTTGACGGCCACCCCGATTCCCAGGACCCTGCACATGAGCCTGGTAGGGATTCGGGATATGAGCGTGCTGGAGGAGCCGCCGGTGGACCGGCTGCCTATCCAGACCTATGTGATGGAGTATAATGAAGAGATGGTTCGTGAGGCCATCCACCGGGAGCTGGCACGAAATGGCCAGGTTTATTACGTGTACAACCGGGTCAATGATATCGATGAGCTGGCCGGCCGCATTCAGGCGCTGGTGCCGGAGGCCGCCGTAACCTTTGCCCATGGGCAGATGAGCGAGCGGGAGCTGGAGCGGATCATGAGCGATTTCGTCAACGGCGACATTGACGTGCTGGTTTCCACAACTATCATTGAAACCGGCCTGGATATCCCCAATGCCAACACCATGATCATCCACGATGCGGATAAGATGGGCCTGTCCCAGCTTTATCAGCTCCGGGGCCGAGTGGGGCGTTCCAGCCGCACCTCCTATGCATTTCTGATGTACAGGCGGGATAAGGTGCTGCGGGAGGAGGCGGAGAAGCGGCTGCAGGCCATCCGGGAGTTTACGGAGCTTGGTTCCGGCATTAAGATCGCCATGCGGGATCTGGAGATCCGGGGGGCAGGCAATGTGCTGGGAGCGGAGCAGCACGGGCATATGGATGCAGTTGGCTACGATCTGTACTGCAAGCTGCTGAATCAGGCTGTTTTGGCATTAAAGGGACAGAACTCCAGGGAGGAAGCGCCGGATTTTGAAACGGCGGTAGAATGTGACATCGATGCTTATATCCCGTCCGATTACATTAAGAATGAATATCAGAAGCTGGACATCTATAAGCGGATCTCCGCCATCGAAAATGAGGAGGAGGAGCTGGATATGAAGGATGAGCTGATGGACCGGTTCGGAGATATCCCCAAGGCAGTGACCAATCTTCTGACCATCGCCAGCATCAAGGCCATGGCTCATCAGGTTTATGTGACGGAAGTGATGATCAACCGGCGGGAATTCCGGCTGACCATGTTCCCCAAGGCAAAGCTGAATCCGGAAGGGATCTCCCGGGTGGTGGAATTATATCAGGGAAGCATTACCCTTACCATGGGAGATGCCCCGGTGCTGACTTACCTGGATCGGAAGAAAAATCCCACCTGCCAGCCGGTGATTGACCAGGTACGGAATGTGTTAAAGGAGCTGCAGCCTTACGTTGTCTGATTCTTTTTATTTTTTATAGGCATAGGGATTAAGAAAAAATGGCGGAATACAGGGCATTTTTGTCATATATTTCCGGCCGTTTTTTCGTTTTGGCAACAATGCATAATTTTTTGCGTTTCCTGCTGCTTTTTTCTACGTATTTGAGGCGCTAAAACTCTAATAATTAGATTGACATTTTATTGACAAAGTCGTATAATGAAATTGTTAAAAAAATAACGTTAATTAAATAACAATTAAAATTCACATAAAAAACAGGAGGAAAATGAGATGGCAACTAAGACCAACGCACCAGCACCAGAGCAGGACATCAACATCATTGACAACGTGGATGCACTGCAGGCTCGCATGAAAGAGATGCGGGAAGCCCAGAAGATTTTTGCTACCTATACTCAGGAGCAGGTAGATAAGATCTTCTTCGCAGCTGCTATGGCAGCAAACAAGGCAAGAATTCCTTTAGCCAAGATGGCAGTAAAGGAAACAGGCATGGGTATCGTAGAGGATAAGGTGATCAAGAACCACTACGCTTCCGAGTATATTTACAATGCCTACAGAAACACCAAGACCTGCGGCGTGATCGAAGAGGATGCTGCATACGGCATCAAGAAGATCGCAGAGCCCATCGGCCTGGTAGCAGCCGTTATTCCTACCACAAACCCAACCTCTACCGCGATCTTTAAGACTCTGATCTGCTTAAAGACCAGAAACGCAATTATCATCAGCCCACATCCTCGTGCAAAGGGCTGTACCATCGCAGCTGCAAAGGTAGTTCTGGATGCAGCGGTTGCAGCAGGCGCTCCAAAGAACATCATCAGCTGGATCGACGTTCCAAGTCTGGAGCTGACCAATGAGGTTATGAGAGATGCTGATACCATCCTGGCTACCGGCGGTCCTGGTATGGTTAAGGCTGCTTACTCTTCCGGTAAGCCTGCATTAGGCGTAGGCGCAGGAAACACCCCTGTTATCATCGATGATACCGCAGACATCAAGCTGGCAGTAAACTCCATCATCCATTCCAAGACCTTCGATAATGGTATGATCTGTGCTTCCGAGCAGTCCGTGACCGTAGTAGGCGATATCTATGATGCAGTAAAGCAGGAGTTCCAGTATAGAGGCTGCTATTTCTTAAAGGAAGATGAGTTAGACAAGGTTCGTCATACAATCTTGATTAACGGCTCATTAAATGCTAAAATTGTAGGACAGTCAGCATTTACCATTGCTAAGCTGGCAGGCGTGACCGTACCGGAATCCACCAAGATCCTGATCGGTGAGGTAGAGTCTGTAGACATTTCCGAAGAGTTTGCTCATGAGAAGCTGTCTCCGGTACTGGCAATGTATCGTGCAAAGGATTTTGATGAGGCAATTGCAAAGGCTGAGCGTCTGGTAGCAGACGGCGGCTACGGCCACACTGCTTCCCTGTACATCCATCCGGCTCAGAAGGAAAAGATCATGAAGCACGCAGAGGCTATGAAGACCTGCCGTATCGTGATCAATACTCCTTCCTCACACGGCGGAATCGGCGACTTATACAACTTCAAGATGGCTCCGTCCTTAACCTTAGGCTGCGGCTCCTGGGGCGGCAACTCCGTTTCTGAGAACGTAGGCGTAAAGCATCTGTTAAATATCAAGACCGTAGCTGAGAGGAGAGAGAATATGTTGTGGTTCAGAGCGCCTCAGAAGGTATACTTCAAGAAGGGCTGTATGCCAGTAGCATTAGATGAGTTAGGAACTGTGATGGGCAAGAAGAAATGCTTCATCGTTACCGACTCCTTCTTATACAAGAATGGCTATGTAAAGCCGATCGAGGAGAAGTTAGACCAGATGGGAATCCAGCATACCTGCTTCTTCGAGGTAGCTCCTGATCCAAACCTGTCTTCCGCAACTGCAGGCGCAAAGGCTATGGCTGCTTTTGAACCGGACTGCATCATCGCACTGGGCGGCGGTTCCGCTATGGACGCTGGTAAGATCATGTGGGTATTATATGAGCATCCAGAGGTAGACTTCTTAGACCTGGCTATGCGGTTCATGGATATCCGCAAGAGAGTTTACACCTTCCCGAAGATGGGTGAGAAGGCATACTTTGTAGCTATCCCAACCTCTTCCGGTACAGGTTCCGAGGTAACTCCATTCGCCGTTATCACCGACGACAGAACCGGCACCAAGTATCCGTTAGCAGATTACGAGCTGCTTCCAAATATGGCAATCATTGATGCAGACAATATGATGAATCAGCCGAAGGGCTTAACCAGCGCATCTGGTGTTGATGCTCTGACCCATGCATTAGAGGCTTATGCTTCCATTATGGCTACGGATTACACCGACGGCCTTGCATTAAAGGCAATGAAGCGTATCTTTGAGTACCTGCCAAGCGCATATGAGAACGGCGCAAATGATCCGATTGCAAGAGAGAAGATGGCAGACGCTTCCTGTATGGCTGGTATGGCATTTGCCAACGCATTCTTAGGTGTATGCCACTCCATGGCTCACAAGCTGGGCGCATATCATCACCTGCCCCACGGCGTTGCCAACGCACTGCTGATCTCCTATGTTCTGCGCTTTAATGCAGAGGAAGTTCCGCCGAAGATGGGAACCTTCTCCCAGTATCAGTATCCACATACTCTGGCTCGTTATGCAGAGTGCGCTCATTTCTGCGGCGTATGCGGCAAGGATGACAAGGAGACCTTAGAGCTGTTCATCGCTAAGATCGAAGAGTTAAAGGCAAGAGTGGGAATCAAGAAGTGCATTAAGGATTACGGCGTAGATGAGAAGTACTTCTTAGAGACTCTGGATCAGATGGTTGAGGATGCATTCGATGATCAGTGTACCGGTGCAAACCCAAGATATCCATTAATGAGCGAAATTAAGGAAATGTACTTAAAGGCTTACTACGGTAAATAAATTAAAAATCAAATAAATTAAGGAGGGCAATAAAGGCTATGGAAGACAATAAAAAAGTTATCTTCACAAGACCTCACAAGACTGTCTATGCCACCGAGGATAAGATTATCAAAGTATTTGATAACCGTTATACCAAGGCAGACGTGTTGAATGAGGCGCGCAACGAGGCTCTGGTAGAGGAAAATACCGACTTAAACATCCCGGCTTTAGTATCCGTTTCCGGAACTGAGGAGGGATGGAGCCTGACCCGGGATAAGGTAGAAGGCAAGACTCTGGCTGAGCTGATGGCAGAAGAGCCGGAGAAGCTGGAAACCTACATGGAGATGTTCGTTGACCTGCAGTTAACCGTTCACAAGCAGAAGGTTCCGACCATTAAGAGACTGCGCCATAAATTAATGGATCAGATCAACAGCTTAAAGGATCTTGACGCCACCGCACGCTATGAGCTGGCTACCCGTCTGGAGAGCATGCCAAAGCACACCAAGCTGTGCCACGGCGACTTTAATCCAACCAACGTGATTGTAGATAAGTACGGCAAGCTGTGGATCATCGACTGGGCCCACGCTGCACAGGGCAACGCATCTGCAGATGCAGCTATGACTTACCTGCTGTTCTGCCTGGAGGATCAGAAGAAGGCAGATCTGTACATTAAGCTGTTCTGCGAGAAGAGCGACACCGCACGCCAGTATGTAAACCGCTGGCTTCCTATCGTAGCTGCCGCACAGCTGACCAAGAAGAAGGAAAAAGAGAAAGATTTCCTGATGAGATGGATCGATGTAGCAGAGTATCAGTAGAAATCAGAACCACATAAGTGAATCTGCCCGGTTTCCGGATGGGAGCCGGGCAGATGAATGAAAGAACAAATAAAAACATAGAATTACTTGTTAAAAAATCAACCGAACAAAATAATAAAAATCAACCAAACCAAATAAAATCAATCAACCTAACAAGAATGTCCCTTTAAAAAGGCTCTGCAGAAAGTTCAGGAAACCTGGGCTTTGCAGAGCCTTTTTTCATTGACTTTATTGCGGTGAATTATTACAATAGAAGAAGGAAAAAGGGGGATTGGG
>JAUNOF010000153.1:0-1686 GCA_030537215.1 Lachnospiraceae bacterium
TAAATTGCAGACTCTGATGGTTCAGACCATTGCAGCCACAACCGGCTCCCTGGCCTTCGGCATCGTGTATAAGGTGAAGGCAAAGCGGCTGCCGGTGGTGGCGATCGGCGGGGGAATCGGATGGTTTTTGTACAGCATGTTTTTTGAAATGTCTGGAAATGTTTTTTTAAGCAATGTGGCGGCATCTATCTTTGCCACCGGCTTTTCTGAGGTGATGGCACGGAAATTAAAGGCGCCGGTGGTGGTGTTTCTCCTGCCCTGCCTGATTCCGCTGGTTCCTGGAGGCGGTCTTTACTATACCATGAGCCTGGCGGTTCTGAGGAATATGGCTCAGGCCAGGAACTACCTGGTAAGCACTGTGGAGGCGGCATTTGGAATCGCTGCAGGCGTGATTGTGGTTTCGGTGCTCAGCAACCGGAGCGTGCTGAATCGACAGAAGACTTAAGAAAAAGGAGCTGTTCACTGGAAGCAGCTCCTTTTTCTTAATAGGGGATATTATTATATAAACGATCAGAAGAGATAAATCTGATCTCCCGGCTCCCAGCCATCATCATAGCAGGCAGGAAGTGCGCCGAAGCCTAAACGGTCGCCTCGTAAATAAAAGTGAGGGGACCAAAGCTGTCCGTCTACAGGGGATTTTTTGTAAAACAGGTTGGTGTAGCCGTTGAAGATTCCAGGGCCGTCTGCTCCCAGCTTGATGATCTGTACCAGATGATACATCAGATTGTCGCTGATCCGATCCGGGCCGCCTAATCCGGTGATCACATCTGGATCTAGTCCCCACTCATGAAGCTGATAAACAGAAAGGGTGGTATCCGGGATGTGCGTCTCCTCCACATTGCCGAAATGCTTCATAAAGCTTTTTCCTACATAGGTAACACGGTAGCTGCCGATCTGAGTTCCCACCTTTATGTAATCTGTCATGCAGAAGGTTTCCACTCCGGGGATGAAGATCTCTGCCTTCTTTGTGATCTCAGCGGTCTTTGCATTGGTATAATCCAGTCCATGAATCCAATCCATTGTACTGCCTCCTTTTTCTTTTTTTGCTGTAACGCGCTCGTATCGTTATGCTGCCATAACCATTTGTCATATATGGAACGGGTACAGGTTATTTCTGATTAACACCATATCATAACTGGTTTTAGCAGGCAATTCCATATATTTGATCGTCAGAAAATGGGACTGAAACAGTAATTTTAAATCAAATAATGTCATTTGCTATCAAAAAGTGAGAATTTACATTGCAAAAGTCAGCGTGATATAGTGAAACCAGCTTAACTGTTCAGCAGGGCAAGCTGCAGAATCAGAAAAAAGGAAGGGGAATGGCTATGATGAAAAATGGAATCAGAAGGGGGTTGGAGGAGTGATGAAAACCAAAAGGCAGGGGATCGCAAAAATGGTTGCAAGAGATTTAAAAAAGAACAAATATGTTTACCTGATGCTGATCCCGGTGGTAGCGTATTTTGTTATCTTCCATTATATTCCAATGCTAAGCGCACAGATCGCATTTAAGGACTTCAGTATTGCAAAGGGGATTGCAGAAAGCCCGTGGGTGGGATTGAAACATTTTAAGACGTATTTCAGCAGCTATTATTTCGGGCGTCTGCTTCGGAACACGCTGATGCTGAGTATTGAAAATATCCTGTTTGGTTTTCCGGCGCCCATTATCCTGGCGATCCTGATCAA
>JAUNOF010000153.1:1786-7723 GCA_030537215.1 Lachnospiraceae bacterium
ACCCTTCCCTGTCTGGCAACCACCATCACGGTTATGTTTATCATGCGTGTGGGCAAGATGATGACGGTGGGGGCAGATAAGGTCCTTCTGATGTACAGTGAAAGCATTTATGAGACAGCGGATATTATCTCTACCTTTGTATACAGAAAGGGACTTCTGGAGGCGAACTTCAGTTACTCGGCTGCTGTGGACCTGTTTAATTCCTTTGTAAACTGTATCCTGCTGGTGGGCGCCAATAAGCTTTGCAAAAAGCTTGGCGGTAGCGGCTTGTGGTAAGGAGGCGATGGGATGAAAAGGAAAAAAATAAAGATTTTTGATGTGGTAAATACTAGTTTCATGGTGCTCCTGATGATCATCGCCTTGTACCCGTTTTTATATGTGGTGTTTGCTTCCTTCAGCGATCCGTGGGAGCTGGTGAAGCACAAGGGAATTCTGTGGAAGCCTCTGGGCTTTACACTGGAAGGCTATATCTCGGTGTTTAAGAACCGTTCCATCATGACCGGCTATATCACCACACTGATCAACCTGTTTGGAGGAACCGCCATCAACATTATTTTAACGCTGTTTGCGGCGTACGGGGTGTCCAGAAAGAAATTTCTGTTCAAGAAACCGATTACGATTATGATCGTGTTTACCATGTTTTTTAACAGCGGAATCATTCCAAGATTCCTGGTGGTGAAGGAGCTGGGACTTTATGATTCCCGCTGGGCCATGATCCTTCCAACTGCCATCAACGTGTTTAATCTGGTGATCATGCGCACCGCCATTGAGGGATTGCCGGACAGCCTGGAGGAGGCGGCTGTGCTGGAGGGCGCCAATGACTTTGACATCCTGTTCCGGATCGTTGTTCCGTTAATCAAGTCCACCATTGCAGTTCTGGTCCTCTACTATGGGGTAGCCCACTGGAACCAGTGGTATCAGGCACTGATGTATATTCAAACCAGAGACAAGTATCCGCTGCAGCTGGTGCTTCGGGAGATCCTGATCGGAAATTCCTTTGAGAGCATGTCTGCTGGAAGCGCAGATTCCTCTGGAGAGAGCGTGGTGATCGGTGAAGTGATCAAGTATGCAACGATTATTGTATCTACGGTTCCGATTCTGGTAATCTATCCCATGCTGCAGAAGCATTTCGTGAAGGGCGTTATGGTGGGAGCTGTGAAAGAATAGTGAGGGTACGAAACCGTGACGAATGAGAAATACACAGGGAATTTTAAAATATAAAGAGAAAAAGGAGAAGGAAACCATGAAAAGAAAATGGTGGGAAAACACAAAAAAATTAGTCAGCTTGTCTGCGGCAGTTTGTTTGGCGGCAGGTATGCTGGCTGGCTGCGGCGGCGGATCTTCTGACAAGGGAGCTGACAGCAGGGCTGGCGGGGCGGCAGATGCCGGAAGCGCAGAAAGCGGAAGGGGAGAGAGCGGAAGTCAGGGAGGAGGCAGCATCACCTACTGGACTAATATGGATTCTTCCAGAATTGCCCCTACCACGGACAATTATGCCAATATTCTCTGCTATCAGGAAATGGCCAAAAACACAGGGGTCAATGTGGAGTTTATCCACCCGCCTATTGGCCAGGAAGCCGATGCCTTCAGCCTTTTGATGGCAAGCGGCGAGTATCCAGACATTATTTATTATGACTGGGGCAACAAGGTGGCAGGAGGCCCGGATAAGGCCATCGAGGACGGTGTGATCCTCCGCTTGAATGAGATTATTGAGGAAAAGTGTCCCAATCTGCGTGCATTTTTAGATGAGCATCCGGAAGTAGAGGCAGCGATGACCACCGACAACGGCAATATTTACTGCTTCCCCAACCTGTACCCGTATTATACTGATGAGCCGAAGATCGTCTGCATCCGGGGCAATCAGATCCGGAAGGACTGGCTGGATGAGCTGGGATTGGAGGAGCCGGAAACCATTGATGAGTGGCATCAGGTGCTGACAGCCTTTAAGGAAAAAGGCACCAATGAGGAGGGCGAGGAGATCATTCCTATGGTTTCTAGAAAGCTGTCTACCCGAAGCAGCATGATCCGTACCTTTGCCAACGCATGGGACGGCCTGGACTATGATTTCTATGTGCAGGACGGAACCGTAAAGTTTGGCCCGGTGGAGCCTGAGTTTAAGGAATATCTGCAGACCATGTCCCTGTGGTACGCAGAAGGACTGATTGCACCAGAGTTTGCCACCTACGGCGATAAGGAGCATGACGCGCTGATCACTTCCGGCAAGGCAGGGGCATGGCATTCCGGCTTGGGAGCCGGCATGGGCGTATATATTTCTGCTCTGGGCAATGATGATTCCAAGGTAGGAGGCGTAAAGTTCCCGGTTGTGAATAAGGGGGATACTCCAAAGTTCAACAACGCAAGCAATTTCCCGTTCATCGGAATCGGTGTTGCCATTACATCTTCCTGTAAGGATATTGATGCAGCCTGCAAGTGGCTGGATTACCATTACAGCGAGGAAGGCGATATGCTGTTAAACTGGGGTGTGGAAGGCGTCAGCTATGAACTGGATGAGGAAGGAAATCCCCACTTTACGGATCAGGTGCTGAATGACCCGGATGGATTGTCTGTAGACGTGGCCATCGGAAAATATGCAATGGTTGCACAGATGGAGGCTTATAAGCAGAGCGATGAGGTATATGCCGTTCGCATGTGGAAGTGGCCGGCACAGCAGGAGGCTTCTGCCAAATGGGATGCCACCGATTTTGATGACCGTTATCCGCTGACTGTCAGCATGACTCCGGATGAGGGGGCCGAGTTTGCTGCCATCATGAGTGATATCGAGACTTACCGGGATGAGAATGCGATCCGTTATATCTTAGGAACGGAAAGCTTTGACAATTACGATAAATTTGTAGAAACCATTAAGAGCATGAACATAGACAGAGCAATCCAGATTAAGCAGGCTGCCTATGACCGGCTTCAGGAGAGAATTAAAGCAGTGGAGAAGTAATTGCTGCAGAATCTGCGCTGAGGAAGTGATCCGCAGCGCAGGTTTCCAGAAAAAATGAGTATCCTAAAAATTGGAAACGGTTTTTGGGGTACTTTTTCCCGTGAAGAGAGAGGTTATATGAAAAGAAAAGTAAAAATCGGGATGATTTGTTCTTACTTTTTTGTTCTGGCAGTATTTCTTGCGATTTATCTGGCAATCCAGCAGAGGACGGAACAAAAGATCCGGGAGCTGTATGTGGAGAAACAGCTTGCAGTGATGAATCAGACCATGCTTGCTGTAGATGAACAGGTGGAGGCCATGACCAAGCTGTGTCTGGGAATCATTCAGGAGCCATATGTTCAGTATTTCCCCTTTGTAGGAGAAAAACTGGATCCGTATGATATGGAAAATGTAACAAAGCTGTTAAATAACATTCGAAAGCATTATACGGCAGATCCGTTCGTGGAGGATTTTTATCTGTTTTATGAAAACAGCGGCCGCATTGCCAATGCCAACGGCTTTTACCGGGAAGCGGATTTCTATCAGATGGAATGGTCTTACCAGGACGAAGGAGTCCAGCAGCAGGCCCAGGCTCTTCTGCGTCAGAGCGGTACCCAGTTTTTTCCGGCGGCCTGGATGAAAAATGGAGTGCGCCAGGTGGAGATCATTACCTTTTTCTATGATTTTGGCCGGACTGCGGCAACGGAAGCGGGCAGGTCCGCCAAGCTGGTGCTGCTGCTGAAAAAATCCTGGCTGGATGATATGGTGAGGGATATGTCAATGGATGGAAGGATCAGCATCCAAAGGGCCGATGATGGAGCAGAACTGTATTGTTTCCAGGGAAATACCGCATTAGAAGGATTTCAGAGAGAAGACATGGAGGGCAATGTGGTGTCCTGGAAGGGACAGAAATATCTTCTCACCGATTTGAATTCTGAGAAAACGGGATGGATCTATGAATCGGTCATTCCTTATTTTATTATTACCAGTCAGATGAAAGCTGCGGTAAAGCCCATGGCTGCCGGACTGTTCTGGTATCTGTTTCTCGGTATTCCTGCCTGTGTCCTGATGGCCGTGTGGAACTATACTCCCATTCAGATGCTGACCAGCCATATGGAATCCATTGGATTTCCAGAGAAGTCCAGAAATCAGAGTGAGGTGGAATATATCCGATCGGGCATTTCCAACCTGCATAAAAAGTATGAGGAGCTGGAATTGAAGTATGGTAATGCCATGGAGGAATTTGACTTTGCTGACCGGAAGCTTCGAAAAAACCGGGAACGGATTCAGGAAGGTGTTCTGTTCCAACTGATCAGCGGATACTGGCGGGATGACCGGGAAATTGAAGAGCGGCTGCAGAGTCTGGAGATTTCTTTCCCTTATCCGAAATTCTGCCTGATGATCATACAGATCGAAGATGATCTTCCGCCGGAGCATGAACTGGATGCCAAGGAGAGATCCCTTCGCCTTTTCGTGCTGAAAAATGTTGCACAGGAATATTTGCAGCCCTTTGGCCAGGTATTTCCTGTACCTGCAAGCTCGGATCAGCTCTTTCTTTTGATGAACCTGCTGGAAACGGGATATACAGGAGAACGGATCTCGCCGGATCTGGAAGCGCTGCTGCAGCAGATGATGGAATATTTCCGGAGAGAGCTGCAGATTTCCATCTCTGTGGGCGTGGGAACCCTTTGCAGCCAGATTCATCAGCTAAGGGAGAGCCGCAGACGGTCCAGGCAGGCGTTGGAATATTGTTTTATCATAGGAAGGTCTTCTCTGGTCATCTATGATCCGGCCGGGCATGAGGAAGGAAAGACGTACCAGTTTGATAAGCGGATCAAAAAACAGCTTCTGGGCAGCGTGGCGCAGAGAGATGCCGGCGCCTGTGGAGAGCTTTTCGATCAGCTTTATGAGGATGCGCTGAAGCACAGGATCTCAGTAAATGAGGGAAAACGGCTGCACATGTTCCTGGCTGATCTTGCCATGAAGGCAATTGGAAAATCCAATGTGGATGCAGCCTTGGAAGAAGTTTGTCAGGATATGGTTGCTGCCATTTTAAGCAGCGCAACCCTGCCGGAGGTTTTGTCCCGGGTGAAGGAACTGTTCGCAGCTCTTTGTGCAGAACGAAAAGAGAATGGAGGTGAGCTGGAAGAAATGATAATGAGCTACATTACCGAGCATTACTGGGAGCCAGATTTTTCTCTTCCGATGTGTGCAGAGCATTTCGGCGTGTCGCCGGAGCATTTATCCCGAACGATCAAAGCATTGACCGGGCGGAAGTTTATTGATATCGTCAACCAGCTTCGTCTGGAACGGGCAAAGCGGTATCTGCTGGAGACGGATAAAAAGATTGAAGAGATCGCTCAGATGTCCGGTTATGGTACGGCAAAAAGCTTTTTCCGCAGCTTTAAGCAGGCGGAGGGAATGCCGCCTGGCCTGTGGAGAAAGCAGATGAAGGAAGATTTGCAGCGGGAGAGGGATTGTGAAGACGGAGAAAATTGGGTATAATGCAGACAACACACTAGAAGGGGGCAGTCAGATATGTTTGCGGAGATCAGAAGAAAAGACCGGATGTCCACGCCGGAGCAGGCGGAGGAATTATTAACCAGCGGAGAATACGGCATGTTATCCACGGTTGGAGCAGATGGATACCCATATGGAATCCCGGTAAACTACGCATATGAGAATGGGCGGATCTATTTCCACTGTGCAAAGGGAGTTGGGAAGAAGCTTGAGAATATCCAGTTGAATCCTAAGGTTTGTTTTACCGTAGTGGGAAAGACCCAGGTCATACCGGCAGAGTTCAGCGCCAATTATGAGAGTACCGTAGTATTTGGAACAGCTCAGGAAATTACAGAGCCGGAGGAAAAGAATGCGGCGCTGGAGCTGCTGATCCGGAAATATTCGCCGGAGTTTTTAGAGGCAGGGCGGCAATATATTGAGAGGAGCGCAGCGGTAACCGGTGTTTATGTGATTTCAGTACAGCATATGTCTGGGAAGGCGAGAAGAGG
>JAUNOF010000018.1:0-16983 GCA_030537215.1 Lachnospiraceae bacterium
TGGTTTGGTTAAGTTTCCAGTGCTTTTTTCAACTTGTCTCCAGCTGCTACTTCATCTGCCCCATTCAGATAGAAGATGAGCCGATTGCCCTGCGGTTTCCAATTCTGCTTCATTTGATTATAATCCTTCGCGTTGATCCGCATATCTGTCTCCTGGATATATACATCACATGAGCATTGTTGTGCAATTCGTATAATATAGGAAATCGGCAATGGACGGGCAGAACGTGTAGCAATGTTGATCTGCTGTGCTAACATGCGCATCACTCCTAACAGTACTAAACGTCCACGAGTTTACCCCTTAAGTACTTACCCTCCCTAAAGTACTTTCTAGTATACTACCTTTTTTCTGGAAACACAATATATAAATTATGACTTTTGTCTATATTTTAAATAATTTTTTGTCGATTTTCATATATATATTCCATTTTTTCTATTGCCAGAAAATACTGAAATTTATCTCATTCCAATCACGGTTACATCTGGTTTTCAGATCTACCTGCGTTTGTATGAATCTTGCTGCAGTCTCTCTCATGATCTACGTTGCAGGTATCTGCCACGATATAAACCGGCCGGTCCTTCAGCTCGGTAAATAGGATGGCGATATACTCTCCGATAATTCCCACCACCACAAACAACATGGCAAACATAAAGCAGATCAGAAACACGATGGTGGCATAGCCGCTGGGCGCTCCTGCCCGGGTGAATAAGGTGTACACCATCACCGCGATTCCCAGGAAAGCCGAAAACATGCCGGCATAGATTCCCAGCTTTAACGGCATATTGGAAAAGCACAGGATCGTATTGACAGAAAAGGCGAACAGCTTTTTTAAGCTGTATTTGCTCTCTCCCGCCACCCGGGGCCTGGCCTCGTAGGACAGGGTGGTTTTCCGAAAGCCTACATTCTGCACATACCCTCTTAAAAACCGCACCTTCTCCCGGTAGCTGGTCCGCAGCACCTGAGCCACCGCCTGATCTACAGCAAAAAAGTCGGAGGCATTCGGTTCAAAATGTACATCGGATATGGCATTGATCAGCCAGTAAAAGGCGGAGGAGGTCAGGTTTTTGATCATGCCTGCATCCTCATTTTTTGTCCGCACCATGCTGATCACCTGATAGCCCTCCTCAAAGCTGCGGACAATATGGGGCAGGCATTCCGGCGGATGCTGAAGATCTGCGTCCATACAGACAATCCCATCCCCCCGGCTGTAATCTAATCCGGCAATCATCGCAGCTTCATGCCCGAAATTCCTGGAAAAGTTGATGACTCTGACCTGAGAATCCTGACGGGACAGCTGCTGCAGGATCGAAAGGCTTCCATCCTGGCTGCCGTCATTGACAAATACCAGCTCATAATCCCAGGAAAGCGCCTGCAGTACCTGACTGATCTCCCGGTAAAAATCCTGCAGCGCCTGCTCCTCATTGTACACAGACACAACTACTGAAAGCAGCTTTCCCGTTTCCTTCTCTTCTCCCTCATCCTGCACCATATTCCACAGTCCTTTCTGATTCCTTTTGTCCATCCCATTTGTCTATTCATGTTCTTTTTCATGTGTATTCTCTTATGGGTCCTTCTATATGTTCCTGATCAGTCAAACACCTGGATCTCCACGGTTGCGTGGCTGGGCTTTCGCTGCTCCTTGGGCGGAAGCTTCCGGTAATCTCCGTAAACCCAGGTCAGCACATCATGCCAGCCCTTGGGGCACATCAGCTTTGTGTCTTCAAAGGGCAGATCTACGGTTTCTGTACTCCACTGGCGTTCCAGCGTAACATACAGATAATCCGGCTGATAGTTGCTGTAGTAAAGCTGCCTGGTTTTTTTCTTCCGGTCCTTCCGGGCAAAGAAACGCTGCAGCTTTACAATCCACTTCATAGGAATCAGCCGCCCCACACCGGCCAGGCCTCCTACGGCCAGCTTCTGCACCAGGCTGTACTTGCTGTAATCCAGCTGGTAGCGGTGGCCCATGGCCAGGCCATAGATGCCGGCCTGAATGCCCTTTGCTGCGATTGCTCCGATCTTGCTGTCAGGAAGAGCATCCAAAACAAATAAATCCACCCACAGATGGTTCAGCTTTCCGTCATAAAATGCCATCTCCTCATCATCCTCATGGGTCCGGCTGTTTTTATAGATGATCCTTGGAGTAAAGTCATAAAAGCCTGTTCCGCCGTGAAACTGTCCCGGCAAAACCATCTCCATGCTCTCCGGAAGCTCTCTGGCCGCCACCTTTAAAAAAGCGTCAAAGTTGGGTCTGGTCATGGCCACGTCTGCATCATCATCCCAGGGAATAAAACCCTGATGCCGCACCGCCCCGATCAGCGTTCCGGCATCCAGAACATATTTTAACTTATATTTGCGGCAGATCCGGTCAATCTCTTTTAAGATCGTCAGATTGGCCTGATGAACCTTTGATAAATCGTACATAATTTCCTCCTAACCCGTAACAGTTCAGATACCTTGAACTGTTACCCTAACCCTTCATATATCACAGTCCACGGGCCGGCATCCTTTTACGCAGATCAGCATCCCACAGCTTCCCTTATGGTTTCTGCCATATAGTCGATCATCTCATCTGTCATGCCAGGATATACCCCTACCCAGAAGGTATCCTTCATGATCCGGTCAGTTACGGTCAGATCGCCGACTACCCGGTAGCCCTCCCCGGCAGCACGCATCTGATCAAAGCATGGGTGCTTCGTCAGGTTTCCGGCAAACAGCATTCTGGTCTGAACGCCCTTTCCCTCTACATAACGCACCACCTGGTTCCGGTCAACGCCCTCCTTACAGGTGATCAGGAATCCAAACCAGCTTGGCTTGGAATGCTCACAGGCCTCCGGCAGAATCAGCTTATCCTCACAGCCCGCCAGCGCTGCCGTCAGACGGTCAAAGTTATGGCGGCGGCGCTCCACAAAGCCTGGGAATTTTTCCAGCTGGGCGCAGCCGATGGCGGCCTGCATGTCCGTTGCCTTCAGGTTATACCCGAAATGGGAGTACACGTACTTGTGGTCATAGCCAAGAGGCAGCTCACCATACTGCCGGTCAAACCGGTGTCCGCACAGATTGTCACGGCCGGAGGGACAGGAGCAGTCACGTCCCCAGTCCCGGAAGGAGCGGATGATCTTATTTAACAGAGGATTGTCCGTGTACACCGCTCCGCCCTCGCCCATGGTCATGTGATGAGGCGGATAAAAGCTGGAGGTTCCAATATCTCCGATGGTTCCTGTCAGCTTCCGCTCTCCGCCAAGCTCATATTCGCTGCCCAGGGCATCACAGTTATCCTCCACCAGCCACAGGCCGTGGACATCACAGAATTTCTTAACCGCAGTCAGGTCAAATGGATTTCCCAAGGTGTGGGCAAGCATCACCGCCTTAGTCTTTTCCGACAATGCAGCTTCCAATCGGGTCACATCAATATTATACTGAGGAATTGTCACATCCACGAAAACCGGAACCGCCCCATACTGGATCATCGGTGTTACCGTGGTAGGGAATCCTGCCGCTACCGTGATCACCTCATCTCCCCGCCGGATCTGGCGTTCCCCAAGAAGAGGGGAGGTCAGCGTCATAAAAGCAATCAGATTTGCCGAGGACCCGGAATTTACCAGTGCGCAGTAGCGCACACCAAGGTACTTTGCAAGATTCTTTTCAAACTGATCCGTATACCGTCCGGAGGTCAGCCAGAATTCCAGGGAGGAATCCACCAGATTTACCATCTCCTTCTCATCGTAAACCCGGGAAGCATATGGGATCCGCTGTCCTTTTGCAAAGGGTGCTTTTTTATTATGAAAGGTTCTGCAGTACTCCGCCACCTGATCCAAAATTTCCTGGCGTGCCTGGTCCTCTGTCTTATTCTCAAACATCTGTATCATTCCTTTCTCCAAAAAATTCCATAATCTGCCGGTCCGTTGCTGCTCTCATATCCTCTCCTGCCAGATAAGCTTTGGACCATTCCACCGTTTTTTCAATGGCCTTCTGCACATGATACCTGGGCGTCCAGCCGAAGACTTTCTTGATCTTGGAGCAGTCCAGCTTCAGAAAATTAGCCTCATGGGGGCCGCCGTCATACTGGTTCACCCATTCAAGCCCTTCTCCCCAAATCCGGCAGAACCGATCCGTCAGCTCTCCTGTGGTTACACAGTCACAGTCATCCGGTCCTACGTTATAATATCCGCCAAACCGCGGATCCTCCATCTGTCTCATGGCAATGGTCAGATAGACGGCTAAAGGCTCCAGCACATGCTGGTAAGGGCGGGTAGAGTGGGGATTCCGCACAATAATAGTTTCCCTTCTGCTGGCCGCCCGCACACAGTCCGGAATGATCCGGTCATTGGCAAAATCACCGCCGCCGATCACATTTCCTGCCCGTGAGGTGGAGATGGCGCACCGTCCGTCCTGGAAAAAGGACTTCTGGTAACTGTGAGTCACCAGCTCCGAACAGGATTTACTGTTGGAATAAGGGTCATACCCATCCAGCGGGTCGCATTCCCGATAGCCGTACTCCCATTCCCGGTTCTCATAAACCTTATCGGTAGTCACATTTAAAAATGACTTTACACTGTGGGTCAGTCGGACGCACTCCAGCACATTGACCGTCCCCATCACATTAGTTTCATAGGTATAGACCGGATTCCGGTAGGAATCCCGGACGATAGGCTGGGCTGCCAGATGAAATACGATCTCAGGCTGCACCCGTTGAAAGGTCTGCTTTAAGCTCTCCAGATCCCGCACATCGCCTGTCACCGAATCCATGGTTTCCTCCAATCCTGCCGCCTGAAACAGGCTGGGGCTGGTAGGAGGCTTTAGGGCATAGCCCGTCACCCTCGCCCCTGCCAGAGTCAGGATCCGGCACAGCCAGGAACCCTTAAAGCCGGTATGACCGGTAACCAGAACAGATTTTCCCTGGTAAAATTCTTTTAATTCTTCAAAGGATATGGTTCCCAATTTTCTTCACACTCCCACTTCGTTCTCAGTCATCTACCAGATCTTCCACGGCGCATCGCCGCTCTGCCATAGACGCTCCAGCTTCTGCATCTCCCGCTGGGTATCCATGCACTGCCAGAAACCGCCGTGATAAAAGGACATCAGCTGTCCCTCCGCCGCCAGGCGCTGCATAGGCTCCTGCTCAAATACGGTGGTATCATCCTCCAGATATCCGAAGATCTCCGGATTCATCACCATAAAGCCGCCGTTGATCACGGTACCGTCCTTGGAGGATTTCTCCCGGAAGGAGCGGATCACATTGTCAGCGCCAATGTCCAGCACGCCCTTCTGCTGTCCGATATTGACGGTGGTGATGGTAGCGATCCTTCCGTGGCTGCGATGAAACTTCACCAGGCCGTCCAGATCCACATTGCAGACCGCGTCCCCGTAGGTCAGCATAAAGGGTTCATCCCCGATATAAGGCTGAATCCGCTTCACCCGGCCTCCTGTCATGGTGTGCAGGCCGGTATCCACCAGCGTTACCTTCCAGGGCTCTGAATAATTGTTATGGACCTCCATACTGTTATTGGCCAGATCAAAGGTCACATCTGAGGTGTGCAGAAAATAATCCGCGAAAAATTCCTTTACTACATATTGCTTATATCCCAGGCAAATCACAAAATCATGAAATCCAAACTGAGAATAATACTTCATAATATGCCACAGGATCGGCTTCTCCCCGATCTCGATCATCGGCTTTGGTTTTAAATGGCTTTCCTCGCTGATTCTGGTGCCGAAGCCGCCGGCCAGCAGTACTACCTTCATGTTAATGTCCTCCATATATATTCCATTGGTTCTCCTCCAGGATCCTCAGCGCCTGCCGGATCTTCTCCGGCCCGTGATGATACTGGAACAGGGCCTCCAGCTTGTCACCCTCGATTTCCTCATAATCAAGAGCCGCTGCCTCTACCTGCATGGCATACTCTCTGCGGTTAGGCGCCTTCTGGATTTCCTTACAGGTAGTATAGCCGTTTCCTGCCAGAATTACCAGAGAAATGCAAACCGCTGCCAGACGCTCCAGACCAGCCTGCCAATCATCAGCTTTCCGCCTCTGTCTGGCTGCCAGGGCAAAGGTCAGCAGGATTCCCAAAATCCCAACTTGATACTGCAGCGCATACCGGGAGCTCATCCCGTAATCACTGTTCTCAAAGATCCACCGCGCCGCCAGCACAAGCAGATGGTTCAGTCCTCCCCATAGAATAAACATCAGGGGAAAAACTGTGGTGCGGTACAGCCTCCTGCGAAGCTGCAGCCACAGCGCCAGAACATATCCTGCCAGCACCACAAGCCCTGCCACATAGCACAGCGCCATGCCCTTATTCAGCCTGGTCAAAAGCTCCAGCAGCACCTCCGAGCCCACTGCCATAGAAGAAAAGCTTTTGATGATAAACTTAGGAAACAGGCTTAGATTATCCCCCAAAACCTGTCCGATGCTCCGTCCCGTTGCTCCGGCATGCTCCTCCACTGCAAAGGTACTGCTGATCAGATACAGCCCCAATGGAACCAGCACATGAACCAGGTAAATCAGATGACGATAATCCGGGCGCTTCTTCTGTCTCCAGTCCAGCAAAAAACAGATCCCGTAGGTGAGAACCAGAATTGCCGAATAAGCCCCGCAGTAAGGCCCCGCGGTCCCCAGAGTGATCAGCCATGGAAGGAGCATCAGAAGCCTCCGGTCCCGCCGGTCCTGATCCGCTTCCCGCCAGGTCATCTGCTTTGGCGTCCCCTGAAGCGCCTGCTTCTGCCAGACCCGGTCCCATACCAGATAATGATAATAAAATCCGGCAAATGCCAGAAAATGGCACCAGCCTGTCCCATTGGTCAGCATCTCCCACTTATTCAGGCTGAAAAAAACAGCCATAATAAGAAGATACCACCCGATCCCGATGTGCCTTTTCCGGCAATACGTGGTCAATACCGCCCCCGCCAGGCCCAGGCACACCGCTCCCAGCACCATCTCGAAGGTAGTAGAATACCCGAACAGTTCCACATTCACGATCCGCTCCAGGAAATTCACCGGCATTCTGGTAAAAATATCCGCCACAAAAAACTTCCCCGGATCCCACACATCCGGCAGATAGCTGTTGATCAGCCGGATGTAATCGGAATAAACCACATCCCTGGTAGCAGCCAGAATATATATCACACATAAAGTCGTTCCCAGCAAAGGGATCAGATAAAGAAAACGGCTTTTTCCATCTCTGTCATTCATGTTATCATTTTCCTTTTGTCATTGGATTTTCAAAATCAAGCGCAGCAAGTACCCTCGCTTCGCTGGGGCAGACCCTGCGCGGACCTACTGAACAGTTACCAATCGTTCTAAGTATACTCGATCCCCTGCCTTATTGCAATCCGAAGGGCGCTTTTCACATCTGGAATTTTATCTGCTGAACCGTTACGATTTTTCTTACTCCACGGAAATCTCCGTCAGCACGGTCAGCCGGGTCGCCCCTCTCTGCTCCTGTGCATTCGGCACATAGAAATTGCTCTTGATCTGAACATCCAGCATCTGATAGGGCTGTGCCTTGATCTGGCAGGAATAGGAGGTATCCTTCACCGAAATCCGCCGATACCGCTCTCCATTTACATAAACCTCTGTCTGCTCACCGCCGGAAAGTTCTGCGGGATACAGGAACTGGAAATTAACTTTTCCTTCCGCCCCAGTAAGAATCGAAAAGCTGCATTCCTCGTCCATCCAGCCATCTCTGTAAAGCCCATAATCTACCTTCAGCTTCTGCTCCCGCACCACCTGTGTGATATCACGGAAGCCCTCATACTCCGGTTCCTCCTGCAGAACCAGCATATCATCGGTCACTAGTCCGATATCCCGGACACTGTCCACAAACACCACCTGAGTTCCCTCCGCCTTCCGTTCCTTGTCAAACACTTTAAAGAAGGTGTCGGCTGTAAACTCACTCATCTCATAGGTATTGCCGATAATATAAATAGTTTTTCCAAATATTTCTTCTCCATATCGGCCATAGGTCTCCTCTGCCAGGGAATTATACCGCATCTGGTTTGGCCAAAGGTAAAGGTTGGGATAATACCCGCGGAAAAACAGCTCCACCGGAACCATCAAAACCAGATACAGCAGAAATCCGCCTATGCACCATGCCGCCGGCCACACAGAATGTTCCTTCTTATGCAGTGTGTGCTTCATATGCTGCGCCAGAAAATTTGCCTCTGCACTGTCACCGGAAACGGCTCCCTGCATGGTATTTCCATATTTTATGCTGTTTTTCTGCTCTCCCGTCCCATCCACAGGCTGCCTGGGCGCCAAAACACCGCAGATATAATTTAAAAACAGCAGCGCCGCACTGTAAGAAACATAAACCCACCGCATCTCCACACGCACCGTCACGCTGGAAGCGCCGATACAGAGGGCAATAAAAGTAAGGAACATGGCGGCGTTCGCCAGATAACTGCCTTGTTTTTCCTTGTCTCGTATGATTTTAACCAGAAAAGCCAGAAACAGCAAGGCCAGAACCACATCCGCACCATACACCAGGCCCTTGATCCTCCCTGGCGTATCTGCCCAGGTCAAGCCGTTTAAATGCTGCGGTCCTGCATTAATGCCGAATACATAGGCCACCTGACATAAGGCATACCGGATCGCTTCCATCACCGAAAAGGTATCTGCCACCTGTGTTCCTCCGGTTCCTGCCGGCGACAGAGAACCGATAGTAAAAAACCGGACCACCTGTACAGTCAAAAACATTCCCAGAGGCCAGAGCCATTTTTTTAACAGGAAGCGCCGCCGCAGGATCAGGGCCAGATAAAACAGGGGAAGCAGGGCCATATACCGCTCATGAACAAAACAGATCCCCAGATAAAGCCAGCAGGCTCCATAAAAATATCCCATGGCCTCCCGCTTCTCATTGAGATACCGGTACAGACAGTAGAAGATACCGATGGCCATCCACATTGCCATGGTTTCCATCAGCCCATACATCTGCCCGATCTGATAGTAGGACATGCGGGACAGCAAAAACAAAATTCCTCCAAAAAATCCCAGAGCTGGCCTGCCGGACATTCTGCGGCCCAGATAATAGAGAAATGCCGCCAGCATTCCATTCAGCAGAATGTTGATGGGAACCAGCCATTCTATGTGAGGACCGATGATAGCCAGCTCCAGCCAGGCTGCCAGATAGTACAAGAAACGAAATCTGGTGCTTCCAATGGGAAATACATACTGAAAAAAGGACTGCTCCCCATAACAGGACCAGAGATAAAGGTCATCCATATAAAGGCCCTTGATCTCAATGCCTCGATTAATGAAGAATGCAAACCCCATCAAAAGACCCATGGCAATCACATCATTTTTCAACTGCATCCTCTGTTCAATAGAAAGTGGTTTCATAACCCGCCTCCTGATTTTAATCTGATATTCTGATAAAATTCTGCCGCTTCTCGTTCTGGGTCTGTCTGATAAGTCCTGTCAAGATCGACCACGGCAATCATATTTCCATTCTCGTAGCGGATATCCGCCAGGCTTCCATCCTCCACCAGATACCGCACCACATCATAGCATCTGGTTCCCTCTTCCAGAAAACCTGCCTGCACATACAGGTAATCGGTCCCGGCAAACCGGAGAAACTCTTTGAAATTCTCCAGTGTCTTTACCAGGCGGACATTCCCTCCGCTTCCCGTTACATCGTAATAGCTCTGTACATTACAGGGAAATTGAAGCACCTGGGGATGCTCCCCCACTGCAATCACTCTGGCTGTGGGGTCCTGGGATAAGATGGACCAGATGGCCTGATTTCCCTGGCTGCATTTCTGCTGATACAGCGCCTGCTGGTGATGATAATAACCAGGATTTTTCAGCTTAACCGGAGTAAAGCCAGTGCTTCCTGCCCAGTTGGTGCACAATGTCACCCCGCTGTGAAACAGCAGAAACCCCCAGGCAAGCAGCACAGCGGCTGTTCCTGCTGCCCGGCTCTCCAGCCTGGCGGCAGCTCCAGGCTCCATCACAGTCAGCTTCCTGCCATGGAAAGCAATTCCTTCCTCCATACAAAAAGCCCCGATCACCGCAAGCAGCACATACATCAGCATAAAATAATTGCCATCTACCTGCCACAACAGATAAATGCTGAACAAGCTGAACAGCCCTACAAAAACAGCTGTCACATGAATGCAGGCATATGCCTTTCCCTGCCCGGTTCCCCGGTTTCTTCTCAGCGCTTTCCTGCCCCATAAGATCCAGGCAGCCAGACACAGCGCCATCAGGCTGGTTCCCCAGGCAATGATCACATGAGCCATATCCTCTCCCGTGGGAGCGATCAGGATACGATACACTCTTTTTAGTAAAAACCGGGCGCTTTCTGCCGGTCCCATCTCCAGCCCCTGATCCGGTATGGCAGAAAATGCATACGGCCAGCGCACCTGAAAGCCAAAGTGCTCCCAGATGGAGGTAAAGACTGAGGTAGTGGGAACACCGGTCATCCGGTAGGTACGGATCCAGGTCCCAGCCCATGCCCCTGCCGGAAAAAGAAGGCTCCCGCGCTCTTTATCTTCCCGGCCAGTTTCTGCAAACCCACCGTTTCCAACAAGAAATACCAGACAGACCAGGGAGATCACAGTGGAAAATACAACCGCCGTAGGCTTCATGGAATAGCTTAAAAAACAGCCTCCTGCAGCGATCCCGATCCACCGCCGGCGATTTCTTCTCTGCTGATCGGTAAGGATCCCGGCCGCGCTGTTTAAAATCACAAGCTGGCAGACCAGGGTTATGGTATCGCTTTTTGCGGTGATCGCCATATTCATCACGCCTGGGATCAGCGATACAAAAGAAGCAGCCAGAAGTCCCAGCTTAGACGACGCACCAAGCTGGCGGGCCAGCCCATAGGTCAGAATCAGCACCAGCAGGGTCATCCACACATTAAAGCACAGAACATATCCGAAGGTAGCGGTTCCCGCCAGGGGAAAGGTCAGGATCTCAAATCCCTTCGGGTAGGTATATACCAGATTAATATTCCCCAGATCTTCATAAATGCCGTGCCCATTATCTAAAATATAAGGGGAACGAAGGCCGTAATGAAGAGAATCATAATCCGGCCAAAGATTGATCCGGGCAAGCTGAATAAACACCATTGTAAGGATCACGGCAAGCAGAATGCCCTCCTGATAAAAAAGAATCCTGCTCCGCAGGATTCTCCACCTGCAGCGGGTTGCGTCGGGCAGCTTCTTCTCTGCCTTTCGTCTTTCTAATACACCCCCAATGCCATGACCTGCCGCCATGATCAGAAAAACCGCGGCGGCTATCAGCCGGATCCGGCTTAAGCCTCCGATGCGGAACGCAGACAGGATACAGATCAGGCTGATCCAGGCCCCGGCTCCTGTCACAAAGTCTGCAGAAAGCCGCTGCTGCCAGACCAGCTTTCCCCCCTCTGCCGGGTCTCTGTTTCGATCTGCAGTCTGCCAGCCCAACGCTTTCCGGCTTACTGCCCGCCGGATTCCATCTCCCAGCATCAGGATCCCCAAAAGCCACAGCCCGGAAATCACAAAAGGCAGAAACACCTGATGACACCAGATTCCCCCCAGCATCCCCAGGCTGATTCCGCCTAATCGGACATGCGCTGCCATGGGCAGGCAGCAGAAAAACAACATCCACACAAAAAAGAATGTAGTTTCCAAAATTACCTTCCAGCCATTTCCCTGCCATAAATTTTCTGTCAAAGGGCCATTCCAAAACAGTGCTGAAACGCCGGCTATCAGACACCAGCCTCCAACAGCCAGAAAAGCCCAAAAACACAGTTTACCGCTTAATCCATTTTCTTTGCTCTTCATCTTCATTCCTGCTATTAATCAATCTGCTGCAGCGGTTTTCCTTTCACCGCTGGTAACTGTTCAGTACCCTCACAGTTACGCTGCTCATTACACCTCATAGGAATCATAAGCCTTCTGATAATATTTCATCAGAAGCCTCACTGCCGGCTCCGGCCACAGCCTGGAAAACATCTGCTGCTCCTCCTGAAACCGGATGGAATTTTTCATGCACACATTAGTGGCCGCATCCTTGTGCAGCCGGTGATAGACCAGCGGCTTCTCTGCACAGATAAACCGCCCTGGCTCCTCTGCCATGGTAATCAGATGATCCCAGTCCAGGGCAAACCGGCATTCAGAATCAAAAAATGGCTTTGGTGATCCCTCCGCTCCGTTTTTCTTAGAAGCCGCCTTCCGGTAGGTGCAGGCCGGGCAGCAAATGGAATTTCCGAAGCACAACGCTGCCTTCTTCACCCATGAAATATGATTTAAGCGATGGATCCGCAGGGGAAGCCGAAGCAGCTTTTTAATCCGCACCAGCCGTTCCCCAAAAACCAGCTGGTGATCCTTCACCGTCACATAGTCGGTGGTAAACAGGCTGGTATCCGGATACTTTTGAAGGTACCGCGCCAGCGTTTTCACATAGCTGCGGCTGTACAGATCATCCTGGTGGGCAATGGTCACATACCGGGAATCCGCCATCTCATAGGCAAAATTCCAGTCTGCCTGAATGTCGCTTTCTCCTTCCCGCACATACATCGGGATCCGATACTGTTCAGCCAGGGATCGGATATACGCGCTTGGGGTTGAAGTGCACAAGATAACATTTGTGGGCTGGCTTTGTGTAGTAACTGAGCGGATGCAGGCCTCCAGATAAGGAGAATCCTGATAGGCGCAGATCGCAAATGTGTGTAATTCTCTCATACTTTTCTCCCCTCCCCGGGATACCGTTTCAGGAGCAGCGCTGCAAACAGACTGAGCAGCGCAATGGTCACAAAGCTGTAGGTAACTCCAATCAGATTTTTCGTCATATAATTTGCCTTAATCACAGCCGGCATCAGCGGTGTGATCACTCCGTCCATCCAGATCAGCACCGGCACATGAACTGCCATAATGGCCATGCTGTTGGTTCCAAACAAGGACAGGATCCATGCTATGGGCCTGCATCTGCTTAACAGGGCTGATGCAAAGATGACCAGATAGCAGCCGGAAAGAGCCGCCAGATAAAAGCTCCACAGTCCCTTATTGCCGAACCAGGCGGCATTGATGTCCACCCGTCCGTTCATCTTCACGCAGACTGCCCAGATCAGAAATGCAGGAATCAAAAGAACTGCCAGCAGGATGCGCTGCTTTTTTTCCAGATTTTTTTCCGGATTCTTTCCCGAATCTTCCGGCTTTAATGCCGCCGCAGACTCTGCCGGATGGAACGTTCCCAGATATTCCTCTGCCAGTCTCCACAGATGCCCCGCAAAGAAAAATCCCTGAAGGATCATTGCCAGCTCAAAGCCCCAGGGAAGACGTTCCTCCTTAAGCTTCAGCTTCCAGCCAACCGCCATGAAAATGCATACTGTGATTCCTTCCAGAAGAAGCTTCTGCCAGTTTTTCTTCCCCAGCCTTCCGATCTGCAGCACCAGATAAAACCACAGGTTTGCCACAAAAAACATAGGAAGAAACCAGATAGGAAGATTGGGCAGATAATCCCGGATCCCGATCCCCCAAAGCATCCCCGCCACATAAAAGCAAAACTTTGCCGCATTCTCCGGCCAGGCATAGAGAATGGAGAAGACGGCATAGAAAAAGTAGGGCTGCAGCAGACGGTAAAACTTCTTTTCCAGAAATTGCATGGGACTTTCTCCCTGCTTTAACCGCATCCAGTAGCCGCCGATCACCAGAAAGACCGGAAGCTGGACGCTGTAGACCATCTGGTTCAGCCGTCCGTTGTAATCAAAAAAACGGTTCATATGCCCCAGGATCACCAAAAGAATGGCGATTCCCTTTGCCACATCAATATATGTCTTTCGCTTCATTCTATCCTAATTCCTTTATTTCCGGTTTCCCTCACTGCTGGTCATCTCCGGTGTCCCGGCTCTGTGTTCCGGTTCCGCCGCGTTTCAGCCCACCAGTCATACCGGAAAAAAATGCTCCTCCAGCATCAGACAGAGGGTATGGTAGATGGGAAGATGGAGCTCCTGGATCCAGTAGGTTTCCTGCTCCGGAACAATGATCGCCGCATCGGCTGCACGGCCCAGGGCGCCGCCGTCCCTTCCGGTGAGCCCGATGGTCTTCATCCCTTTGGCTCTGGCTGCCGTCATGGCATAGAGAATATTTTTGGAATTTCCGGAGGTAGAGATCCCCAGCAGCACATCACCCTCTGTTCCATACCCGTACACCTGCTGGGCAAAGGTCAAAAGCCCATCCACATCATTTAAATATGCGGTAGAAAGAGCTGGATGGCCGGTCAATGCAATGGCCGGCAACGCTCCCTGAAGCTTCGCGGCCAGCTCTGGTCCCAGCACAGGATCCGCTTCCGCAAGCCTCTTCTCAAACGCCTCCGGCACCGGACGCTTCCGGCAGAAGCCCTTCATCAGCTCTCCTACCATATGCTCGCTGTCCGCACAGCTTCCGCCGTTTCCAGCAACCAAAAGCTTTCCGCCTCTTTCATAGCACTGTTCTAAAATCTCATACGCCTGATGGATCTGCTGCTCAATGGGCGCAAGCTGCGGATAACGCTGGATCAAAAGTTTTAATTGATTGATCGGTTCTGTCATTGCCTTATTCCTCCTTAGACTGCCTGAAGCAGGCGCTTTCGCGGCACTCCCCCCGTACTCCTCGCACCGAAGCGTCCACAATGCCACATCGTACAAGGTATTTCCGAAAAACTCCATGGGATGTTCTGCATCCGAACGGCTTTCCTGTCCGCCATCTGGATTCCTGTGGGGATGCCCTCTTAGAACTTCCTCATACAGCTCCCGGCCATATCCGGTTCCTACTAAAGCAGTGTGTACGCCGAACCGCGCTCCTGCCTGGGTATCCAGCCACTTATCTCCCACCATATAGGAATGGGCTTTATCCACCGGGCAGTCTCGTTCTGCCGCCTCAAACATCCCCGTATCCGGCTTACGGCAATGGCATTTGATCTTATACGGCCCGATCCCATGCTCCGGATGGTGGGGACAGTAGTAAAAGGCATCAATATGCGCGCCCTTTTCCTTCAGGATCTGGTTCATATATTGGTGAAGCTTCTCCACATCGGCTTCCTGGTAATAGCCTCTGGCAACACCCGCCTGATTGGTTACTACCACTACGCGAAAGCCGTGGTCATTCCACAGCCGGATCGCCTCCGCCGCCATAGGAAGAAGCTTTAAATCTTCCGGACGGTGCAGGTAATTGACTTCCTCATTAATCGTACCATCCCGGTCTAAAAACACGGTTTTACACATGGAACATATACTCCTTGTCCGGCATCTGCACCCGCACCTGCCCGTAATCCCAGCGGTCTTCATTGGAGATCCAGCTCTGGGCCCCCCGCAGCTCGAAATTCCAGTCTGCAAGCTGGCCTCCCACTTCCTCCATCCGGGCCGCTACCTTATGGCGCACATTATAAGGGCAATACATCAGCAGATATCCGCCGCCTCCGGCTCCTAACAGCTTTCCTCCCAGCGCACCCGCCTTGATCGCCTCCTCATAAAGCTCATCAATCTGAGAATTCGTGATCTTGCTGCTCATCCGCTTCTTGCTCTCCCAACCGTAATTTAAAAGCTTTCCAAAGCTGTGAAGATTTCCTTTCAGCAGCTCGTCCTTCATGGCATAGGCAAGGGCCTTCACCTCGCACATGGCTTCAAAGGCATCTTTCTTCTCATAATTTTTTACCTGATCCTTAATGATATTGGCAGAAACATGGATATTTCCAGTATAGCAGAGAAGCAGGTTGTACTGCAGCTCATGGATGATATCCTTCTTGATCCGCAGGGGGTTCACCACCACATCATTTCTTCCATGGAATTCAATAAAGTTAAAGCCGCCGAAGGTAGCCGCATACTGATCCTGATAACCGCCGGCGATCTTTAAATCCTCCCGCTCCACCTGGTAGGCCAGGTCCGCAAGCTGATAGCCGTCCATCTCGATCCCCTTCCACCGCGCCATCGCAATCAGCATGGCCACCATCACTGTGGAGGAGGTTCCCAGGCCGGAGCCTGGCGGTGCGTCGCACTGTAAATATACCTCGCAGCCCTTGTTGATATCCATCGCCTTCAGCGCTGCCTTCACCAGATCCAGCTTTCCATCATATACATAATTTTCCTTCGTATTGTACTTAACCGTCATGTCATAATCCAGAGAATGAACCACGATCTGATCATCCTCCCTGGGAACGATGGAGCAATACGCATATTTATTAATGGTACTTCCTATAATGGCCCCTCCCTGCTCCACACAGAAAGGCGCCACATCTGTGCCTCCGCCGCCGAAGCTGACTCTAAGAGGCGCACGACCTCTGATTACCATACTACAACTCCTTTTTTCACATCCTCCTGGAACCGGAAATAATCCTCCGGAATCCCGATATCGATAAAATATCCATCATTAACGAACCCTCCCAGACGGCGGCCCTCCGCCATCCACTTAGGAATCATCTGATTTTCCAGGGAAACCTTTCCATCCGGGATCTCCCAAAGAAGCTCCCGGCTCATCAGATAGATGCCTCCGTTGATGGTTCCCGGCGCCGGGTCACTGGTTTTTTCATTAAATCCAACCAGCATCCCATCCTGCAGCTGGACCTTCCCATACCGGGACACATCCGGCACTTCCCGCAGAACCAGGCCGAAATCCAGATTCTTCTCCGTCTTTAGCTGAAAAAGCCGGCTGTAATCGATCTGATAAAAGGTATCTGCATTCAGCACGTAAAACCAGGGATCCGTCACCAGCTTCCCCGCGTTCTTAATGGCGCCTGCCGTTCCTAAAAGTTCCTCCTCGTAAGCATAGGAAACCTTCACATCAAAGCCGCTTCCATCTCCAAAATACTCTTCCACCATAGATCCCTTATACCCCACAGCAAAGATGATCTCTGTGATCCCCTGTCTGGAAAGCCCGTGGACCACATACTCCATAAAGGGCTTTCCCTCAATCAAAGCCATGGGCTTCGGCCGGTCGCTGACCACGCTCCGCAGCCGCGTCCCCAGGCCTCCTGCCAGTAAAATCGCCTGCATACCACTCTATTTCCTTTCCTGTCTTTTAGCGCCTTAC
>JAUNOF010000018.1:17083-24720 GCA_030537215.1 Lachnospiraceae bacterium
TGTGAAAAATCCTCCTCAATCACCTTCCAGGCCGCATCTACACTGAAATGCTCCTGGATATAGGCCTGGGTTCCCTTTGCCATGGAAAGCAGCTTCTCTGTGTCCGGATACAGCCGGGCAACCGCATCTGCAAACTCCCGGGCCTGGTCTGCGATGGCAAGAACCCTTTCCACCTGGGGGATTCCTTCTGCTCCCACGGAGGTGGTCACAATGGGCGCTCCATTGTAGATCGCCTCCACTACCTTGCCCTTCACACCCGCTCCGTAGCGGAGAGGCACTACTACCATCCGGCACTCTGCATAAAGCCGGGCCAGCTCCTCCTCACTTACAAAGCCCTCGATTACAATTCCATTATCCGGCGATTCCAGTGCCTTGATCTCCTCAGTCACCTTGGAACCAACCACATAAAACTTCACATCCGGCAGCATTTCCCGGATCAGCGGGAACACCTCTCTGGCAAACCAGAGCACAGCATCTGCATTGGGCGGATGGGCGAAGCCGCCTACAAACAGCAGCCCCTCCCGCTTTGCAAAGTCTTCATTCAGCTTGTCTAAAAATGTTTCATATACATAGGCTGTAATCGCCTTCACCGGAATGGTCTCATCTACCTTATGGATCGCCTCCACCTCGATATTGGACGGATAATAGGACATGGCTGCCTTGTTCATCATGGAAAATTCCACTGATTTCCAGTAATCTGCATCCCGTTTCGTCTTCAGATCACCGGTCAGCTCAAACTCCCGCATCTCCCGCAGGAAATGAAGGTCATGACCATAATAGATCACCTTGATGTTGGTATTTTCCTGAATGAAATCCACATATTTTGTGGCGATATGAGGCCGGTTTAAGTAAGCAAAGGCAATCTCATCCCCATTCTTCTTCAGCCAGTCCCAAATCCCGGTCTGGTATTCCTCACCGTAAAGAATCTCAATTCCCATCTGCTGCAGCGTAGTGGAATAGGGCTCCTCATGAAGGAAATTATCGCCCAGGAACTTCACCACATAGCCCTTCTTCCGGAACATTTTCAGATACTGGAAAGTAGTCTTAGAACCGGCATCCTTGTCATAGGTAGGCACATAATGATCCACCACCAGAATAATCGGCTTGCCCATGCTTCGCTCTCTTGCCCGGAATGGATTTGGATTTCCATTATTCACACACTGGTTTTTCAATTCCTCCGCCCATTTTTCCTTCAGCTTCCGGCTGTTCTCTACCTGATACCGCTTCAGGCCAGTACCGTTTACATCCGTTCCATTGGAAACGCCTTCAAAATGGATCACCTTGGAGAGGGGCTGATAAACTACCCGGTAGCCCGCCTTTCTCACAGAAAATGCCAGATCAGAATCCTCGCAGTAGGCGGGAGCAAAGCGGACATCGAAACCGCCGATCTGCTTCCACAGCTTTAAGGGCAGCAGAATGGCGGCACCGGAGATATAATCCACGTCCTTTACATAATTGTACTCCGCCTTGTCCGGATCATCCAGACGGCCGTAATTCCAACCGGAGCCATCACTCCAGATGATTCCTCCGGCCTCCTGAAGCCGTCCATCCGGGTAAACCAGCTTGGAGCCTACCATACCGATGGTGGAATCCGACTGGATCAGATTGACCAGGGAGCTTAACCACCCTTCTGTCACCTGAGTATCGTTATTTAAAAACATGATATAGCGGCCTCTGGCTCCCATAGCCGCCTGATTGCAGTTTCGGAGGAAGCCCTGGTTCACGCTGTTGCGGCTGATCACCAGATTTTCCGTATACTTCTCCAGATCCTTGGTGGCGTCTGTAGACACATCATCTGCGATAATCACCTCATAGGACACGTCCTTCGTATGCTCCAGAATGGAAACCAGGCAGGCGTAGGTATAATCGATCTGATTGTAAACCGGAATCACAATGGAAACCGTAGGCGGATTCACCGGATCCCTTGGAAATACCAGCTTTCCATGCTCCCGATAACCGCTTCCAATGGAAAAATCACCGTTGATCTGGTTTCGCCCCGCCTTTGTAAAGTACAGCCGGCTGTACTGAATAGGATGCCGAATAGTATTCACAACGTATTCCAGCACCTTCCGTTTCCTGGTTCCCTTGGGGAAGCGTCTGCTGACGCTGTCCTTAAATTTTCTCCACACCTTAAAAACAATCGCTTCATGTCCATTGAGATAGGTGAGAAGCTTCCCCATTTCATCAATTTCATGGCGCAGATCCCGGATCATAGCTTCCAGGTTGGCGATATGGTTGTCCGAAAGCCGCTGGACCTCCTTCCGCTTGGCGATCTCCACATTCCGCTCCTCCACCTCATCCTGCAGGTGAAGAATCCGATCTCTGGCACGGAACAGCTCCTGCTCCTCCGTTTTCAGATCTTCAAAGGATATGATAGGCTGCTGATAGTTCTGCAGATACCCCTGGCTGCTGTCCCCATGAACGTAGGCCTGAAAGGCTTCTTCCATGGACTGGTAGATTTTCTGCTGCTCCTCCTCAATATGGAACAGCCGCAAAAATCCTCCAATGTCCTCCCAGCCCAGCGCCGCCTTAAACCGCTCATAAAAATAGTATAAATTCCGGTATTTTAAATACCCCACCGGAATCGGGAAATCAAATACCCATTCATAATCCATCGCCCAAATACCGTCATGGGCCACCATCAGGTTTTCAAAAAGGCCGTCTGCATTGGACACATGAAAGCTTTTGTCAGAAAGGGGCGGAATTTCTCCGAACACCTCAGTAAAAAATGGAGTAACTGTAAACTCCTCCAATTCCTCCATGTTTCCGAAAATCAGATCCAGTCCTTCCTCCAGAACCTCCTTCGCCGATTCGCCGGACTGGATCCTTCTTCCCAGCCGTTCTGCCAAAGTTTCTCCCTTTACAAAGGGGAACCGGACGCAGGCGCTTCCTTCAGGAAACTGAGGCTTCAGCACCTGAATCTGCGAATTCTGCTCCGACAGCTGTTCCTGCTTTTTCTGGAAGGAATGGATATGAAGCTCTCCTTCCAGGCACAGCGCCGCCTTCTCCACATACCGGACGCCGTCCTCCTCCACAATACTGGTACGGATCTGATACTCCGGCTTTCTGGTTCGATTATATTTTACAAATAACGTATGTTTCATCATGTTCACCAGGCTTTCTTCCAAATCACCAGATACGAATTCGCAAACTGCGGGAATCCGCCGGCCTCACATATGGCATCATAGGCGGCTTCCTCAGAAAACAAGCGGTATCTGGGCTTCTCATACTCTGCAAACAGATTGGGGAGCTCTCCCTTTGCCGGCAGATATTGATTCGAATAGATGGCAGCGGGAAGCTTATAGTTGGGAAGAGGATAATAAAAGCTGGACTCGCCTCCCGGCATCTGAACATGAAAAAGCTCCTGTAAATCCGTCAGGCTCATAGCGATCTCCTGATCATCCAGCTCGCCTCCGGCTAACAGCTTGATGGAATTGGAATTTTGCACCGCAATCACCAGATGGCCGCCTGGCTTTACCAATTCCGCCGCCCTCTGGAACAGACGAATCCCATAGGCCTTCTCCTCCGCCTTGCGGTTCCAGGTATTCCCGTTCCGCTTTTCGCCGATCTCCAGGGAGGCTTCCCTGGTCTTTGGGCCGATTAAAAATACCCAGTCAAATAACTGCCCCTGAAGTTCTGACTCTGCCTTTTCCTCCTTCATCAGCGCCTTCCAATCGCTGCAATGATAGTGGATATTCCCCATTTCCTGATGCCGCTTTTTATTTACCTCCAGGTTTTCCAGACAGGAATCCAGAACCCAGACCTCCTTCGCCTTCCACGCCAGAGCTCCGGTCAGAGCCCCATAGCCAGAGCCGATCTCCAGGACCCGGTCATCCCCTGCAATTTCCATCCAATCCACCAGATTCTCCCGTATAGGGGATAATGCCATCAAAAGCTCCGGCTGTTTTCCATTTTCTAATATGGTTCGGATTCCGTTCTCATCGGCTCCGTACAGCTCCATCAAATCCAGAATATCGTAGCTGATGTCCTTCATAATTTTCTCCCGCTCCCATCCTTCTACCGCTTCACTGCTGTTACCTGAGATTCCATATCATATACGCCAACTGTATTTTTATTAGAAATTACCGTAATATTGGCCACATCGTAAAGGCGATGGTACACCACATGCTCACCGTGCTCAAACCCGGTACAGCTCATAGACAGCAGATACTCCCCTCCCTGAAGATTCATCTTCTGGGTGAATTCCACCTGATATTCATCTCCCTGCTTCACCGGCTTGATATCGGCGCCCTCATACATGGTGTTCGTTCCTGTCAGGTCCGTTCCCTTTTTATCCTTGATCGTATAGGTAAAGATAGGCGCTTCGATATCTGCATGAAAACGGATGCATTCCCGAATGGTAAACGTCTCGCCCTTCAGCAGCAGATTTGTCAGATTTCCCCTCTGGTCCAACAGGCCCAGATCATAAATCTCCGCCCGGCCATCACCATACTCGGTCCGGTTGGCATTGATAGTGATCTGTTCCTTCATTAACCTGGGAGCTGTGCCGGCAGCGCTGCCCTGGCGATCCCCAGTCTTCTGGCTGCCTGGGTTTTCCCGGCTGTCCGATCCGATTTGTTTTCCAGGTCCATCCGCCGCCCCGGCGCCGTCCTCGCCCTCCAAGATGCCGCCGGAAAAATCAGACATTTCAATCCCGTCTGTCCCTTCTCCGTCATGATGCTGCTTCTGTTCTCTTTCCTGCTCCAGCTCTGCATTCAGTGAATCCATCTGTCCTGCCAGAATCTTTTTATATAAATCCACCATATGACCGGCGTTTCCTTCTGCAATAAACTGTCCCTTATTCAAAAGCACTACCTTGTCGCAGTACTTGATAATACTGCCCATATCATGAGTGACCATCAGGATAGTAGTGCCGCTCTGACGGATCTCTTCCATCCGCCGATAGCATTTCGCCTGGAAAAATACATCCCCCACAGACAAGGCTTCGTCCACGATCAGAATCTCCGGCTCCACATTAATTGCCAGCGCAAATGCCAGCCGCACAAACATACCGCTGGAATAGGTCTTTACCGGCTGATAGACAAAGTCTCCAATCTCCGCAAAATCCAGGATCTCCTGCAGCTTTTCGTCCATCTCTTTCCTGGAATATCCCATCATAGTGCCATTCATATAAATATTTTCAATTCCGGTATAATCCATGTTAAACCCGGCACCCAGCTCAAGCAAAGCGGAAATCTTTCCCTCCACCTTCACCTGACCGGAAGTAGGGGTCAAAACCCCGGTTATGATCTTTAAAATCGTGGACTTTCCAGAGCCGTTGGTGCCGATGATTCCCACCGTCTGCCCCTTTTCCACGGTAAAGGAGATCCCGCTGAGGGCAAAGAAATCCCGGTGATACTCCTTGTGGGGCAAGCTCAGCGACTCCTTCAGCCTGTCGATGGGCTTATCATATAGTCGATATATCTTCGTCACATCCTGAACGGATATGGCGTATTCCTTCTTTTCCTCTGACATATCGTCCTCCGTCAAACTATAAATCCAAGGCATCCATTCTCTGCCTTCATCATCACAAATTCAATTCCAACCGCTGCAGCCTTGGCAGCAGGCTTAATCGGTAGTAGTATATCACAAAACATCTGGATTTCCTATCAAAACCTTCTTTTTCTCCAATTTGTAAGGGAAAAGTAAGCAAAATTCCAAGGTTTATCGCCAATTTGGGCAATATTTGTCATGGATCTTTCGAATGACCGCTCCCACTCCATCCCAGCACCATTCCCCCAGCAAAACCACCGTCTGATCAAACACAACAGCAAAAATCAGGCTGAGAAGCAGCGCTGCAGCCGACTGCACCGCCACTCCGGCCAGAATCCATCTTCCTCCAAACAACATCGGGCTCAGGTGCATATGCTTTTCCGCCACCACAAACAACATAAACCAGTGAATCAGCAGCACCGAATAGCTGTAGCGGCTGATCACCTGCACTGCCATCTGCACCGGCCGCCGCTGCCTGCTGTCGCCGCTTCCCACCCGCCCGGCTCTTCCCATCCGCCGTTCCTCCTTCCGCAGGAAAAAAAGAAAAACGGCCATGGAAAACAGGATCATCAAAATGGAGTCATTGGCAGCCGCAGCAGCTCCATCCTCTCTGGTGCAGGCGATCCAGACGATCAGCACAGCTGCCGCCCCGCCGCCAATCCACACCATTTGATCATACTTCCGGCTGCGCTCCCTGGTCATAATCATTCCCAGCAGAAAAATCCCCTCCCAGGAAAACAAAAATGCATCCACTCCAAACCCAATTCCCAGGAAATAACAGCCGGTCTTTGCTGCTGCTCCAAGGAGAATCACTGCTGCCATCCCATGGAGAACAGGATCCGGCAGCTCCCGAAACATCCAGCGCAGGAAGGGCACGCCAATGTACAGTCCTATGAGCACATAAATCAGCCAAAAATGAGGCACCAGCTCCATCGGCCCGGAAAGTATCATCCGAAGAGCTGCGCCTATAGAAGACAGGGAAAAGGAAACCAGGCCGGAACGCCGCAAATAAAATAAATAATAAGCAATCAGAGGGATGACCACCTTTGCCGCCCGCTTTTGATAAAAGGTTCCCGCCCCTTCTTCCCGATAAGGCAAAAGCAAGGCTCCGCTGATCATCACAAACAGCAGATTGCAGCACAAGCCTAATCCGGCAGCTCCTGTCAATAAATACCACATTCCCCTTCCTCCTGCACCTGCCGACTGCCCGGACGCCAGAAGCTGCGAAGCCGCCGACTGCATGCTGTGAACCAGGATCACCAGGACTGCTGCTAAAAGGCGCAGTTCATCCAGATACCCTTTTCGGTTTGGGGATGGAGGCTGAAGCCCCAAAAGCCTCTGTCCATACTGAAGCCAGTTAATACCGGCTTTTCGTTTACGATTCCAATGGATCCAGACCATCAGCGCCGCCGCTGCCGCCAGAATCATTCCTTTTCCAAGCTCCTTCATTTCCGTACCCTCAAGATTCTAACAGAACCAGTAACGATTCCGTTCCATCACAGTTGCCTTAACGCTCCAAAATCACACCGTCTGCCCATACAGCTTCAGCCACTTTCTCCGCTCCTGATAATCCGGAAGGATCCGCTCCACCTCCGCCCAGAATGCTTTCGAGTGATTCATCTCCTTCCGGTGAGCCAGCTCATGGACCACCACATAGTCTAAAATCTCCGGCGGCATCAAAATCAGCTTCCAGTGGAAATTTAAGTTTCCTCCATAGCTGCAGCTTCCCCATCTGGTCTTTGCCGCCCGGATCGAAATCCGGCCATAACTGACTCCCATTCTGGCTGCAAAATAGGCAGCCCGCTCCTGGATCCGCACCTTCGCCAGCTGGCGGTATTTCTTCTCCAGCTCCGGATGCTCCACATAGTCAGGAACTCCTCTCTCAGATGCCGCCTCCCTCCTGCCCTCCATCATCAGATATTTTTCAATGATCCATGCCTTTTTCTCCTGGGCAAATGTTTGAATTGTGCTGTCACTGGTCCTTCTTGGCGCCCGCAGCTTCACCTGCCCATCTCTGGCAACCTCCAGTCCAAGGGTCTTCCGATCAGAATAAAGCACATCAATCCAAATCTCCCTTGCTTCTCCCTGATAGGTAAACCCCAGCTTCATCTGCTTAATCACAACTTTTCCTTCTTTCAAAAATC
>JAUNOF010000018.1:24820-31318 GCA_030537215.1 Lachnospiraceae bacterium
TTAAAAATCGTAAGGAGGCGCTGCAAAACTCATCTTCCACTCATTACAAGCAGAGTTTTGCAGCACCTCCTGTCTCTTCTGTTCTCGAAACCATTGTAACAGATCAGCAATAGCCTGCCTACAGTACATCGGAAAAATGAGGCCGCAGCCGCTTGAACACCTTCAGTCCCAGAAGCATCAGCACCACGGTAACGGTCCAGAAATAAAGGGTCAAAGTAGGCCGCTCCCAGAACCAGTTCCCGGTCAGCATGCTGTCACGGTAACCGGCCACAATATAATAAAACGGATTCAGCTTAAATATAATCTCGATCCACGGCGCATCACCGGTAAACATGTTCTCATCATACATGATGGGTACCATCCACATACCAAACTGCAGCGCAATTCCCACGATCTGAGCCATATCCTTAAAAAACACATGGATGGAGCAGGTCAGATAACTGATAGCCAATGCCAGCATGGAGGCTGCAAAGGTATAGTAAACCACCTGGATCCAGGTAATCATGGGCCACCAGCCGTAGCAGAGATTTACCCCGAACATGATCAGCACAAAGAATCCATGAACCATCATGCAGGACAGCAGCTTAATGATCGGCAGCACCTCCACCTGAAAGACCACCTTTTTCACCAGATAACTGTACTCCTGAAGGCATCCGGTCCCGGTATTTAAGGCTTCGCTGAAGAAAAACCAGGGTACGATACCCGGCACCAGCCAGAGCACATAGGGAGCCGGAACCGGAGGCTGGGATTTAAAGCCATATGGTCCGAAGATCAGATAATAGATCAATACCGTCACGATGGGCTGCACAAACATCCACACCACACCGAAATACGAGCCCACAAACCGCTTTTTGAAATCCGCCTTCGCCAGATCCAAAATCAATTTTCTTTTTTTCACAATCTCCTTGAAAAGAGAGATCACATAATTCATAAATTTATTTTACCCGCTTTCATTTTTAAAAATTCCGCCAGCCCTTACAGACACATGGGCACGATCACCGTCACCCACATCGTTGCCAGCAAAAGTCCAGCCGACACGGTCAATACTCCCGTATGATACCACATATTCTTAAATCGTGCAATGACCAGCCGGGAATTAAACAGCAGGTAGAACAGATATAGAATGGGCAGATAGTATCTTCCCTGCACTCCGGCAATGGTAAGCTGTCCCGGCACGGTGTAGGCAATGTACATGGAGGTCCATATCAGCAGCGCGCTTCCGCCCAGCATCAGAAAGATCCAAAGCTTCTGCCCGCCCTTCAATGCCTCTGGGCTGGATATCTTCGTGTCAGTAACCACCACATATCCTGCCAGCCCCATAGCCAGCCAGGTCAGCGGACTGTCCGCCAGATGGCCCTGGACGGAGAAAATATCCCTGCCAAACAGCATTTTCGGCATTGACTGGATGACATTTACAAGCAAGATCTTGAAATATCCGAAGAAATGCCCCAGGATATAGCTCATCTGCCCCACCTCACTGGTAGCGCCGCCCCGGATGTCTCCAGTATCCTTCGGCGCGATCAGTACCGGCAGCACAAAGGAGGAGAGCAAACCTGCCAAAAGCAGCAGAACTCCCGCCCGCATCAGAAGCTTCTGTTTTCTGTCTGCAAACTTCTTCGACGGAAGCAGCAGGGCGATCAGCACCATGGGCGCATACACGGCCTTGGCACTGCAGCCCAGCAGAAAGCAGGCCAGGATCCCTAAGTAGGATTTCCAGGTAATCTTTTTCTCCGGTGTCAGTATCTCCCGCAGCAGACATGCGGTCCCCAGATAGATCCATCCCGTTACCCAGGGATCGTAGGAGTAGGTGCATGCCAGAAACAAGGATGTAGGCATTAAGCCGATTACAGCCATAATCACTTTCCCTACCGGAGTGATCCGAACTGCAAAGTACATCAGTACTGCATAAACAAAGAGATTTCCGAAGCGTCCCAGCGTCAGCATGATCCCCCACGGCACTCCAAGTCCCTTGCACGCTTTCAGGATTAATGCCTGTCCCAGATAAGCCGGAATCGTTCCCTTGGGAATTACCGGCTCCAGATGAATATCTCCAGTCTTATAATCACCGTACTCATTCAAATACTCCCGCAGATTTTCCTGCTCTGCTGCAGAACCAGGCTGATTGTCCGGCCATGCATCCAGATTGGGCACCATCAGACTGAATACCGTTTGATTGATGTTCATGCCATGGGGAAAACTGGCGATCCCCATGGCACGGTAAAGGTGGGTTTCCTCGTCAAAGCCTACCTTGTTGGCCGGAAGCGCACAAATCATCAATATGCCAACGCTGAGGCAGACAGCGAGAAAGCCTGTTTCCAGGTGATTACCCAGGTAACCACGGAACAGCCAGAAGAAAGCTCCCAGCCCCAGGATCACCCAGAAAAAGCCCAGGCGGATTCCATTGATCCGCGGCGTATTGGAAACCGCAAGACCGGTGATGGTAAGAGGGGTGTTGGCCGCCTCTTCTCTGGTTCCCGGTTCTCCCAGCTGGGACCGATCCACTGCAAGAACGATGGACTCCACTTTTTCTCCGATCTTTAAGCAGGACACCTCCGCCAGCTTATTATTATGATCCTCAATCAACAGATCCTGATCCGGATCCGCCTCCCCGTATTCATTGTAATAGCAGACATAAGCTTTGGCATTCAGCAGATGATCGTAATGGAAGGAATACACAAACTGATCCACATACATCCCGCCAAGCCCAATGCTCAGCGTCCCTTGATCCCCCGTGAGAAGAAAGCCCTGATCAGTCCGCTCAAAGCCATCTGCCGAAACCCCATCCAGAGGCAGCTCCGTCACGCCCCTCTGAGGGCTCCTCAGCACCGCAACCTGGCAGAAATACTCCAGTGCAAAGCCCACCACAAACACCAGCAGAACAGCCAGTCCATACTTCAGCCACTGTGTCCCTGTTCCTGGTATTTGAAAGCTGCCATTCCCTGCCTTCTGCTTAAGTCGGGTTCCCGCCTTTGCTCCTGATTTTGCTCCTGCTTTTATCCAAGGCTTTTTTCCCTCAGCCGTCTTACTCTTCATTGGCAGCTCCTTTCACGGTCTCCTGCGGCAGTTTCTGATTTCCTTCAGTCTTCCCCTTCTCATCCTCCTGCTCCAGTTCATACAACGCCATTTTCTGCACCAGCTCCTTCAGCTTCGTTTCCAGCTGAGAGATCCGCAGCGTCATGGAAAAAACCCGCATCAGCAGCAAAAAGATGATAAAGAGAAACAGGAAATTCACCGTGGCATAGATTCCCAGCATATGGGCCAGAAAATCTGCCACTGGGGGAAAGATGCTGAACACCACAAACATCAGGGAGACTAACACCCAGAAAATCGCATCCTCGATCTGCAGTTTTGCCTTTCGTATCTTCTGAATCATCATCGCCATAGTCCCGGCTGATGCCAGGATCAGGATCACCCGAAGCATTGTCGTCATCATTCCTCATCCCCTGCCTTTTCCCAATAATCTCGATTCATGGTGCACCAGAGTATTACCTTTCGCGGCAGACGCTGATAATGCTTCCCCGTCAGATACCCCAGATACTTAAATCCGCTCTTTACGATCAAAGACGGCAAAAGCCAGGGATGGCCGCTTCCGATCAAATACCTTGCCGTTTTCTTCACCAGACGGACCCCTTCTCTCTCCGAGGGAAGCCCTTCAAAAATCTCCGGGTGATCCGTCTGGGATACCGCCAGGTCAAAATTGCGGTGAAACTGCTGCATGCAGCTGTAATTATGGGAATGGATCACTCTGGCCTCCGCCTGGTACACCACAGCATACCCGGCCTGGATGGCATTCCCGGCAAAGATCATATCCTCATTAAAAATCGTATGCCGGATAAATCCTCCCAGACCCTCATAGATCTGCCGGTCATAGGCGCAGCACACATTGGAACCAAAATAGGTTTTGATTCCCAGCTTAGGAATATCTGCCCTGGTCTTCACTCTGCTTTCATCCGGATAGTTAAAGTTCCGGGTATACCGTTCACTATAGCCGCAGTCCCGATCCGGCAGCTGCCGGGCATAAACCATAGCCGGCAGCTCTCCCTCCGTCCCCCGCTTCTGAAATCCCTTTACCAGCTGCTCTACTAAATGAGAATCAGCCGGAACTGCATCATCCGTGAGAAACAGCACCAGATCTGCCTGTGAAAAGGAAACTGCCCAGTGCCTGGTTCCACCATGATCAAATTCCTTCTTCTTAATATGATGCACCTCCAGATTGGGGATTCCCTGGTAGCCATATTGATTCCAGTAGCGCTGCTCCGTATTAATCACAATGATCTTCCCAATCGGGTAGCTCTGCTTTCCCAGCATGGTAAGAAGACGGGAGAACTTTTTCCCAGGTTTGTAGGTTGGGATAATAATATCGATGGTTGGTGATAACATGTTATTTTCCATGGCTTTCTTCCTTTTTTGCTTATGCTGAGTAAATATCGCTTCTGTGAAACCCATATCCGACCCCCACTCCAAATCCAGTCATCTGTACCGCCATAAAAGCACAGTACGCCAAAGCCGCTCCAGGAATCCCAAGCTGTGATACCATCACCGGTGCTGACACTGCTGCCACCGCTGCTGTCACCACATATACCCCAAAGATCACCTTCTGGAGCCGCATGATCACAAGACTATAATACAACAAATTTCCAAATGCGTATACCCCTCCGCCGAACACAATCACCGTAAATGCCGGAAGATATGGCGTTAAACTGCCTCCATATCCTTGTCCCAGCAGCAGCTCCATGATGGAAAGTACAAACCGCCCTAACACCAGGCAGCCGCCTACTGCCAGTACCGTAAGTCCGGCGATGATGATTCCGATCTTTTTCATGATCCCTTTAAATTCTGCCAGATTCCCGCTGTTCCAGCAGGCAGTCAGACGGGTGAGGAAGGGGCGGATCACAAAATTCGCCACCAGGTAGATGACAGATGTGGGCATGAAGATCAAGTTAAAATATCCGGATGCCGCATCATTTAACTGGCTGTCGATAGCATATTTGGCAGCAGAAAAAATATAAAAATCTAAAAATACCGAGAAAAACAAAAGGCTGGACTGGGAAAACAGTCCTTTGAGGCTGCCTGTCCGTATCTGGTAATCCACCTGCTTTAATTCCCCCATTACAGAATGATCAAACAGCAATACTCCTGCAAGCTGGGCACATATGGCAGCGGCGCAGGCCGGAAGGAGCTGCCTGGTCCACAGAAGGGCCGCCAGAAAGGCTGCCACTGACAGGATCGTTCGGAATGCATTGGATTTTCCGGTGAGATAGAGGCTTCCCTGGCGCTGAAATTCAGATTCGTACACATCAGCATAGCCGTCAATGATCTTATACCCGGCAAGAAGGCATACGGCAAGCGCCTTTTCCCGGCTGTAGGATCCAGTCCCAAACATCCAGACAGAAAATCCCACCGCTCCCAGCACAGCCATTCCTGTAGTCAGCCTGCGGTGAAGCTGATATTCCCCAAAGGAATAGCCCCCCTGTCCCGTTCCTCCGTCTGTGATCTGAAAAGGCCGCAGGCCAAAATACGCCAGGGTAAACATTTGCTGCCCAAAGGTACTAAAGCCCACGGCGAATATTCCTCCGGCATCCTCCCCGGCGATCCGCATGACCAGAAATGAAAGGACCATGCTGGCAAAGGCATAGAAGACACTTCCCACCATGTTCCAGACCATATTTTGTTTTTCAATCTGCTGACCGTGATACAGCAGAAGCTTTGCCATCTTATTCATGAAATTTGCCCCATTTTATATCGCTGTTTTTGCAGATTTCTCTGCCGTCTGAACCGTTATCTTAATTCCGCTTCCGGAAATTCTGGATCAGAAGGATCGAGATCAGCATCCGCACCATATAGGTCAGCGCCACCATCGGCTTTAAATAGCTTTCTCCTGCCAGACGTTCCGATATGGTTACCGGAACCTCTGCGATTCTGGCTCCCTGCTTGAGAAGGAAGGAGATGGTATCCGGCTCCGGGCCGTAGTTCAGCTTCAATGCAAATTCCTTTATCATTTCCCGGTTAAACATCCGCATCCCGGAGGTGGGATCTGCGATCCTCACTCCCGTGGTCAGGCGGATTGCTCCGGAAATCAGGCGGCTTCCCAGCATTCTGGGCGACATGTCCTTGGCCTGATCAACAAACCGGGAGCCGATTACGATATCGTAGCCTTCGTCCATCTTTCTTCGGATCGCCTCCACATACTCCGGCCGGTGCTGTCCATCCCCGTCAAACTGGATGGCATAGCGGTAGCCTTTCTCGTAAGCATACTTCATTCCCGCCTGAAAGCATCCGGCTAACCCCAGGTTTACAGGCAGGCTTAACAGGCGGTAGCCTCTATCCCGGCAGATCTGCGCCGTCCGATCCGTGGAGCCGTCATTAACCACAATATAATCCAACTGCGGGAAATGCTCCTCCAGCTCTCCTACCACCTTTTCAATATTTTTTTCTTCATTATAAGAAGGAATGATCAGCAATATGTCCTGCATCCTTACCGCCTTTCTACTATCACAT
>JAUNOF010000154.1 GCA_030537215.1 Lachnospiraceae bacterium
TTGCCAAGGTCGGGGTCGCGGGTTCGAGTCCCGTCTCGCGCTCTATTTTTTTGTCAAAGAGCAAGGAAGTGGGAGACGAGCCTCGAACGTTCGAGCACCCTCGCTGCGCTGGGGCAGACCCTCCCGTCTCGCGCTTTTTTAATTTTTGCGGAATCCTTTATTTGTAGGGGATTCCGCTATTTTTGTGTATCTTTCAGGATGCAGATAAATGTTGAAATTATATGCATACAAGAAAATAGATCAAGGTTTGAAGAAATTATTTATATGAGATTGGAATTGTCATCTGGAGCAATATAGGGAAATCCCTTCCGCGCAAATGATATTTTCCAAAACTTTTAATTCCTCTTTCGATGGTGCTGATAATGCGGCTGGAGGGGTGGATTTCCCTAAAGCCTGGTATTTGCTGAAGGCCAGGGTGTGATAAGGAAGAAGTTCCATTTGTGCCTTGGGAACATACTGATGTACGAAGCGGGCGGTGCGGCGAATGTTTTCTGGATCGGCATTGACGCCGTGAATGAGAGGAACACGAATGACGACGCGGGCGGGAAGCTCTTGGTAATGCATAATGTTTTCAAGAATCCTTTTATTGCTCATGCCGGTCCAGCGGATGTGGGAGCATTCATCCATCAGCTTGATATCGGTAAAAATCAGATCCATCCGCTTCAGACCAGGAATAACCTGATCTATTTGGTAATATCCGCAGGTTTCCAGAGCCAGACTAAGACCATGGTCATACAGGAATTCTGTCAGATCATTGAAGAATTCGGTCTGAAAGGTAGGCTCTCCGCCTGACAGGGTGACGCCTCCGCCGGAGTAGCGGAAGACGGACAGACTTCCTTCTAATTTCTCCCAGATTTCTTTCACTGTGAGAACACGTCCATAGAGAATTTTTGCCTCCGTGGGGCATACTCCGGTGCAGGCTCCGCAGCAGAGACAGCGGGAACGTGCTCCGTGGGTATTCAGGTCAATGGGAAGCTGCGCAGGACAGACGTGGGTGCAGCGACCGCAGCCAATGCATAGATTCTGGTGGAAGGCGACTTTGGGCTTCGGTGTGATTCCCTCCGGATTGGCGCACCACTGACAGTGAAGAGGGCATCCGGCGAAGAAAATAGCCGTTCGGATGCCTTCTCCGTCATTGACAGAAAAGTTTTGAATTTGGAAAATAATTCCTTTTGAATTCATGGATGACAAATACCTTCTTTCTTATTTCTGGATCAAATGCTTTCTGCCGATTACTGTTCACAGCCGATCTGCCGCCAGGACGATTGGGTTAATAGCTGGTATGTTCGTTTCGTGCAATGATTGCTTCCTGCATTTCCCGGGACAGATTCACCCATTGCGTGCTGTAGCCGGCTACCCGAACCAGAAGATCCTTATAATTTTCCGGGTGCTTCTGAGCATCCCGAAGTATTTCATTGCTGACAATATTAAACTGGACGTGGAAGGCTCCCAACGCAAAGTAACTCAGCAGCAGCGCTCCCAGATTTGCTTGGCCTCGTCGAGTTTCCACCAGTTCCTTGCCCAGGCGCATGTTCAGCAGAGTGCCGCCGCTGTGGATATCATGGGTGATTTTGGCAGCGGAGCGCATGGCAGCAATGGGAGTTCGCTTGTCGCTTCCGGCATAGGGAGAAACACCCTCTGTCAGCGGCTCGCCGGCCTTCCGCCCATCCGGCGTGGCTCCTACAACACGCCCGGTTGGAATATAGTTGGAAATTCCCATAAAAGCGCTTAAAAATGGCTTGCCGTTGCAGTCCAGATAGCGGTGTACTTCATCATAATAGAAATTGGCCATTTTTACCGCAATGGAATCTACGTAATCATCATCGTTTCCGAACTTCGGGCAGGAGCGAGCCTGCTGACGAAGCTCCTCATACCCCTCCCAGTTGGCAGCCAGCGCATCGCAAAGTGTCTGCATGGATACCTTTTTTTCTTCAAACACCAGCTTCTTTATTACAGCTAGGGCATCGGACATGCAGCCCAGCCCGATTCCGGTCATAACTGGCCCCACATTATAACGTCCGCCGCCGTTGGCCAGATCTCTGCCGGACTCCATACAGTGTTCATGGAGAGAGGAGAGGAAGGGGCGGGGAACCATGATCTCATGAAGCCGCTGAGCTTCGATGGTGGCGATGGCAGTGTGCCGGATAATATTGGAAAGCTGTTTGTAATAGGCCTGCTCCAGTTCCTCATAGCTGGTAAATTCTGTAGCCTTCTTTTCCGGCAGACCCACCATGGCTCCAGTCATTCTTTGGACGCCCTGATTCATGGCGCATTCCAGTGCAGTACCGAAGTTTAAATTGGCTGCAGCCGTCCATTCGCTGGCCTTTCGATTGTGAGGAACTACGCAGCCGCAGTTATTCCAGTCCATGGCAACTTTGGGCGGCATACCGTTTTCCAGAAGCATTTTATAGCCGCATTCATCGCTGTGGATTGCAGGGAAGCCGGTTCCCTGAGCGATCAAGTGGGTGACAGCATCCAGAAAATCCCTGGGGCAGCTCTGGCTGATGCGAACGGAAAGACCGGGCTGATGGGTTTTTACTTCCTCGGTTGCTTTTAAGGCCATATAGGAAATGGCATTGGTGCCGTCAGTTCCGTCTGACTTTTTGCCGCCTACAGTAAGGTTCTGAAACTGGTTGTATCCGGCAAAGTATCCGGCGGTGTTGGATGAAATAGTCCAAACCCAGGTGGAATATTTGATCCAAAGGGCTTCGATCAGCTCCTGGGCTTCCTCCGGCGTGATACGCCCGGCATCCAGATCAGCCTGGTAATAGGGGTACATGTATTGGTCAAAACGTCCAGGGTTCAGGGAAAGAGGATTTTCGGAGATAATGCCGCCCCATTGGACAAACCAGACAAATTGAATGGCTTCATAGAAGGTGCGAGGCGGATTTTCCGGCACATAGCTGCAGATTTCCGCGATTCGCAGAAGTTCAGTTTTTCGTCGAGGGGAAGGCTCTGCAGCGGCCAGCTGACGGGCTTTTTCTCCATAGCGGTGAGCCAGCGTAATAATGCCCTCTGAGGTGATGATAATGGAGCGATAGAAATCTCGCTTTTCCTGGCTTTCCTTTGAAGTATTATCCAAAGCAGCCAGTCGGGTCTCCGCCTCCCGTTTAATACCGCCGAAACCCTTTGGAAACAACTGATCCTGGTAATCCGGGGTGGTTTCTCCTACGGCCTGGCGCCACTTGGAATCACTGTCAGCAATTCCGGTGTCTACGCAGATCGCAGCGGTTTCTCTGGGAAGGCGGGCCAGAAAGGCTTCCTCCAGGGACTTTCCCTTCCAGTAGGGAAAGATTTCTCTACGGACGAATTCACATTGCTCCGGGGTCATAACATAAGGATCCTGGGGACGGTATGAAAAGGTATCCATTTCTTCATTGACCCATTTCCAGGAAAATTCCGGCGTCAAAATTCCGCATTTGAAAAATTCACCAACGGCGCCTACAATCAGTTCATCTTCAAAGATGTAGCAGCCAATCTGCTCGCAGGTATCGCGGAAAGCCTTTGCTGCCCGGATCGGTGTAGGTTCGCCCTCTGTCTGCTGGTAGGATTTTGTCCAGATTTCTGCTCGCTCCGTGGAAATACGGGGTTTTTCTGAAACGTATCTCCAGCGAGCTTTTTCATTGCGCTCAAATTTACTCATATTGAATGTCACTCCCTTGTATCCTGATATGATGCTGCCATTTTCAGGCGCTGTTGTAATCGTTCCGTATTTTCCCAGCGATTTCGCGGTCCGCCTAGTATGATCTGCGGCAATTAGCGCCTGTTTCGCTTGTCTAAATTTCCATCTGCTGCGTTGTCGTCAATCGAGGATGCCACCGCATCGTCTCATTCCTCCGCCTTGCAGACTGAAAATTTATCCTGCGTGAAACAGGTCATCAATTACCGTGGATCATACTAGTAAGTACCTGCGCAGACTTGATGAACAATTACACTCTATCAAACAAAAAACGCATACAAGAAAGCGGATACTTCCTTGTATGCGTCAGATAGTATTTTTTTATCACATTAGAAGAAAACTGTCAATTCCTTTTTTGCTCGTTTCGTATTTCCGGTTTTGTTCATGGCTGATTTTGCGTGTGATGATTAAAAATACCTTTTGACCCCAATATCATAAGAATGTTACAATAATTCTGTATATGTGATTTCGCAAGTACTGTTAATCATCATGGATTTGAGAAGAAAGTGAGGAAATAAGCAATGAAGGACAACAAAAAGTATGTAGATTATATTATAGAGCAGACCAAGGCACTTCTTGCAATCGACAGCCCTTCCGGTTATGGGAAGGAAGTGACGGAATATCTTTTGGGACAGATGAAAGCTTTGGGGATATCGGCGCATCGAACGATCAAAGGCGGTGTCCTGGCGGATTTTGGAGGAAAAAATCACAAGGATGCCATTCTTTTGGAGGCACATTGTGATACCCTGGGAGGAATGGTAGCCCAGATTAAGGCAAATGGACGGCTGAAGCTGACCAATATCGGCGGCATGAATCCGGCTAACGGGGAGACAGAGAATGTAAGAATTATCACGAAAGCCAATGGCAGTTATGAGGGAACCTGTCAGCTGGCGGATGCCTCCATTCATGTGAATGGTGATTACAGCAAGACGGAGAGAAGCTGGGATACGGTGGAGGTGCTGATCGATGAGCCGGTCTTTTCCAAGGAAGACACAGAAAAGCTGGGGATCATGCCTGGTGATTATGTTTGCTTTGAACCGAGAACCAGAGTCACTTCCTCTGGTTACATTAAGAGCCGTTTTCTGGATGATAAGCTGTCAGCGGCTATTTTATTGGGATATGGAAAGTATCTGAGGGATGAAAATGTAGTGCCGGAGCGTCGTGTTTATGTGCATTTTACTATCTATGAGGAAGTGGGGCATGGCGGCTCCTCCTCCGTGCCGGAAGGGGTTACGGAAGCCTGGTCTGTGGATATGGGCTGTGTAGGAGAGGGGCTGCAGTGTACGGAGCATCAGGTGTCTATCTGTGCAAAGGACAGCGGCGGTCCTTACAATTATGAGATCGTATGCCGCCTGGTGGAGCTGGCGAAGGAAAACAATATTGGATATGCAGTGGATGTGTATCCCCACTATGGCTCTGATGTGGAGACCACATTAAGGGCTGGAAATGATGTGCGTCACGGTCTGATCGGCCCTGGCGTGTATGCTTCTCACGGATATGAGAGAAGTCATCGGGATGGAGTGGAAAATACACTTCGGCTGATCCAGGCGTATATTGGGTAGTGAACCTTCATACGCCCGGCAGGCAAACGCGCCGTCGCACAGAAAGTTTTGGCGGGCGCACTTGGCATCCCTGAATTTATGCCGCCTAATCGGCGGCAGACTTTCATAAGAAACGAGGAAGAAGGATCATGAGAACGGTCGTATTATTTCTTGCAATGAGCCTTGACGGCTACATTGCGGATCGCAACGGCGGAGTGGATTGGCTGTCTGGACAAAGCGAACAGGAAGAAAGCATAGACACATACGCTGCATTTGTAAAGGATATAGATACGGTTATTATGGGGTGGAATACGTATCATCAGGTTGTTACAGAGCTATCTCCTGGGGAATGGATATATTCAGATTTGACAAGCTATGTGGTTACACATAGGGAGCTTCCGTCAACAGAGCAGATTATATTTACAAAGGAGGATCCCTGTGCTTTGGTGAAAAAGCTGAAACAGGAGCCAGGAAAACATATTTGGATCTGTGGTGGTTCCAAGGTGATTCAACAGCTTATGGAAGAAGATTTAATTGATCGTTATTATATTTCTGTGATTCCAACGATTTTGGGAGATGGTATCCGCTTGTTTGGAACTATGGAGAAGGAAATCAAGCTGCAATTAATAAAGACGCAGACGTATAACGGAATAACCGATCTGGTATATCAACACAGATTGTAATTGCAGGGCCCTGCAGGAGGATTATATGTTCGGAAGAAAGAAAAATAAACCGTTATCCACCTATGATAAAACAGGAAAGATACCCGTGATCCGTGCAAGCATTTGTACCGGAGAAAAGGTGGCAGGCTTTAAAGAACTGGAAAGCGGAAAATTTGATGATCTGATGTTGATTCGAAATGATGGAGATCTAAAAGAATTTCTCCGGCTGTATGACGTCAAAGAGGAAGACATAAAAAGGGAGTGGTAGCGGCAAGAAAATCTAAGAGAAACTGTAATTAAAATTTAATATATCATCAGGAAGAATATGGTAAGATAGGTACAGAGCGACTGTGAAGAGAAACGCAGTTACAGTACGGATTCAGAAATATTGACCTGGCTCAGGTTCGTGGATTATTTTTAGGTTGTGCCGGGGAAGGGAGCGATATGTTAAGGAAATTACAGCTTTTTGCCGCTGCAGCCGTTGTGTCAGTGGTTTTGGCAGCTTGCACAAATGCAGCAGAAGATCTTCAAGAAAATCGTTGGGAAGCGGACCGCTTATCTGGGATCGTGACCATGACGCAGGCAGAGGATTGGGAGTCGGTTACTGCTGATGATCTGTTCCAGGCCCGGACTCTCTACATTGGAAATGCGTCAGGAACGGGAACCCTGATCCAGATGGTAAAATCCTATTTTCATATTGGAGAAGCCAGCACCATGGAATTACAGACCACCACACCGCCCTATGGTCTGATGCTGCATTTTAAGAAGAAGCCGGATCTGCTGGCGATGCAGAAGGCTTCTGCGGTGCTGATTGGATTAATTGATAATTGTTCTTCGGTGTCATGGGATTATCCGGTGGATCGGGACGGAAACCGGGAAGCCTGCTGGGTATCTCAAACGTTGATGGGGCAGATGCTGAATGAGGGGCGGTATGTTAAGGAATATGCAGAGTCGGCTGACAGCGTGGCCAGACTGCTTTCTCTGACGGAAGAAATTTCAGAGCCCCTGCAGCCTAAGGCAAGAGCATCGTCTCTTGACGAGGCCGTTTCAGCGGCGATTTTGGAGTGCAGCCAGTCTGTTTATCGTGAGGATGAGGCAGCAGGAGAAGGACATTTGATTCTGGAAACCCAGGAGAAGGATGATGAAGTAATCGTTTATGCACTGACGATGTACGGAAGCTACCAGTTTCAGGACGGGAATTTTGTGAAAAACAGCGGCAGCGGAGCGATTCCAGCAGTCATTACCCTGGAAGAAAATCCAGATGGAAGCTTATGGTGGAAATGGTACCAGACACCGGAGGATGGGAACCGCTACCAGGATTCCATTGAAGCATTATTCCCGGAATCCGTGTGGGAAGCGTGCAGGAAGCCGGATTCCCAGCAGCTGAAGACGTTGAAGCAGCAGGAGAAAAGCTATGCGGCCGCTTATTTAAAAACCATCGGGCGTCAGGCAGAAATTGGAGAGTATCGCGATTTTTCCCATCCTCTTCTGACAGAAGCAGGTGTTTCCGTAGAGGTATCGAATAAATTATTAGATTGCGGGCGAGATGATCCAGATTCGCCGGCTGCTTATGCGCCAAGATGGATCGGGAATATCGAACGGCTGGAAAATGGCGTGCGATATGTGTATGCCTGTGATTATGATGCAGAACAGCAGGAAATTATATATACCAAGAAGGAGTATGCTACCGGTAAGATCATGGAGCAGGTAGTGTTTGACGCTGTGAGCGGAGATAGGAAGGAAATACAGACGTAAAGGAAAAACTTCATTGACAGTTGA
>JAUNOF010000155.1 GCA_030537215.1 Lachnospiraceae bacterium
AAAAAGAGGATTCATACAGTGTACAGGCAGAAGAAAGATTCATGCGTACGTCGTGCCCAACATTTAATTTCCATGGACGGAATCCCCAATATGTGCTATAATGTATCTTATTGGCAAGAAAAAGTAAACAAACACAGTGATAAAGCTAATAGGAGAGGAATATGAAAGATAAGGTTCGGGTGAAGGGACAGTTAAGCGTCTATCTTCAGTGGCCGCTGATCCTGTCGATCCTGCTCATCATTGCAACGATGGTGCTGGGCGCTGTGGATCTGAAAGCGGCTGTGATTATGAGCGCGTTTACCTTCCTGTACATCCTGATCGCGCTGTGGATCTATCTGTATCAGAGAAAGAGCGTGCTGGCCGGGCTGGTGGAATTTTCTTCCGAATATGCCTGGATCCAGAAGCAGCTTTTGTATGAGATGATACAGCCCTATGCGATCGCAGATGATAAGGGAAGATTGCTGTGGATGAATCAGTCCTTTGCAGAACTGCTGGGAGTGGATCACCACAGCCGGAAGAGTCTGATTGCACTGTTTCCAGGAGTGACCAAGGAGCTGCTGGATCAGAAGGAAGAGGAGATCAGCATTCATACCGAGTATGATAACCGGAATTACCGCTTGGATTTAAAATGGGTGGCATTAAAGGATGCATCGGCTCTGGCCATCAGTTTGGGCAAGGAATTTACCGAGGAACGTCTGCTGTCTGTTTATCTGGCGGATGAGACGGAGGTTCTTCACTACAAGAAGGAAATCAATAACCAGAAGATGGTTGCCGGACTGATTTACCTGGATAATTATGATGAGGCGCTGGAGAGCGTGGAGGAAGTGCGCCGCTCTCTGCTTACGGCGCTGATCGACCGTAAGATCAATAAATATATCGCTGCCATGAGCGGAATCGTAAAGAAGTTAGAGAAGGACAAGTACTTTTTTGCCGTTAAGCAGCAGTATGTGGAGCGGATCCAGGAAGACCGCTTTGCGATTCTGGAGGATGTAAAGACGGTTAATATTGGAAATGATATGGCAGTTACCTTAAGCATCGGCTTGGGTATGAATGGTGAGAGCTACAGTCAGAACTATGACTTTGCCAGAGTTTCTATTGATATGGCACTAGGACGAGGCGGCGACCAGGCAGTAATCAAGGATGGAGAGAAGATCCAGTATTTCGGCGGCAAGGCGCAGCAGATGGAGAAGTCTACCCGGGTGAAGGCTCGTGTGAAGGCCCACGCCCTGCGGGAGCTGATGGAGAGTAAGGACAGGCTGCTGATCATGGGCCACAAGCTGGCGGATATCGATTCCTTTGGCGCGGCTCTTGGTATCTATCGGATCGCCACTGCACTGAATAAGAAGGCTCATATCGTGATCAATGATGTGACCACTTCCGTGAAACCGATGATGGACCGATTCCTGGGAAATCCGGATTATCCGGAGGATCTGTTCTTAAATGGTTCCAAGGCTGCCGAGCTGGTAGATGGCAATACCATTCTGGTGGTAGTGGATGTAAACCGGCCCAGCATCACCGATTCGCCGGCGCTGCTTAAGATGGTAAAATCCATTGTGGTTTTGGATCATCACCGCCAGAGCAGCGAGATTATTGACAATGCAGTGCTTTCTTACGTGGAGCCTTACGCTTCCTCTGCATGTGAGATGGTGGCGGAGGTGCTGCAGTACATCGCGGATGGGATCCGCATCAAGCCGGCAGAGGCCGATGCCATGTATGCCGGAATTGTGATCGATACTCATAATTTTACGAATCAGACAGGTGTCCGTACCTTTGAGGCGGCAGCCTTTCTGCGGAGAAACGGGGCAGATGTGACCAGAGTCCGCAAGTTGTTCCGTGACAATATGGCGGAATACCGGGCGAAGGCGGAGGCTGTGCGGCTGGCGGAGGTTTACCGAAATGAATTTGCCATCAGTACATGTCCGGCAGAGGGACTTGCCAGCCCCACCATCGTAGGCGCCCAGGCGGCCAACGATCTTTTGGAAATTAATGGAATCAAGGCATCTGTGGTCCTGACGGAATATAATCATGTGATCTATGCAAGTGCACGTTCCATCGATGAGGTGAACGTTCAAGTTATGATGGAGCACTTAGGCGGCGGCGGCCACCGTGCGGTAGCTGGAGCCCAGCTTGAGGGTGTAACCGTTGATCAGGCAAAAGCCATGGTCAAGAAAGTAATTGATGAAATGCTTGAGAAGGGAGACGTATCATAATGGATATTGTTTTATTAGAGGATGTTAAGGCATTAGGAAAAAAGGGACAGATCGTGAAGGTGAATGACGGCTATGCCAGAAACTTTATTCTGCCGAAAAAGCTTGGCGTGGAGGCAACTGCCAAGAATTTGAATGATTTAAAGCTTCAGAAGGCCAATGCGGAAAGAATTGCAGCCCAGCAGTTAGCGGACGCGAAGGCATTGGCGGAGAAGCTGTCAGGACTTTCTGTTACCATCTCCATGAAAGCCGGCGAGGGCGGAAGAGCCTTCGGCTCCGTATCCGGCAAGGAGATCAGCAAGGCGATTACCGATCAGCTTAAGATGGATATCGATAAGAAAAAATTTCAGCTGACGGATCCGATCAAGACCTTCGGAACCCATGAGGTACCCATTAAGCTTCATAAGGATGTGACGGCGAAACTGGCTGTGAAGGTAGTTGAGGCATAGGGAAGGCACAAAATAGCTGTAATAAAGGATCATTATGAACTGCAACCAGGGAGGAGAATATCTTCCCTGGTTGCTTTGGACATGTCGTATCTGTGGTGGTACGGAACCGATACGACGCAGCAGAATTTGGAGGAATACAGTATGGATGAAGCGCTGTTGAAACGGGTGCTTCCCCACAGTGTTGAGGCGGAGCAGTCGGTGATCGGCTCTATGCTGATGGACCGGGAGGCGATTATCGCGGCATCGGAGATCGTGACAGCAGATGATTTTTACCAGCATCAGTATGGTGTGATGTTTGAGTCCATGGTAGAGCTGTTTAATGAGGGAAAGCCGGTAGATCTGGTGACGCTGCAGAACCGTCTGAAGGAGAAGGATGTTCCGCCGGAGGTCAGCAGTCTGGAATTTGTTCGGGACATCATCACCACAGTTCCCACATCCGCAAATGTGAAATCCTATGCCAATATTGTGCGGGAGAAAGCCGTTCTGCGCCGCCTGATCCGGGTGAATGAAGAGATCGCCAACACCTGCTATGTGGGGAAGGACAAGCTGGAGGATATTCTGGCCCATACGGAGAAGGCGATCTTCGACCTGCTCCAGAGCCGGAATTCCGGTGAGTTCGTACCCATCAAGCAGGTGGCGTTAAACGTGCTGGAGAAGATTGAGACAGCGTCGAAATCCGGAGGAACCGTCACCGGAATTCCCACTGGATTTATTGACCTGGACTATAAGACTTCAGGAATGCAGCCATCGGATTTTATTTTGATTGCGGCCCGTCCTTCTATGGGAAAGACGGCCTTTGTGCTGAACCTGGTGGATCATGTGGCAGTGCGGAAGGGACTTCCCTGTATGGTATTCAGCCTGGAGATGTCCAAGGAGCAGCTGGTAAACCGTATGCTTTCCATGGAGTCCAATGTAGATTCCCAGAAGCTCCGCACCGGAAGCCTGACGGATGCAGACTGGGATGCGGTGGTGGAAGGAATCGGCATTATTGGAAACTCCAAGCTGATCATTGATGACACACCCGGTATTTCCATCACAGAGCTCCGCAGCAAATGCAGGAAGATGAAGCTGGAATATGGGCTGAGTATGGTGATTATCGATTACCTGCAGCTAATGAGCGGAAGCGGCAAGACCGGGGATAACCGCCAGCAGGAGATCTCGGAGATTTCCCGGTCCTTAAAAGCGCTGGCCAGGGAGCTGAATGCCCCGGTGATTGCGTTGTCCCAGCTAAGCCGCGCCTGCGAGACCCGGCAGGATCACCGGCCCATGCTTTCGGATCTTCGTGAGTCCGGAGCCATCGAGCAGGATGCGGATGTGGTGATGTTTTTGTACCGTGATGATTACTATAATAAAGATACGGAGCGGCCTAATGTGGCGGAGGTAATCATCGCCAAGCAGAGAAACGGTCCCATCGGAACGGTAGAGCTTTTATGGCGGCCGGAGTTTACCAAGTTTGTGAATATGGCAAAGCAGTAGGATGCCGGTATGGCAGATAGAAGGAACAGAGAATGGATACCAAGAGAATTGTGATTAAAGATAAACAAAATCCTGAGGATCAGGAGCTTTTACAGGCGGCCAGGGTCCTGCGGGAAGGCGGGCTGGTGGCATTTCCCACAGAAACGGTTTACGGTCTGGGGGGCAATGGGCTGAATGCAGATGCGGCAAGAAAGATCTATGCCGCCAAGGGCAGGCCATCGGATAATCCGCTGATCGCCCATATCTCCTGTATGGAGGAGCTGGAGCCTTTAGTGCGGGAAATTCCGGAGGCAGGAAGGCTGCTGGCAGAGAAATACTGGCCTGGTCCCCTTACCATGATCTTTCCCAAAAGCGATCTGGTGCCTTACAGCACCACCGGCGGCCTGGACACAGTGGCTGTGCGGATGCCAAGCGATCCCATCGCCAACCGGCTGATCCGGCTGGCAGGCGTCCCGGTGGCAGCGCCCAGCGCCAATACCTCGGGACGGCCCAGCCCCACCACAGCAGATCATGTGTGGCAGGATATGAATGGGAAGATTGAAATAATCGTGGACGGCGGCCCGGTTGGGATCGGAGTGGAATCTACCATTGTAGATGTGTCAGGACCAGTTCCCACCATCTTAAGGCCGGGAGCCATCACCCAGGAGATGCTGGATGAGCTTTTCGGCCATGTGGCGGTGGACCCTGCAATATTGGGGCCGATGAAGGAAGGCGTGCGCCCCAAGGCCCCAGGTATGAAGTACAAGCATTATGCGCCCAAAGGTGATCTGACTCTGATCCAGCTGAAGGATGAGACGATTAAGGAGTTATATACACCAGGCAGCCGTCTTTACAGTCAGGTTTCCAGAATGATGGCGGACGGCGGGAAGAACTGGAAGCTGGATATGGAAAGCTTTTATATGGCATGGAAGGTCAATGAGGCGGCAGTCCGGATGGAACAGACCGGGGCCAAGGTAGGGGTGATCTGCACCGATGAGACTATGGATGAATACACGGCGGCAGTCAAGCGCAGCATCGGCAGACGATCCAGTCAGGATTCGGTGGCACATAATCTGTATGCGGTGCTGCGGGATTTTGATGATTTAGGAGTGGACTATATTTATTCAGAAAGCTTTGCGGATACTCATTTAGGAAGCGCCATTATGAACCGTCTGAATAAGGCGGCGGGATACCATATTTTAATGGTTTAACTGCATCAGGATACGGAACGAGTCAGGATAAGGAGATGAACGGAGGAAATTATGTCGCATAAAAGAGAAGATTATATTACCTGGGATGAATATTTTATGGGAGTTGCGGAGTTGTCGGCCAAGCGGTCCAAGGACCCCAGCACACAGGTGGGCGCCTGCATCGTAAGCCAGGACAACAAGATCCTGTCCATGGGCTACAATGGATTTCCCAAGGGATGCTCTGATGATGAATTTCCATGGGATAAGGAGCATGAGCTGGATGATCCCTACAATGCAAAATATTTTTATTCCACTCACAGCGAGCTGAATGCCATTTTAAATTATCGGGGCGGCAGTCTGGAAGGCAGTAAGCTGTATGTTACCCTGTTCCCCTGCAATGAGTGCGCCAAGGCGATTATCCAGGCAGGAATCAAGACGCTGATCTACGGCAGCGACAAGTACGGAGATACGCCTGCAGTCCGTGCATCCAAGCGGATGCTGAACGCGGCCGGCGTGCGCTACTATCAGTATGACCCTACCGGAAGGACGATCAAGATTCAGGTGTAGAGGCTATTTGGCCAAGGGTTTTGTTTCAGGAGATTTTGCATGAAGTATCTGTTAGTGGCGATCAACGCCAAATACATTCATTCCAATTTGGGGGTATACAGCTTGAAAGCGTATGCAGACCAGCAGTGCAGTACCGATTATCCCAATAGGGATATCCAGATTGGAGAATACACCATTAATCATTCCCTGGAAATGATCCTGGGGGATATTTACCGAAAACACCCGGATGTAATCGGATTTTCCTGTTATATCTGGAACATTGAATATGTGAAACATCTTCTCTGGGACCTTCCAAAGATTCTGCCTGACCTCAGGATCTGGCTGGGAGGTCCTGAGGTTTCTTATAATGGGCCGGAGCTGCTGGCAGAGTTTCCTCAGGTTACTGGCGTAATGAGCGGGGAAGGGGAGAGGACCTTTGCTGAGCTGGTCCGCTGTTATGAGCAGCTTGAATCTGGCAGCGGGAGGGAGCAGGAGCTGGAAGGGATTCCAGGCATTGTATACCGTGATCCTTACACGGGAAGGGTCAGTCAGAATCCGCCGGCGCCGCTGCTTGACCTGAGTGCGATCCCCTTTCCCTATCATGTCTTAAAGGATTTTCAGCACCGGATCATTTATTATGAAAGCAGCCGGGGCTGTCCTTTTTCCTGCAGCTACTGCCTTTCCTCGATCGATAAATCCGTACGGTTCCGGGATCTTGTACTAGTAAAAAAAGAACTTCAGTTTTTTCTGGATCACAAGGTGCCCCAGGTAAAGTTTGTGGATCGTACCTTTAACTGCCGGAAAAGTCATGCAATGGAAATTTGGACCTATCTTACAGAGCATGACAATGGGATCACCAATTTTCATTTTGAAATCGCAGCAGACCTGCTGGACGAGGAGGAACTGGCTCTGTTTCGCCGCATGCGCCCTGGTCTGATCCAGCTGGAGATCGGAGTCCAGTCCACCAATCCCAGGACCATAAAAGCCATCCGCCGAAGCATGGATTTAGACAAGGTGCGGGACATGACTGCCAGAGTCCGGGAGGGTCGGAATATCCATCAGCATCTGGATCTCATCGCCGGCCTCCCATTTGAAGATCTGGAAAGCTTCCGAACTTCATTTGATCAGGTGTATGATATGAGGCCGGATCAGCTTCAGCTTGGCTTCTTAAAGGTGCTGAAGGGCTCTTATATGGAAGAAGAAAAAGACAATTACCAGCTCTCCTTTACCGGGAGCCCGCCCTACGAGGTGCTGTCTACCAGGTGGCTTAGCTATGGGGATGTGCTGCGGCTGAAGCAGGTGGAGGAGATGGTGGAGGTCTATTATAACAGCGGGCAGTTCGGGCAGACCGTCAGCCGGTTGGAGAAGCTGTTTTCCAGACCGGTGGAACTGTTTGAGGCGCTGGCCGCCTGGTATGAGAGCCGAAAGCTGACGGACATTGGACACAGCAGGCAGGCCAGATATGAGATCCTTTTTGAATTTATTAAAACATATTTTCCCCAAGAGATGGAGGAATTCCGGGATACCTTGACGGTGGATATCTATCTTCGGGAAAATGCGAAGACACGGCCGGTGTTTGCCAGAGATTTAAGCAGCAATCGGGACGTCTTCCGGCAGTTTTATCAGGCGGAGGAGAGAAAACGGCAGTACCTGAAAGGGTATGATGGCTATGATGCCAGGCAGTTGGCAAAGATGACCCATATAGAAGTACTGCAGGATGGCCGCATGCTGCTTTTCGATTACCGGAACCGGGATCCATTATCTCATAATGCAT
>JAUNOF010000156.1 GCA_030537215.1 Lachnospiraceae bacterium
AGATGTGATATTGGAGGATAAAGGAAGATGAAAAGAATAAAGAAATGGATCACTGGACTGCTGTCTGCTGCGCTGGCATTGCATCTGGCGGTGATTCCTGCCTATGCCAGGCTTCCGGAGAAGCTGACGGTGCAGGACGGGCAGTTTATCCGGGCGAACGGTACGGCAATTTCCGGGGCGCTGGCAAAGGGAATCACCATTTCGAAATATCAGAACCGGGCAGGAGCCATCGACTGGAGCCGGGTGGCAGCGGACGGCGTCAGCTTTGCCATGATCCGGCTGGGCTATCTCAACGACCTGGATCCTTATTTTGATGAAAATATGCAGGGAGCTGTGGAGCATGGCATCCGCACCGGTGTATTTTTCTACACCCAGGCGCTGGATGTGGAGACCGCCAGACAGGAGGCCAGGTTTGTGCTGGATCAGGTGAAGGATTATCCGGTGTCCTATCCCATTGCTTATGATGTGGAATCCCAGTATTTGCTGGATATGGGAAAAACACCTGAGGAGATTGCAGATCAGGCCAATGCCTTCTGCCAGGTGATCGCGGAGGCAGGGTACCGGCCTATTGTCTATGGAAATAATCTTTGGCTGACCCAGTATGTGGACAGCGCTCGGATTCCCTATGATATCTGGTATGCAAGGTACGAAACCTCGGTGAATGAGTTCCCCAACCGCACCATCTGGCAGTATACGGATGCGGGAACCGTGGATGGGATCACCGGCGATGTGTGCATTGAGATTGCATTTGCGGATTATGACCAGTTATTCCCTGGGACTGGATGGCGCAGCATCAATGGGAACTGGTATTATTACAGTAATTACCAGAAGCAGACCGGCTGGCTCCAGGCAGGAGATGTGTGGTATTACCTGAATCCGGACGGAACCATGGCGGCAGGCGAAAGCCTTGTGATCGACGGCGAGAGCTATACCTTTGGAAATGACGGAGTGATGGTGCAATAGATTGGAAAAGGCTGACCAGGGCTGCAGAAAGAGCCGTGGGTCAGCCTTTTTGCACGTTAGTGCGTACTTACAGACGGGCCTGTAGGATAACGGGAAAGCGCCGGAGCGTTATGATTCAGCAGATTCACTGCTGCAGAATACAACGATCTTTTCCGGAGTGGTCTGGGCCGGGATGCTGCGGGTGGTGGCGCTGTAGATTACCAGGAGGAGCTTGCCGGAGAGGGTGCCGCCGAAGGGCTGGCCATTGGCAAGCATCATGGCAGTGTTGTTGGACAGATTGAGCTGCAGGGTGTCGTCGGAATTGGTCAGCTGGCCGTTGTAGGCGCTTTGGGTGAAAACATCCAAGGCAGCGTAGGTGCCGGATGGGGTGTGCACGGCAGCAGAAGCCCGGTACTGAGGGGGATAGATCAGCGGAACTGGTGCATCGGTAAGGTAAAAGAAGGTGACCTGGTCACCTGCACGGAGAGGGCAGCTGTTCATTACATAAGTAGTGCCGTCCACGATCATATGGATCAGACCCTGATCCATGCTCTGGAAGGTTACATTCAAGGAACAGCCCATCTGGTCTGGGTCTGTGCTCTGCCACTCGATCTGCAGGATGGTGCCGGATGTAGGGGTGTATTGAGACATAAAAAGCCTCCGAAGAATTGTTATAATATTATATGCTTCCCCTATAAAAAGGGGAAGGCTTTTTTGATTTGTTTGATTTCTTCTTTTGAGGGTTCCGGCTTGGCCCGGCCGTACAGATACTGGTCGGCGTAGCCGGACAGAAGTGTGGCCGGGGCGCCGATCTGGTGGAGGGAATCCAGGCGTTTCAGATATTCCTGAATGGTTTCGCTTTTTCCTCTGGGGTGCAGGCGCCGCCTGCCGTACCAGTGGGCGCGCATCAGGAGCGCGGGGATGCTGCCTGGATGGAACAGAAGGGTAAAGAGACTTTGGCCGATCTGCGCCAGCCTTTGAAGAAGGAGGCGGAAATAGGCGGCCAGGTGGGATGCACGATGTTCGTTTTTAGCTGTGGAAGCACCGGCTGTTTTCATTCCCAGCATGTGCCGGCTGAATTTGTACAGGAAGAAGAAAACAGCAATCCCGGCACATACAGCAAGAAGGATCAGGAAAGGTGCGGCATTTATGGTCTCTTCGCCCCGCTCCATGATAGCTTCCACAGAAGGCGGCATGTCATAGGCTTCATACTCACCAGGCGGTGCATCCGGCAGCATGCGGCACAGCCAGCTCCAGAAAGCAGAGAGGAGGGAGCGCAGCAGCTTCCATGCAGCCAGCAGCAGATGAAGAATACCCATCACCGCGGCAACCAGAAGGGAGGAGGCAGTTTCTCCCATCAGCAGCGCTGCGCCTCCCAGGGCAGCCAGAAGCAGCACAAGTCCCAGAACCAGAGCCGCCAGACCAGGCTGACTGCCGTTTTGGGATATATTCTTAAGAGCTGGCAGGGAGAGGCGGCAGACCGTCAGATAGAGAAGACCGGCAAGGAACGCGGCTGCTGTCACTGCACAGAGAGGCGCCAGCTGATCCATGGGATCAAAGTGCTGCCAGATCTTCAGGATCAGGAACAGCACGATCAGGCCGTCCACAGTCAGCACAGAGGAGCTTTGAGGGGCAGGCCGGCAGGCACGGCAGATCCGGTAGATCAGCAGGATACTGAAAAGGAGCAGAAAGAAAAGACAGGGCATAGGCTCTGAGGATGAAAGGATCGGAATCTGGCGGCCTGCCAGAAGCAGGAGCCCTGCAGGAATCAGATTATAAGCAATATAATGTCCTACAGACACCGGATGCTTCAGAATGAGGGTATCGATCAGCTGGAGAATCAGCAGGCACAGCGCCAGAAATCCCCAGTTTAAGCCGGAGATCTGGGAACCCAGGAGGTAGATAACAGCAAAGCCAAAGACTGCCATGTCTGCCAGGATGGAGGATATGGCGTATAAAAGAGGGTGTTTCTGAGGCATGGCGTATTACTTCCTTTCATCGCTTTGTTTGATGGTCTGCTCCTCCTTATGGATCAGCCGCCAGGGGCAGAAGGAATCCTGCTTTGTCTCTTCTTCTGTGATCACCATGACGCGGCTCATCAGGGACAGCACTTCATTGGAAACGGACATGGAATCCCAGGAGCAGGTGATCACACAGAAGGTGCCGAAGCTGGAGGGATTGTGAATCAGCTCGGCATCCGGGAAAATACCGTCCTCTGCCTGATAGGAGATGGCAGCCAGGGAATAGAACAGCTCCTCTGTCTCAGAGCCGTGTCTTCCAGGATAATGGATCACACTGGGAAACGAGGCGTAGCCTGGGATCACCAGCCCGCAGCAGATGCCGCTGTCAGTCAGTTTCAGGATACAGGAGGCGGTGATACTGATCATCGTCTCCCGCTTGTCTGCCAGCGGCTGCCAGCGGATCGCATCCTGACCGTTTAAATCGTTTTTCTCCGTGGTCTTGGTGCGGAAGGATGGCAGATCCAGGTAAAAGGTCATCATTTTGGGGAAAATAGTTTCGTAAACATTGGTCATCAGCGTATTCTGCCGCGCCAGCTGCCGCCAGCCGATTCGCTTCACCGAGTCGCCGGGCTGGTAGGCCCGGTTCATCTTAAGCAAGGTCACATCCTCCAGAAATCCGCCCCGCCCGGCTTCCAGATCGGAAATGTTCTGAACCAGTCCGCCGATCTGAATGGGAAGAATGGCGGGATAGACAACGAGCTGGGAAATGCTTTCCAGAGGAAGACAGGTTTCCTTGACGCCCAGGCCAAAGCCGTCGCCAGAGGCTGCGTAGACTTCAGAAAAGGAGCAGACACCGCGATGGATGGCTTTCATCGGGATTTCCAGAGAAGATTCCTGATGCCATAACAGCCAGGTCAGACGGGCGCAGGCTCCGGGGACCTCCTTGTCCAGATGGTTATCCCAGACTGGCTTTTCATTTTCCGGGGCGGCAGGCAGGACACAGCCGTTTTCCCGGAGAGAGAACAGAACCTCCATCCACATAAGGGGAAGAAGCTTCTGGTTGAATACCTGGCAGGGAAGATTCAGCGTGCTTCCAGGGAAGGCGCACAGCCGGTTCGCCAGAACCTGAATCGTTAGATGGGACAAAGCGAACCGGTTCCACAGCCATGCCAACAGGAATAAAAGAGCAAACAAAAGAGCCGGGCCTGCAGCGTCCGGCAATCCAAAATGATAAAACAGGACTGCCAGAAGAAATAAGGCCCCGATTCCGAAGGGATTTACAAAATTGCTGGTTAATTTGCGGTTGCTTTCCATAGGTTTCAATGACTCCGTTGTATGGTTTTCGTGTGAGGCTCATAACCGTTCAAGGTATCTGAACGGTTACGGATCAGGAAACTGGAACCGTGTCCAGGATCTGAGCGATGATGGTTTCGGCCGACACCCCGGAAAACCGCGCCTGAGAATTTAAGGTGACACGGTGGCCCAGAACGGGTATGGCGATGGCCTTAATATCGTCTGGTGTCACGAAATCACGGCCCTCCATGGCTGCCCAGGTACGGCCGCCCTGAAACAGCGCCTTCGATGCCCTGGGACTTGCTCCGGTTTCCAGCTTGGGGTGGTTTCGGGTAGCGTGAACCAGATGGACGATGTATTGGCGAACAGCAGGGCTTACATGGACTTGTTCGATCTCCTGAAAGACTGCGGTCAGTTCATCTGGAGAGAGCACAGGATGAATGCTGGCAAAGGGAATGGAATTTCCCAGCTGTTCCAGCATCTGCTCCTCTTCCTTCTGGCTTGGATAACCCAGAGACATGCGGATAAAGAACCGGTCCATCTGTGCAGCCGGAAGGGGAAAGGTGCTTTCCCGCTCCACCGGATTCTGGGTCGCCATCACGAAAAATGGGGAAGGAAGAGGTAAGGATTCTCCGTCGATGGTAGCCTGACGTTCCTCCATGGCCTCCAAAAGGGCAGATTGGGTTCTGGGGATGGCGCGGTTGATCTCATCCGCCAGCAGGATATTGGTAAAGACAGGGCCCTTACGAAGGAGGAAATCGCCGCTTTTTTGGTTAAACACGGTCATGCCTAAAATGTCTGAGGGGAGAAGGTCAGGAGTGAACTGGATCCTTCGAAACTGGCAGCTTAATGCCAGCGATAAGGTCTTGATCAAAGTGGTTTTTCCGCTTCCCGGAAGGTCGTCTAAGAGAACATGGCCGCCGGAAAAGACAGCCATAATCAGAAGGGAGATCGGTTCCTCCTTTCCAATTATGATCTGTTGGATTTCTTTTAAGAGAAGTTCTTTATAATGACGGGTGCTTTTGGCAGGTTCGTTCATGGCTTTTTATCTCCTTGCAGCAGAAATGATCAGTGGAAAATATGGTTTATGAGAAGATGCTTGCGCATCTTCTCATAAACCATATTATAGCAAGAATCGAATGAAATGTCATGATAAGAGTGGTGCAAAAAATGTGAAAATTGTGTGTCCCGGACTTTTAGAATTATGCTATACTATATGGAGCTCGCAATCGTGGAGATGCGGACCATTACATTTTTTTTATTCAAGGAGATGGATGCGATATGTCCCCAATGGTTAGTATCATAGTTCCTGTCTATAATGCAGAAAAAGGAATCGGGCGCTGCATTGAGAGTGTTCTGAAACAGGAATATGTTGATTTTGAATTAATTCTGGTGGATGATGGGAGCAAGGATTCCTCCGGCAGGATCTGTGATGAATACGCCGGAAAGGATGGACGGATCCGGGTGATCCATCAGGAGAATGCCGGTGTGTCGGCAGCCAGAAATCTGGCGATCTGTCAGGCAAGGGGCAAGTATCTGCAGTTTCTTGACAGTGATGACTGGCTGACTCCAGATGCTACCGGGCTTTTAGTCCGGGCGGCGGAGGAGAATAACTGCGATTTGGTGATCTCGGATTTTTACCGTGTGGTGGGGGAGCGGGTTTCCCATAAAGGCGATATTGAGGAGGACGGCGTGTTTGGCCGTGGAGAGTTTGCTGCCCATATGATGGAAAATCCGGCTGATTTTTATTATGGTGTGCTCTGGAATAAGCTGTACCGGCGCCAGTTGGTGGAGCGGTACCACCTTCGGATGGACGCAGCGATCAGTTGGTGCGAGGATTTTATGTTCAATCTGGAATACATCCGCCATGCAGAACGGTTTTATGCCCTTCAGGTGCCGATTTATTATTATGTAAAGACGAAAGGCTCTTTGGCCAGCCAGGGAATGAGTATATCGAAGACCATTAAAATGAAAAGCACGGTATTTGAGTATTACAATGATTTTTATAAGGATGTGCTCCAGGAGGAGGATTATGAGAAAAGCCGCCTGCAGGTTTACAAATTTCTGGTGGATGCAGCAGGAGATGGGGCAGTTCTGATGCCGGGACTTTTAGGAGCCAAGCGGCTGGGACAGGAGCGGAGCAGCGTGAACCAGGATGCAGTGGAGGGAGCCGGGATTTTGATGGATTTTTACCGGAACCGGAAGCTTCTGGAACATTATCTGGATGCGGCTGCATTAAAGAATGACCTGACATTGTATGAAGCCAAGCTTCTGCTTTATCTAAGGGGGAATCCGGGCGTTGGCAGCGCCAAGGATCTTGCCGATGTGATCAATATTTCCCGGGGACGGCTTACCATAGCGATTCAGAAGCTGGCAGGGCGGGAGCTGATCGCGGCAGAGGATACGAAAGGGCGGGGCTTAAGCATTACCCTGCTTCCGGCAGCGCAGAAGATTTTGGAGGATCTGGCGGTAGCGCAGAATGATTATGAACAGGCACAGCTTGCCGGATTTGAGGAAAAGGAAAAGGAGCAGTACCGTATCTTGTCTGACCGGATCCGGGAGAATACCCGGCATATATTGAGGAAGAAATAGGGAAATCAGAATACGAGTGGCAAAAACACAGAAAGAAAACTGGAATAGTAGAGGAATTACATCATGATAGGACTTGGAACGATTATAAATGTAGCAGGAATCCTGGTTGGAGGATTGGGAGGGATGTTGTTTGGAAATCGCTTAGAAAAGCGTTACCAGGATACCCTGACTAGTGCAGTTGGCATCAGTGTTATGTTTCTGGGAATCGGCGGCTGCATGGAGAAGATGCTGGCGGTTACTCAGGAGGGGCTGACCAGCGGCGGAACCATGATGATGATCGGAAGCTTTTCCATTGGAGCCATTCTTGGAGAATGGCTGAATCTGGATGATCACATGGAACAGTTTGGAGAATGGCTGAAGAAAAAAACGAAAAGTGACGGCGATGCCGGGTTTGTAGATGGTTTTGTAACCGCTTCCCTTACGGTATGCATCGGCGCCATGGCTGTGGTCGGCGCCATTCAGGATGGCATTCTGGGAGATTATTCCATTTTAGCTGCAAAGGCAGTCCTGGACCTGATCATCATTGTGATCATGACAGCATCTATGGGAAAGGGCTGCATCTTTTCCGCCATCCCGGTTGCCATCTTCCAGGGCTCCATCACCCTGCTGTCCCGGCTGATTGAGCCGCTTATGACAGAAGAAGCGTTGGCAAACCTGTCCCTGACCGGCTCCATGCTGATTTTCTGCGTGGGTCTGAATCTGATCTGGGGGAAGAAGGTGAAGGTGGCAAATCTTCTGCCGGCGATCGTGGTAGCGGTTGTGTGGAGTTTACTATAAAAGC
>JAUNOF010000157.1 GCA_030537215.1 Lachnospiraceae bacterium
GTAACTATCAACCAGTAGTTATTCTTGACTACACCATTATTATACTAGGAGGAATACAATGCGTAACGTCATTAACCTGAATCATGGATGGAAATTCATCCAGAAAAATGTGGGGCTTCCAGCGGATTTTCCAGCGGACTGGCAGGATGTGGACCTGCCTCATACCTGGAATGCAGTGGATGGACACGACGGAAATGGCAGCTATGATCGGGGAAGCTACTGGTATGCCAGAACCTTTTCTACGCCGAGGCAGCCTCTTGCCGGAGGACGGGTTTATGTGGAGGTTCTGGCGGCGGGACAGCAGGCACGGGTTTACGTAAATGGAAAGGAAGCGGTTTACCATGAAGGTGGCTATTCCATCTTCCGGGCGGACGTGACGGAGCTGTGCCGGGAAGAAGGGGACAACCTGCTGGTGATCAACTGTTCCAACGAGTACAAGGACAGCGTATACCCGCAGTCTGCTGACTTTACCTTCTACGGAGGGCTGTACCGGGGCGTGAATCTGATCAGCGTTCCGGATGCTCATTTCGATCTGGATTATTTCGGCGGGCCGGGCTTGACGGTAACACCGAAGCCTTGCAGCTGCGGCGGCGCTGTTTTTGAACTGAACAGCTATGTGACGAATCCCGATGAGAATTTTACCGTTCTGTATTCGATTCAGGATGCAGAGGGGCGGGAGGTGGCAGGCGGCTGCCGGCCGTCGGAGGATCCGGCCATCAGCCTGTATGTCCCGGACGCCAGAATATGGGGCGTTGACGATCCCTATCTGTACACGGTTACGGCGGTGCTCCAGAGACGGAACGAGGCATGGGACCAGGTTTCCGCGAAGGCAGGCGTGCGCGGCTTTTCCTGCGATCCGAACCAGGGATTTATCCTGAACGGAGTCCAGACGCCTCTGCGAGGAGTAAGCCGTCATCAGGACTGCCTCTACAAGGGCAATGCCCTGACTAGGGAAGATCATTACCGGGATGCGGAAATGATCAAGGAGCTGGGCGCCAATACCATTCGCCTGGCCCATTATCAGCACTCCCAGGATTTCTACGATGCCTGCGACCAGCTGGGCTTCGTGGTGTGGGCGGAGATTCCCTTTATCAGCGTGTTCAACCAAGATCCGGAAGCTCATGAAAACTGCATCAGCCAGATGAAGGAACTGATTATTCAGAATTACAATCACCCCTCCATCTGCTTCTGGGGAATTTCCAATGAGATTCTCATCGGCGGCATTTCGGAGAAGCTGGTAGAGAATCATAAGGAACTGAACCGGCTGGCGAAGGAACTGGATCCTACCAGGCTGACCACTATCGCTCATGTATCCATGACGCCGGTGGAAAGCCCGATGCACCATATTACAGATGTAATCAGCTGGAACCATTATTTTGGCTGGTACGGCGGAAAGATGGAGGACAACGGGCCATGGTTTGACCGTTTCCATGAGATGCATCCGGATCTGTGCGTGGGCGTGAGCGAGTATGGCTGCGAGGGAGTGATTACCAATCACGGACCCAATCCGGCCTGCAAGGATTACTCAGAAGAATATCAGGCCCTGTACCATGAGCATATGGCGAAGGTTTTGGATGAGCGTCCATGGCTCTGGTCCAGCCATGTATGGAATATGTTTGATTTCGGGTGTGCGGCCAGAAATGAAGGCGGCGTCGCCGGACGGAACAATAAGGGACTGGTAACTATGGACCGGAAGACGAAGAAGGACAGCTTTTATGTTTACCAGGCCTACTGGAGCAGGAAGCCTATGGTTCATATCTGCGGACGGCGCTATGCCCAGAGGGCGGGGGAAACCACCCAGGTGCGGATATATTCCAATCAGCCCGAGGTAACATTGTATGTAAATGGAATCGAAGCGGCAAAGCAGTCTGCAAAGAAGGTCTTTGTGTTTGAGATCGCCCTGAAGGAGGGGCAGAATCTTCTGGTAGCGGACACAGGATGTGTCAAGGATTCCATTACTCTGGAAAAGGTAGAGAAGGAACCGGCTATTTACGTGCTTCCTGAGGTGAACGAGAGAGCAGAGGGAGTGGCCAACTGGTTTTCCACTGCTGGAAGCATGGATCTGAAGGCTCCCATGGAATTCCCAGAGGGCAAGTACAGTGTAAGGGACACCATGGAGGAACTGGCGAAATCCCAGGAGGCTTTTGAATTGACAGCGAAGGCGGTAAAGCTGGCTTCTAATTTTACCGTTAAGCCTGGACAGGGCATGTGGGATATGATGCGCGTGATGTCTCCGGAGAAAATACTGAATATGTCCGGCAGCCTGATGCCGGAGGGCTTCCTGGAGAGCCTGAACGCAAAGCTGATCCAGATCGATAAGGCATGACCGGAAGCCGGTTAAAAGAAAAAGGAGAAAAAATATATGGCAGCAAATACAAAAACAAATGTCAAGCCTTTCGGCATGGCAGATAAGATCGGATACGCCTTTGGTGATTTCGGAAATGACTTTACCTTTATGCTGTCCTCGATGTTTATGATGAAGTTTTACACCGACGTTATGGGAGTTGCGCCGGGGCTGGTAGGTGCGCTGATGATGGCAGCCCGTTTTGTGGACGCGTTTACCGACGTAACCATGGGGCAGATCGTGGATCGCTCCAAGCCCACCAAGGACGGCAAATTCAAACCATGGATCCGCCGTATGTGCGGTCCGCTGGGCATATCGGCCTTCCTGATTTTCCAGTCGGGCTTTGCAGGGATGCCTATGGGCTTTAAGGTATTCTGGATGTTCCTCACTTACATTTTATGGGGTTCTATCTTCTATACCTCAGTCAATATCCCTTACGGCTCCATGGCGTCCGCCATTTCGTCCGATCCTGACGACCGGGCCCAGCTTTCTACCTTCCGTAATATCGGAGCGACCATGGCAGGCCTGGTGATCGGTACCGGTACTCCGCTGATTGCGTACCAGGTAGTAGACGGGGCCACTGTCCTGACCGGAAGCCGTATGACCATAATCGCAGGCGTTTTCGCAGTTTGCGGAATTATCTGCCATCTGCTTTGCTTCTATCTGGTTACTGAGAGAGTGGAGGTACCTCAGAACACCACGAAGCTGGATGTGGGAAAGATGCTGAAGAGCATTTTTACAAACCGTGCCCTGCTGGGCATCATTGCAGCGGCGATCTTACTGTTATTAGGTATGCTGGGCATGAGCGGAATGGCTCCTTACGTATTTCCTGTTTACTATAACAGCGGAACCGCTCAGTCTATGTCTTCCCTGATCAGCAACCTGTGCGTGTTGTTTGTCTGCGCCCCCTTTGCTGCGAAGCTGGCATCGAAAATAGGAAAGAAGGAACTGTCAACGATTTCCTGTCTGCTGGGTGCGGTGGTATGGCTGGTGTGTCTGCTGCTTCGTCCTCAGAATGCAATGGTATTTGTAGGCTTTTACGCGGTTTCCTATATCGGTCTGGGCATGTTTAATACGGTGATCTGGGCAATGATTACCGACGTAATCGATGATGCGGAGGTAAAAAACGGCATCCGTGAGGACGGCACCATCTATTCGGTATATTCTTTCGCCAGAAAGCTGGGACAGGCCTTATCCTCCGGTATGATCGGCGGACTGATGACGATGATCGGCTATTCCAATGCAGTTGCGTCTAATCCGGCGAATTATCCGGAAGTTCTGGAGAATATCTTTAATTTGTCCTGCATCATTCCGGCAGTGGGACTGATCGCAGTAGCGCTGGCGCTGATTTTCATCTACCCGCTGTCCAAGAGCAAGGTTGAGGCAAATGTAGCGGAGCTGGCAAGACGGCGCGGAAAATAACGGCAGGAGGGAGCAACGTGGCAAAAAAGGCATCAGAACATATCAGATATTATGAGAATCCCAAGGGCCCGGTGATCGGAACGGTTTCCCGGCAGGTCATTGAAAAGGATGGGTTATATTTTAAAGATTTAGACGGCAGCGGCCAGTTTCAGCCTTATGATGACTGGCGCCTGCCGGCGGAGGAAAGAGCCAGGGCTTATGTAAAAGCCCTGACCGTGGACGAGAAGATCGCCCAGCTGTTTATTTCCGATTGGCGCATGGGCAAGTATTTAAGCCAGTTCCCGGAGCATACCCCCAGGCTGGACGAGTCCGGCGTTCTGGATGACGCAGAGTTCCGTGGAAAGACGATTTTTGGAGAGCAGAATCTTCCTGGTACAACGGAGCTGATTCAGAAATGGTTTGCCCGTCATCTGATTTTGCGGGCCAATCCCACGCCGGAGGATCTGACGGACTGGATCAATCAGCTCCATGCGGTAGCAGAGGAATGCGAGCATTTTGTTCCGGTTCAGGTGGTTTCCAATTCCCGCAATGAAAACGGAGAGCTGGTATTCGGAATGAACGATGCGGCAGGAGTTTTTGCCGCATGGCCGGGAACCATGGGAATCGCAGCTGCGGTGAAGGGAGATTCCATCGACCTGGTGGATGAGTTTGCAGACTGTGTTCGCCGGGAATGGGATGCTGTGGGACTGAAAAAAGGATACATGTATATGGCGGATGTAGTTTCAGACCCCCGCTGGCAGCGGACCTATGGAACCTTCGGAGAGGACCCGGAGCTGATCTGCGAGATTTTTAAGCATTTGATTCCGGGAATTCAGGGAAGCCGGGAAGGGGTAACGCCGGATGGCGTGGCTATGACGGTGAAACATTTCCCAGGCGGAGGAGCCAGGGAGAACGGCTTCGACCCCCACTACCAGATGGGGCAGTGGAATGTGTACCAGACGGAGGGATCCCTGGAGAAATATCATATTCCTGGCTTCCAGGTGGCGGCAGACTACATGGCCGCGTCAATTATGCCGTATTACGCGAGACCGGCAAAGGCAAAGAGCGCTCCTCAGACGGATAAGAATGGGGAGGCGATGGAGATGAAGCCCTACGGTTTTGCTTATAACAAGCCGTTTATCGATGGTCTGCTCCGCAGGCAGATGGGCTTTCAGGGATACATTAACTCGGATACCGGCATCGTCCACAACATGAGCTGGGGCGTGGAGATGCTGGATAAGCCGGAGCGGATCGGCTTCGCGGTTAATAACGCCGGCGTAGATCTGATCAGCGGGCTGTTTGACAATGTGTTTGGGCGGGAAGCCTACGACCGGGCGTCCAATGACTACTATGAGAATAACCCTGTTCCGGAAGGATTTACAAAGGAAGAACTGATTCTTACAGATGAAGTGCTGGACCGGGCGGTTGCCAGGACCTTGACGGAGATGTTCCGGCTTGGCATGTTTGAGAATCCTTATCGCGATCCGAAGAAAGCGGCGGAGGTGATCGGAGATCAGGCCGACTGGGAAGCAGCCATGGAGGTTCACAGAAAGAGCGTGGTGCTTCTGAAAAACAGCGGCGCCCTTCCGCTGACGGCGGACAAGCTTGCGGGAAAGAAAGTTTACGCCAGGTGCTTTGCCAAGAATCCGGAGACGGCCAAGGCGGCTACCCAGTCTCTGCGGGGGCAGATTAAGGGCGACGTAACTCTGACAGAGGATTACCGGGAGGCGGATTATGCCGTGCTTCTTTTAAATCCTTCCTCAGGAGAGTACTTTAACGCTACTCCTGGATACCTGGAGCTGGATCTGTGCGATGGAAAGGCAGTACCCGATGTAGACGGGGAAGGACGGCCTGCCGACAGCACCCATCTGGAAACTACCTTATCGGGGGTTGATGAGATCCGGGAGATCGCGGAAGCGGTTCATGGAAGAGGCGGCAAGGTGATTGCCAGCGTTAATGTGACCCTGGCCTGGGAGGTAGGAAATGTGGAGCCTTACTGTGATGGATTCCTGGCAGGCTTTGATACCTATGCCTCCGCTGTTCTGGACGTTATTCTGGGACGGTTCTCTCCTACAGGGAAGCTTCCGATTACGCTGCCCAGAGGGGATCAGGTGTTGAGGGTGAACCCGGACGGCGTCTGCGTCAGCCCTAACGATGTTCCTGGCTTTGACAAGGATCTGTATATGCCGGAGGAACTGAAGGATGAAAATGGAAAGGCATACGCGTATCGGGACGGAGCCGGAAATTATTATGAAATGAATTTCGGGCTGAACTATTGAGGTTAAGCGTCTGCTTCTGCGGATAAGAGAAATTGTGTTGATTCAGCAGGGAATATTATTTAATTAAGGAATAAGGAGTCGATTCTGTTATGGAGTCGGCTCTTTCTTCTTTTTTGAGATTTTTTGTGCAGGCAATTAAGAAGGGATTGCAGAAAAAATACGAGTTGTGTGAGTTATGGAAAACAGGTATAATATAACAATAATAACAGCTGATTTATGGGGGAACAGGAATGGGGATTTATTTAAATCCAGGAAACGATGCATTTAAAGAATCATTAAACTCTGAGATCTATGTGGATAAAAGCGGGCTGATTGGATATACAAACCGTGTTCTGGGAACCGGGAGAAAATATATCTGTGTCAGCAGACCGCGAAGGTTTGGAAAATCAATGGCAGCCAATATGCTTTGTGCTTATTATGGGCGTGAATGTGATTCAAAGTCCATGTTTGATGGCTTGGCAGTGGGACAAATTCCGTCCTATAGTCAGCATTTAAATCAGCACGATGTCATTTTTCTTAATGTCCAGCAGTTCATGCGAGGCGCGGAAAGTTTAAATAGTTTGTCAAAGTATATCGAAAGAAAGGTACTTGCAGAAATTCGATATGTTTATCCGGGGCTGATCAGTGAAGAGGAGCATAGCCTGCCGGATGCATTAGCGATGATTTATGCGCAGGATAGAAGCGGCTTTGTGTTTATCATTGATGAGTGGGACTGCATTTTCAGAGAAGAACAGAAAAATACAGAGGGGCAGAAAATGTATCTGGATTTTCTGAGAGATTTGCTGAAAGACAGAACCTATGTGAAACTGGCATATATGACAGGCATTTTACCAATTAAGAAATATGGTACCCATTCTGCGTTAAATATTTTTGATGAGTTTTCCATGACTGAGCCGAAACATCTGGCTGAATATGTTGGTTTTACGGAAAATGAGGTAAAAAAACTTTGCAGCATCTATCATATGGATTTTGAAGAAACACAGCAATGGTATGATGGTTATTTGCTGGATGGTTCTATCCACATTTATAATCCCAAGTCTATTGTGGATGCCATGTTTAACAGAAAGCTGACAAGTTATTGGACAAGGACAGAGACCTATGAAGCATTGAAGGTTTATATTGATATGAATTTTGACGGTTTAAAAGATGCTGTCACGGCTATGATTGGCAGTGGGAAATGTAAGATTAATCCTGATAAATTTCAGAATGATATGACAAGTCTTGATAACAAGGATGATGTTTTGACATTGCTGGTTCATCTTGGTTATTTAGCATATGATGAGAGCAGTAAAGAAGTATTTATTCCCAATATGGAAATTGCGGGAGAGTTCAGAAACGCGATTGAGGGATCGAAAGGCTGGGAAACTTTGGCAGACGCGCTTCAAAGTTCAGAGGCTTTGCTGGAAGAAACATTGCGTTTCGATGAAGAGGCTGTGGCACAAAGGATTGATCAGGTACATGCTGAAACTACTTCTATTTTATCCTATAATGATGAAAATTCATTAAGCTGTGTGATTTCTAT
>JAUNOF010000158.1:0-4271 GCA_030537215.1 Lachnospiraceae bacterium
TTCGGCGGTAAATGATATATAGCATCACAGCAGAATCTTTCGTGAAACAGCCCTACAGTCGGGCTTCTTTTTTTGTAGAAAGTTTTATGATATGATATAATAAGGATGTCTGCCCAGGGAAGAGATTCGGAAAGCATGATCTATTATTTGTATAACAGGAGATGAATCGTATGGAACAAAATGAAAAATGGCTGCAATGGGCCGTAGAATTGCAAAGCATCGCCCAGGCCGGCCTATATTACTGCAAGGATCAGTACGACATAGAACGCTTTCAGAGAGTACGAGAAATTGCTGCAGAAATGATAAGCAGCAAAACAAACATTTCAGTTGATAAGGTAACGGAGCTGTTCTGTAATGAAATCGGATATCAGACCCCAAAACTGGACAGCCGGGCGGCAATTTTTCAAGATGGAAAGATCTTGCTGGTGAAAGAAAATAACGGCACCTGGTCATTGCCTGGAGGCTGGGTAGATGTGGGGCTGTCGGTAAAGGAAAATACGATCAAGGAAGTAAAGGAAGAGGCCGGTCTGGACGTGACTGCGGACCGGGTGATTGCCGTGCAGGACAGAGAGAAGCACAATCTTCCGATCTACGCATATAAAATCTGCAAAATATTCGTTTTATGTACCGTGATCGGAGGAGAATTTTGCCGGAATTCAGAAACCGTTGAGAGCCGGTATTTTGGGATTGATGAATTGCCCCTTCTGGCAGAGGAAAAGAATAATCAGGAGCAGATCAGGATGTGTTTTGAGGCGTATCAGTCAGAACACTGGGAAACCGTATTTGATTAGGCAGGTTTCGTCAGCAAATGTGTTTACGGGAAATGTCATTGATGGAAAGGGATTGTGGAATGAATATTCAAAATCTGGAAAGAAATATCGTTGATTTAATCGAAGAAGAGCAGATCAAGCTGGGATATCTTTCGGAAACTGTTCGATTATATTATCCTCTTGATTCTCTGAATCGTTTTTTGCAGCAGGAATATGACACAGCGCAGATGCAGGCAGCATTAAAGGAATTCAGCAGCCATGTGCAGGAGCGCCTGGGAGAGATTCAGGTGTCCCATAAGGGCAGCCGGTTCTGCCTGGCGGTGCCGCCTGAGGGAGCTGCATATATTTATAAGCATTCAAAGAAGAACGGATTTCTCACCGATTTTATCCGAACCATCGAGAAGCATGGATGCACGTTGGAGGACCTTTTGCAGCAGTTTTGGAAATACTCCTGTCATGTGCATGTGGAAAAAGCGGATCATGGGGAATTTGATTATCTGGTTTATTTTGAAGACGGCGTGCCGGACAATTTCCGTTATTGTATTACAGAAGAAGGATGCCATATGACGTATCATCGTTATACGCCGGAGGATTATGAGGCGTTTGGGTTTTAGAATTTGGTTTTGAGGATAGAACAGGGATTTTGGGTTATTGCAGGAGATTATAGACAACCCAGCCGGCGATTCGAAAAACGGAAAGCCGGCCGGGCTGTTTTTGCTTCCTTTCCGATCACAGCGTCATCATTCCTGACATCACACAGCCGCCCTCTGCTCCGTAAGCCATCACTTCTGCAAGCTGATTCCCGTCCAGCTTGATCCCTCCAATGGCATAAACCGGGATAGAGACAGATTGACAGACTTCCTTTAAAAAATTCAGACCTCTGGGCGGAAGTCCTTTTTTGCAGTCTGTGGTATAGATATGTCCGGCGGTCAGATAGGAGGCGCCCAGGGCTTCTGCTTCCACAGCCTCTGCTGCTGAGTGGACGGAGGTTCCCAGTACTGGAAAAAGCTTCTGCTGGACCGGAATGCTGACAGACGGATGGGATGCAGAGGTGGCCTGGGATACGAAGGCAGGAATATTCTCCGGTGTCACCGGCAGCTCCGTGCCGGAATGCTTTTCCCATTCTGCGTGGTACTTCCGAAGCAGGGGCAGAGGGAGATGGATCGCCGGACAGGAGAGCCGGCGCGCTGTGGTTAAGTAGGTGTGGAGAATGCAGGGCACATGAAAGGCATTGCAGATGTCCAGAATCTGGCTGGCCAGAGCAGCGTACTCTTCTTCTGGAAGATCCTTTTCGCGCAGGATAATTGCCTTTGGATGGAGGCGGCAGATGCGCTCCACCTGCTGGGGCAGCGGACGGCGGCACAGATGGCGGTTCGTGACGGCAACAATATTTTTAAAATCAGTTTCAATGTTTGGTTCCAAAGCAGCAGCCTCCTTTTATATCGATTGCAAAGGTGATTTTGGGTTCAGTATACGTCTATCTGATTACTTCGTCAATGTCTTTTTAAAATACCCTCTTTTCCAATTCTTCGAAATATGGTATGATAACTCATGATTTTCAATGGATTTTTGCACGTAACTGTGAGGGCACTGAACCGTTACGTGCGGGATTATAATGATTCCGTATGTCTGGAATCGTTATAAGGATCATATGAACAAGAGAATGGAGGCAACAGTTATGGAAGAGAAAAACCTGGCACCGGAGGCTGAGGAGAAGGAAGTCGTATCGAAAAACTTTATTGAGCTGGAAATCGAAAAAGACCTGGCAGAAGGCGTGTACGATCATGTTCAGACCCGTTTCCCGCCGGAGCCAAACGGATATCTTCATATCGGACATGCAAAATCCATCCTGTTAAACTATGGATTAGCAAAGAAATATAACGGCAAATTCAACATGCGTTTTGATGATACCAACCCTACCAAGGAGAAGACCGAATTCGTTGAGTCCATTATGGCGGATGTCAAGTGGCTGGGCGCTGATTTTGAGGACCGGCTGTTTTTCGCATCAAACTATTTTGACCAGATGTATGAATGTGCGGTCTTTTTAATAAAGAAGGGAAAGGCATTTGTCTGTGACCTGTCTGCAGAGCAGATCCGGGAATACCGGGGGGATTTTACTACTCCAGGTAAGGAAAGCCCGTACCGGAACCGTTCCGTTGAGGAGAATTTAAAGCTGTTTACAGAAATGAAGGAAGGCAAGTATCAGGACGGTGAGAAGGTGCTCCGCGCCAAGATCGATATGGCTTCCCCGAATATCAACATGCGTGATCCGGTGATCTACCGAGTGGCCCGCATGAGCCATCATAATACTGGCGACAAGTGGTGCATCTACCCGATGTATGATTTTGCACACCCAATCGAGGATGCCATTGAGCATATCACCCACTCCATTTGTACTCTGGAGTTTGAGGATCACCGCCCGCTGTATGACTGGGTGGTAAGAGAATGCGAGTTTGAGAATCCGCCGCGCCAGATCGAGTTTGCAAAGCTGTATCTGACTAATGTGGTGACGGGAAAGCGTTACATCAAGAAGCTGGTGGAGGACGGCATCGTGGACGGATGGGATGATCCTCGTCTGGTATCCATCGCAGCGCTGCGCCGGAGGGGCTACACACCGGAGTCCATTAAGATGTTTGTAGACCTGGTAGGTGTGTCAAAGGCCAACAGTTCTGTTGATTATGCGATGCTGGAGTACTGCATCCGTGAGGATTTGAAGCTGAAAAAATCCCGCATGATGGCGATTCTGGATCCGGTGAAGCTGGTGATCGACAATTACCCGGAGGACACCATTGAGGAGCTGGAGGTTCCCAATAATCTGGAGAATGAAGCTCTGGGAAGCCGCAAGGTTCCCTTTGGAAGAGAACTGTACATCGAACGTGAGGACTTTATGGAGGAGCCTCCGAAGAAGTATTTCCGTCTGTTCCCGGGCAATGAGGTTCGTCTGTTCGGCGCTTACTTTGTAACGTGCGTAAGCTATGAGAAGGATGAGAATGGCAAGGTGACAGTGATTCACTGTACCTATGATCCGGAAACCAAGAGCGGCTCCGGCTTCACCGGACGGAAGGTGAAGGGTACCATCCACTGGGTAGCGGTGAAGACGGCGAAGGAAGTGGAATGCCGCTTGTACGAGAATATCGTGGACGAGGAGAAGGGCAAGCTGAATGCAGATGGAACCCTGAACTTAAATCCCAATTCCCTGACGATTCTGCCAAACTGCTACGTGGAGCCGGCTCTGTTTGAGGCAAAGGCGTATGACAGCTTCCAGTTTATGAGAAATGGATATTTCTGTGTGGACTGCAAGGATACCACACCGGAAAAGCCGGTCTTCAACCGGATCGTTTCTCTGAAGAGCTCCTTTAAGCTGCCGAAATAAATGATCGGACTGTGAATTTTTTCCCAGGCTTGCTTAACAGCAGTTCCTGTGCCGGTTTGCCGGCGCGCGGGCTGCTGTTTTTATTACATAGGAAACTTCGTCTCCTATGTAATAAAAACGCTCCGCGG
>JAUNOF010000158.1:4371-7495 GCA_030537215.1 Lachnospiraceae bacterium
TATCATAGAAAGAAACGATTGAGAATAAGCTTTATCAGCAGCCTGTCTGGAAGGCAGTCGGCCTGCTGCAAAAGGAAACGAGGTGATACAGGATGGAATTGATCATACCATTAGATAATCAGGGCAATATCCCCATGTATCAGCAGATCTATCAATATATGAAGCAGGAGATCCGACAGGGCAATTTAAAGGCCGGGGTCCGTCTGCCGTCCACCAGAGTGCTGGCTGACCATCTGAAGGTAAGCCGCAGCACCACACAGATGGCCTATGAACAGCTTTTGTCGGAAGGATATATCGAGGCAGTGCCCTGCAAGGGATATTTTGTTTCCGCAATCGAGGCGCTGGTGGAGGTGCGGGAGCAGCCCCCCGGCCAGTTTGTGACACAGGAGGCAGCAGGACAGGAGGGCTTTGTTGTAGACTTTTCCCCCAGAGGCATTGATCTGGACAGCTTTCCCTTCAACACCTGGCGGAAGATCAGCAAGAATATCCTGGTAGATGACAACAAGGCATTGTTTTTAAACGGGGATCCACAAGGAGAATATGCCCTGCGGGAGGCGATCCGAAGCTATCTGCATTCGGCCAGAGGTGTCCGGTGCAGTGCGGATCAGATCATTGTGGGAGCTGGAAATGAGTATCTGCTGATGCTGCTGTCACTGGTGCTGGGGCCAAACCGAGTGATCGCGATGGAAAATCCTACCTACAAGCAGGCCTACCGTGTGTTTATCAGCCAGGGCTGCCAGGTGGTTCCAGTGGAGATGGATAAGCATGGGATGGATGTAAGAAGGCTGCGGGAAGCAGGAAATTCGGAGAACGGGACGGCGGCGCCATACGAATTGCCGGATACAGCGTATATCATGCCTTCCCATCAGCATCCTATGGGGATCGTGATGCCGGTAAAGCGCAGGCAGGAGCTTTTGGCCTGGGCTTATGAGAAGGAGGAACGTTATCTGATCGAAGATGATTACGACAGTGAGTTCCGGTATAAGGGGAAACCAATTCCGGCTCTTCAGGGCATGGATCATGGCGGCCGTGTAATCTATATCGGAACCTTTTCCCAGTCCATTGCACCGGCGATCCGTGTAGGCTTTATCGTGCTTCCAGTGCAGCTTCTGGCCAGATATAAGGAGAAGGCAGGCTTTTATTCCTCCACGGTATCCAGGATCGACCAGAATATTCTGTACCAGTTTTTGACAGAAGGACATTATGAGCGTCACTTAAACCGGATGCGGTCGGTCTACAAGGGAAAGCATGACTGCCTGATGGGGGAGCTGAAGGAATTAGAAGCAGAATTTGATATTGCCGGGGAACATGCCGGGCTGCATGTGCTTCTGACTCACAGGAAGGGAATGGGGGAACAAGAGCTGGAGCAGAAGGCCGCAGCAGCCGGGGTGAAGGTGTATGGACTGTCCCGGTATTTTATCCACCCGGAGCATAATCAATATCCGTCAACAGTGGTGCTGGGCTATGCAAACCTGACGGAGAAGGCGATCCGGGAGGGCTGCAGGCGTTTGAAGGAGGCGTGGGAGCTGTAACTGCCTGTGGCTTATGCGATGCATTTGCGGCGCAGAATCTCGCTTTGCGAGATTCTTTCGTCCGTGCAAGACCAAAGGGCACAGGCCAGGCTGGAGGAATCAAATATGAGCAGGAAATGGAACAGCGGCAGGATAAAGCAATGGATGGACGCAGGAAGAAACCGGTGGACAGAGTGGGGGCCGGACAACCGAAAATCCTGCTCTGTGCTGGTAGGCGGTCTGCTCCTTCTCACGGTCTGCGGGCTGCTGGGAGAAGTCAGAAACCGAGATTCTCCATTGATTCCCATGTCATCGGTTCCGGAATTATCCGTTCAGGAGCCGCTGTTTCCAGTATCATCCGTTCAGGAGTCATCGGTTCCGCTGTCATCTGTGCAGCCAGGAGCAGATTCGTCTCGGCTTTCTGCATCCTCAGGTCCCCTGACGGAAGAACAGGATCGATTTTTATGGGAGCTTGAGCTTACGGTTGCAGCTTCCACTGTGGAGGAGGCTGCCAAAGTGCTGGTCCGGAGTCAGGAAACGTTAAACCAGATTTTTCAGCAGCTGGATCCAGAAACCATACTTTATGTGCAGCCACATCAGGGAGATCAGAACCATCAGACGCACATGACAATGGCCTTTCCGGCGGCCAATCTCTGTTTTTACGGAAGCTTCCGGAACGGCAGTCCGGATGGGATCTGCACGGCGATTCTTTGTCAGCCTGGAGCTGGTTCCGGTTATCGGTACTCCATGGGTATCTGGAAAAATGGGAAGATGGAAGGGTTCGGCCTAACCGGAACCTGCTCCTGGTCAAACGGAACGGGGGAGCAGATCAAGGAGTCCAGAATCGTGGGAGTATTTCAGCAGGATAAGCTGGACGGTAATCTGACCTATCTGAACCGGAATCCTTCAGGACGGCTGGATCAGTGGCAGATTACTGCAGAAGAGGGGAGGACCAGCCTGGATGGAAGATGGAGCTTTCACAAGGAACTGGCAGAATATCATTTGCCGTCAGAATCGGGAGGGAATTCCGTATTTCTGATGCCGGAAAACCAGATCCTGCAGGTTTGGTGGGAGAATCTGGTAAAATGGGGCAGCCGTTCCGATGGACAAGAAAATGACCGCATGAAGGGTTGCTAAAATAGACTAAAAAAGGCTTGACATTTTGCTATATTTGTTATATTCTAACAACAAGTCAATTAATTACAAACCAATGATCAGGACGAGTACCTGTTTTGAACATGCACAGAGAGCTGCAGATGGTGGGAATGCAGCGATGGGATGAGTAGGGAATGGACCTGGGAGGGCAAGCTGAAACCTTTGGGAAGTAGGTGAGACGTGACTGCACGTTACAGCAGGACGTGTATGCTAGTACACGAGATGAGTGCATTCGAGAGAATGAAGTTAGGTGGCACCGCAGAAGTATAACTCCTGTCCTATTTGAAAATAGTAGGCTGGGAGTTTTTTGTTTTGTAATTAATTGTTATGATTTGTAAAAAAACGATGAAGAAAGGAAGAGACGACATGGAACAGAATATCCCTTACAAAATTTATCTGGAAGAGCAGGAGATGCCGAAGCAGTGGTATAATGTCCGTGCTGATATGAAGAAGAAACC
>JAUNOF010000159.1 GCA_030537215.1 Lachnospiraceae bacterium
TACTATTACGGGTATGAGTCTGTGGATGGAAAACAAATGCCGGGTTATGTGGATTTGATGGAAAAGTTGAATCATAAGTTTCCGTTATCAGAACCGCAGATTGTTGGAGAGCAAAACCAAAAAGACTTTATTGCCCTGTTTGGCGCGATTCTCCGTATGCGGAACCTGCTGTTGTCCTTTGATGATTTCAAGGGGAATGAATTAATTTCAGAGCGGGATCTGCAGGACTATCTTGGACGTTATCAGGATTTACGGGATGAATGGAAGCAGAAACGGCAGGAAAGTACGGACATCACAGATGATGTGGTATTTGAGATTGAATTGATCCGGCAAATAGAGATTAACATTGATTATATTCTTATGCTCGTAAAAAAATACCATGATACCCACTGCGTGGATAAGGAGGTGCTGATTACCATTCATAAAGCAATTGACGCCAGCCCAGAACTGCGCAGTAAGAAGCAGCTCATTGAAAATTTTATTGCAGGAATCAATGACGTGGATGATGTTATGAATGAATGGCACAGCTATGTGGTGGAGCAGAGGGTGCATGACCTTGATGAAATCATAGCGGAGGAAAAACTGAAACCGGAAGATACCCGCAAATTTATGGAGAATGCGTTTCGGGATGGGGAGATAAAAACATCTGGAACAGACATTGACAAGCTCATGCCGCCGATTTCGAGATTTGGCGGTGGCGGAAGAGCCAAAAAGAAACAGGGCGTCATTGATAAGTTAAAGACATTTTTTGAGAAATATTTTGGTATTGGCGGCCCGGCATCCTTTACCGGACAGGAACATAAGGTGATTACTTATGATTTTGACAGACAGGAACTGCTGTCGATGGTTGCAGAACCGAAACCGCCATATGGGGAAAAATCATAAGAAAATGCTGTATTGTGCCAGAATGTTCAGAAATTAAGAAACGGATGTTCATGGCACCGGGAAATAAGATAAATTTTGCAGTGCCATTTTTAATCGCTTTTATGTTAAAATGTGTTATACTGTTTGGGGAGCCGACTGCATTCGCTGGATCAGAAATGCCAGACGGTCAATAAGACTCTGATTGACCAAGTTCAGGCGAAAAACTGCAGGATTCCGGTGAAGACGATAGAAAAGGCTGACGCAGAAAAGCTGGCTGTGAAATGATGTGGCAAAACGGCAGCAAAAGAAGAAAGCGATGGAGGAATTTATGGAAAACCAAAGAAAAGGAAAGCATCTGACGGGCTATGTAGCAGATTACGTGGTATTTGACCTGGAAACCACAGGCCTAAGTCCATGGTCGGACGCGATTATCGAGATATCAGCCGTGAAGGTGAAAGGCGGGAGGGTGGCGGATACCTTTTCCACTCTGGTGAATCCCGGCTGTCCGATCCCGGCCCGCGCCTCTGCGGTCAACGGCATCACAGACAAAATGGTTGCCGATGCCCCTTGTCTGAAGGAGGCCATGGAGAAATTTCTTGATTTTATCGGCGCAGAGGTACTGGTGGGGCATAATATTCATTCCTTCGATTTAAACTTTATCCATCAGGCCCTGTCAAAGCTGTACGGACGAGTGCTGCCCAATGATTCCATCGATACGCTGACCATGGCACGAGGCTGTCTCCCCCAGCTTTCCCGCCACCGTCTGACCGATCTGGCTGCATACTTCCATATCAGCACAGAAGGAGCCCACCGGGCGCTGAACGACTGTGTGATGAATCAGAAATGCTTTGAAGAGATGGGAAAGCTTTTGAAGGCGAAAAAGGTTTCCGATGATGCTGATATGCGCTGTCCAAGGTGCGGAGGGGAACTGAAGCTGAGAAATGGACGGTATGGAAGCTTTTACGGCTGCGGGAATTTTCCGGCCTGCCGGTATACCAGGAATCCCTAAAGGCAAGGCGCATTATGGTTATCAGAACAGCTTTTTTGCCAGTTTCTGTGAACGCACGGGAACAGTAACGAACGGTAATCATCACACTGCTGGCCGGAATCCCCTTGACAATATGGTGAGCGGGATGTATAGTTAAAAAACAGGTAACTGTGAAGATACTGAACAGTTACAAAAACAGAATGATTGCTGGGAAAGGAGCACCACATGCGCTGGATTATGACGAATGTATTCGGTTTTAAAGGAAACATTTAAAGCATCCAGGCTACCAGTGCGCCCTTTTTCAGGAAAATTCTGTTGTTGATCGGATTCTTTTTTTGATCAATTCTGCCATTTCGGCATATTTTCCTGTAAATTTGGGCTTTTTCTTATTGTTTTGAAGAAAGAAGAGGCTGACAAAAATGAATATTGAAAATCAATTGAAAAAGCTTTATGCGTTTGAGATGACAATTTGCTTTCGGATTGCAGATGCGGTATGGGTGCTGTTTTTGCTGCAAAGAGGCTTTTCTCTGGCACAGGCAGGGCTGGCGGAAGGAATTTTCCACATAACCAGCTTGATTTTTGAGGTGCCAAGCGGTATGGCGGCGGATTTGTTTGGACGGCGGCGGACCTTGATGACAGCCGGCATCCTGGGAATGCTCTCAGCGGCCGGCATGTGCCTGAAGGGCGGATTCTGGCTGGTATGTGTGGGAATGAGCCTGTCAGCCATCAGCTGCAATATGATATCTGGCACAGAGGAGGCCATGGTTTATGACAGCCTGGCAGAATGCGGACAAGCAGAGCGGTTTGGCAGGGTATGGGCCAAACTCAGCATTATCGGAAGATGCGGTTCTGCTGTTAGCTGTCTGATTAGTCCGGTTGCCATGGCGCTGGGATACCGGGGGACCTATCTGGTAAGCGGAGGACTCTATCTTCTCTCCTGTTTTTCAGCGGCCGCCATGGCAGAGCCGATGGTGACAGAGCTGCAGAAAAAACGTCAGGAACATCCTTTTCAGAAAATGGGAATCCGTCTGGCAGAGCATGTCCGGATCAGCGCAGCCTTTGTGGCGGCCCACCCACGGACCATGTGCAAGCTGCTGGCAGACGCAGCCATTGCCTGCCCTACCTATCTGACCGTAATGTTTCTCCAGGAGCATTTAACTGCCAGGGGCTGGCCGGCAGCCTGGATCGGACTGCCCCTTCTTATGATGCGTCTGTGTGGTGCTGCCGGGGTCTGGCTTGCCAGCCGGAAATCTGGCAGGCTGCAGAGAAGCCTGCTGCTCTGCGGAATATTCGGCGGTGTGGGAGCCTGTCTGGCGGGAAGCGGATGGATTCCGTTCATTCTGGCCGGAGCGGGGCTGGTTCAGATCTGTGAAAGCATTTCTGAAATACGGGTCAGCACCAGTGTGAACCGGGAGTTTGAAAGCGACCAGCGGGCGACCATGGCCAGTATCGGGAGCATGCTGTATTCTCTTTTGATGATCGCGGTCAGTCCGGCGGTAGGCGGGGTCAGCGACCGGTTTGGAACTTCGGCAGGATTTTCTGTCCTTGGAATTACATTGATGGCAGGTACCATTCTGTGCGGAAGTCTTCTTGCTGCTGCCAGGCGGTACAGAAGACAGAGAGCGAGCGGACAAGATAGAGCGAGAGGATGAGATAGCGGGCAGACAAGGCAGAGCGCGTGGACGAGGCAGAGAAGGCAGAAGGAACGGAAAAAACAGAATTAAGACTGTGAAAATATTCACAAAATTGTGAAAAAAGTGCTTGGAATTTCGTAAAAAGATACAAGAGATTTGCGGGAAAAGGCTTGTACTGGCAAAGTGGACCGTGATAGAATAAGGGATAGAAACGTTTGCAAATTAAGATAGGAGGAGTTTGTTATGGCATTACATGTTATGGACGAGGCAAACCGCTGCCTGCAGTGCAAGGTACCACAGTGTCAGAAGGGATGTCCGATTAATACCAATATCCCAAAAGCGATCCGTCTGCTGAAGGAGAATAAGCTGGATGAAGCGGGACAGATGCTGTTTGAAAATAATCCGCTGACCACCGTGTGCAGCCTGGTGTGCAACCATGAAAACCAGTGTGAAGGCCACTGTGTTCTGGGCAGAAAAGGCGCTCCGGTTCATTTTTCTACCATAGAGAATTACATTTCCACTACATACGCCAATAAGATGACCAAGGGACCTGCCCCGTCTAACGGAATGCGGGTGGCGATCATCGGTTCCGGCCCGGCCGGCATCACCATCGCCATTATTCTGGCAAGGTACGGTTATCAGGTGACTATCTTTGAAGGTAAGGATAAGATCGGCGGTGTGCTCCGCTATGGCATTCCGGAATTCCGCCTGCCAAAGAGCGTGCTGGATGACATTCAGTACCGGCATCTGGAGCTGAAGGGCATTAAGATCCGTCCCAACACCAGCATCGGCGGCGGGGCTATCGGCATCGATGATCTGTTCCGCGACGGATACAAGTCTATCTTTATCGGAACCGGCGTTTGGAATCCCAATTCCCTGCATATTAAGGGAGAAACCTTTGGAAATGTGCATTTCGGTATCAACTATTTGAATAATCCGGACAGCTATAAGCTGGGAAAGAAGGTAATCGTGATCGGCGCCGGCAATGCAGCCATGGATGTTGCCAGAACGGCCATCCGAAAAGGTGTACGCCATCTTACCTGCTTCTCCTTGACGAAGAAGGTAGCAGCCAGCGATTATGAATTCAGCTACGCCAAGCTGGAGGGTGTGGAATTTGAGTACAATAAAGCCCCGGTGGAGATCAAGGATGACGGCGTGATCTTCCAGGATATGCTGGAGGATGAGGAGGGCAAGCTGACACCGGTTCCCGGTTCGGAGAAGTTCTATGAATCCGACAGCGTGATCATTTCCATCAGCCAGGGTCCAAGAAACCGGATTGTCAGCACCACAGAGGGATTAAAGGCCAATGCCAGAGGACTTCTGGTTGCAGATGAGACCGGGCATACCTCCAGAGCCGGAATCTTTGCATCCGGCGATGTGGTAAACGGAGCTCGGACCGTAGTGGAGGCCGTGGCTCACAGCAAGGTAGTGGCAGAGTCCATGCATCAGTATATGCAGAGCCTGCCGAAGGAAGATTAGAGGAATATGATTCAGACGGACAGAATAATTGCCGTGAGGCGGTTTCTGTCCGTCTTTTTTGTATCAAAAGAAACGTCTTTTTTAAAGGATGCTGGCGTCGTTTCTTAGATTATGATATAGTTATCTTGGTCATAGGCAGTGAAAATCAAAATCATAGAAATATAAGGAGAACAGGAATCAAAAATGAATAGAATGGATAAAAAAAGTGTCTGGGTCGCCCGATACGGCATGCTGATTGCCCTGGCCTTTATTTTCAGCTATATCGAAGCACTTTTTCCCATCTATCTGGGAGCGCCTGGTGTGAAGCTGGGGCTGGCGAATCTGGTAACCATGACCGGTCTTTACACAGTTGGGATTCCAGGAACCATAGCCGTGAACCTGGTGCGGATCATTCTGGTTGGATTTACCTTTGGAAATATGTTCGGTATCCTGTACAGCATGGCAGGGGCTGTTCTAAGCCTTCTGCTAATGATATTGTGCAAAAAGTCCGGATGGTTCGGCCCGGTAGGAGTCAGCGTGATCGGAGGCGTAGGACATAACATCGGCCAGCTTCTGGTGGCAGCCTTTGTGGTGCAGACAGCAGGAGTATTTGCGTATTTCCCAGTGCTTTTAGCAGCGGGAACGGTAGCAGGCGCTGTGATCGGCCTTCTGGGAGGCATGGTGGTAGAACGAATCGGAAGCTTTGTGAGGCGGTAACAGGGCGGGCACATAAAGGTTTAGCAACAAAAGTATAGGTTGGGATAACTTTTTTCCATGTTCTTTTTTTCAGCTCAGCGTTATAATAAAAACAGGGTAATTGTTCAGTACCCTCACAGTTGCGAGCAAAAATCCATTTAAGGAAACAGAGCAGAAAGAAAGAGCAAATAAACTAGCAGAAGCAGGAGGATATTGGGTATGGTTTACGAAGCAATCAAAGCGCTGGTACAATACGGACAGAATGCAGGGCTGATCAAGGAGGAGGACCGGATTTACGCCACCAATCAGATTTTAGATGTTCTGAAGCTGGACGAGTATGAGGAGCCGACAGGTGCGGTGGAGTGTGAAAATCTGGAAGCCATCTTAAAGGAGCTTTTGGATTATGCCCATGAGACCGGCGTTTTGGCGGAGGACAGTGTGGTGTATCGTGATCTGTTTGACACCAGGCTGATGAATTGTCTGATGCCTCGTCCAAGTGAGGTGATCCAGGAGTTTTGGAACCGGTATGAGGCATCTCCGGAGGAGGCTACCGACTATTTTTACAAGCTGAGCCAAGATTCCGATTACATCCGCCGTTATCGGGTCTGCAAGGATTTAAAGTGGAAGACCAGCACGAAGTACGGCGATCTGGATATCACCGTCAATTTATCCAAGCCGGAGAAGGACCCGAAGGCCATTGCAGCGGCGAAGCTGGCAAAGCAGAGCGGCTATCCCAAATGTCTTTTATGTATGGAGAACGTGGGCTATGCCGGAAGAGTGAATCATCCCGCCAGAAACAACCATCGTGTGATCCCCATCACCATTAATGACTGCGGCTGGGGCTTCCAGTATTCTCCATATGTATATTACAATGAGCACTGTATCGTATTTAACGGCCAGCATGTGCCCATGAAGATCGAGAAGGCAACCTTTATCAAGCTGTTTGATTTTGTAAAGCTGTTCCCTCACTATTTCCTTGGCTCGAATGCAGACCTTCCTATCGTAGGAGGTTCCATCTTAAGCCACGATCATTTTCAGGGCGGCCATTACACCTTTGCCATGGCAAAGGCTCCCATTGAGAAGAAGTATCAGATGCCGGGCTTTGAGGATGTGGAGGCAGGAATCGTGTACTGGCCCATGTCTGTGCTGCGCTTAAGAGGAACGGACAGCGACCGGCTGATCCAGCTGGCAGATCTTGTTCTGAAGGCATGGAGAGGGTATACCGATGAGGCAGCCTTCATTTTTGCCGAGACAGACGGCGAGCCTCACAACACCATTACCCCCATTGCAAGAAAGAACGGCGATATGTTTGAGCTGGATCTGGTGCTGCGGAATAATATCACCACGGAGGAGTTTCCTCTGGGCGTATATCATCCCCATCAGGAGCTGCACCACATCAAGAAGGAGAATATCGGCCTGATCGAGGTTATGGGTCTGGCGGTGCTTCCTTCCCGGTTAAAGAAGGAGCTGTCTGATTTAGGCGATGCCATTGTAGCCGGCAGGGATATCCGCGCCGATGAGGAACTGGCAAAGCATGCTGACTGGGTGGAGGAATTCCTGCCCAGGTATGAGAATGTGACGGCGGAAAACGTGATGGGAATCCTGCAGGAAGAAGTGGGTCACGTATTTGCCCGGGTTCTGGAGGATGCCGGTGTGTATAAGTGCGATGAGCAGGGACGGGAAGGCTTTGGACGGTTCCTTGGCAGCGTAGGATTT